>JBDTLK010000179.1:0-6313 GCA_039934835.1 Edaphobacterium sp. (SeqCode) | reverse complement strand
CCGGCAACGCGATGCCGAACATGGGCGTCAGCGAAGCCGAGGCCCGCGATATCGCCGCGTATCTCTACACGTTGCGATAAGGCCTCTTCCACCCGGTCAGGCTGGACGCCGTCCGGGCGGCCCGCCGCCAGAAGATCGGGAGTGCCTGGTGGTGCGCAGTGCTCGACACCAGCAAGGCGAATGGCGACCAGCAACCATATGGCGGGCGGCGGCACGTGTCACGCCCGCTTGGCACGCCGAGGGTCGGAGCGCCGTGGCTCGGCAAGCCAGCGGCTCGCCAGCACGATACCGACGATAATGTAGACGAGCCCCGCCGGCACCCACATGATGATGCCGCCGAGCTCCTGATCTTCGAGCGGGGTGAGGCCCCAGGCCGACGCACTCGCCGCATAGCTCGGGTACCAAACGACGGTGGAAAGCGTCAGCAGCGCGCCAAGCGCGCCGGTGTGGACCATCGTCGTGAAGAGGGAGAGCGACGCAATGCCGCGGTCGTGTCGAGTCACGCCGCCGAGCACGCTCCACCAGAAGATGAGGGCCGTGCCGAGAAACGAAATGTGCTGCAACGCATGTACCGCATCATTGTCCAGAGCCGCCTCGAACAGCGCCGGGATATGCCAGAGCCACAGCGCAAGTGCGTGCAGAACCCAGGCCCAGAATGGCCCAGTCAAAAGGAGCCACGGAACCCGCCAACCGGGTCGATGAAAGAAAGCCCCGATCGGGCCGCGCCAACCGGCCGGAAGGGCCCACGCCCAGACCGCGAGCGGACGCCCGAGCACCAGTAACGGTGCCGCAACGATCATGAGCAACTCGTGCTCCACCATGTGGACGCAAAAAAGCGCCTGGCCCATCGCGTCGAGCGGGCTCAGGAGCGCCGCGACAATGGCAAGCCAGCCGGCGACGAATGCGCTAACCTCCGCGACTGAGACGCCACGTCCGCGCCCGACCCGCGTCCACAGACGTGCCAAACCGAACGTATAAAGGCCCGCGCTCAATCCCAGGCACACGAGTTCCCATGGCTCGAACGACCACCGAGACTGAGCGGCGTGGGCAACGAATTTCCCCAACTCCTGCGCCCCGGCAACAAGCGGGCGACTCGCAGCGAACGCAACGATGATCGCGGCGACGGCGCGGGATTCCCGCGAGCGGCCGGCGCAATGTGACGGCATACCGAACTTTACATGGAGTCTGGCACTAACAGAGTGATGGCTTTCGCAACACTTTTCCACCGCCAATGGGGTGATGGGACATGACGCCGCAATGTAAGATGATTTGCCACTCCGGCCGCCGGCTGCGTCCCGGTACCCGTATCTGTCTCTGCTGCTGGAGAATGTTTGACGCTGGCGGCGCTGACGTTGTTGCTGCTATGCTTCGCTGTCTATCCAGCGCCGCTCATTCGTCTGCTTCGCGGAACAGTCACGCATTTGCATTGATCGCTTTCGATGCGCGAATGCGCTTCATTTGAGCCAGGAGTTCGGCCACTTGGAAACGTACCTTCATGAATAAAGCGCTGAAGGTGATTTTCTATGGGTGTATGGCCGCCGCAAGTTGGCGACTGGCGCGTTACATCTCCGCCCGCCTCCTGGACGGTCAGCGTCGATTCGACAACCGAGCGACGAGACAATATCGGCGCTCCGTTGAGCGCTGGGAGAACGAGGGCGGTGCGCTGCTCGCCGGAAGGAGCGACCCACGGGAGCGGCGCGCAAGTGCGCCGGGCAGCTCCGATCCGACTTCAACGCGCGCGGCGAGCGATATACCCGCAATCAACTAGAAGCAATACATGTAAGCCAATACCGCGGCGTCCGCCACGCGATGGCACGGAGAATGCTAAGATTCCATCGACATTGCCGGTCTACGCGTGACCGACGACGCCTGCGACGTACAACAAGTTTCGAAAGGACGCATCGTGCTCAAGTGGGCCATCATCTTCTTCATCATCTCGGTGATCGCGGGCTTCCTGGGCTTCACCGGTGTCGCCTCGGGTACACGCACGGTCGCCAAGGTTCTGTTCTTCATTGCGCTGGTAATCTTCCTCATCGTGCTCGTCTTCGGCGTATTACTCGGCACGCTCGTGTTCTAGCAGTGACGCGGCATGCGGGCACGCTTGTGCCGGCTCTGGCATGAGCGACGGCTCGTCGTGACTTTGCAATGGATGGTCAAGCACCCGTTCCAGAATTCGACGCGGCGTGAGGGGCGCTCCTCGGATCGGTCTCCCTTGGCTCGATTATCGTGTTGCACTGGCGCCGTTGGGCACGCAACTCGAACCGGTGGGCAAGAATGTGGACGGGTGAGCGCCCATGAGCGAAGACAAAGTGCGGCGTCCAAGTGTCCGAGCGAAGATCGCCCGGTGGCCGGCGATCGGATGGCTGGCGCGCGTGTACGCGAGAGCGCAGCGCGACAAGGTATCCAACGGGGCTGCCGCGCTGGGCTTTTACTTCACGCTCGCGATATTTCCCGCCATGATCTTCGTGATGGCGCTTGTGCCGTACCTTCCCATACCTCGCGTCGACGAAGCGTTAATGAATTTCCTCGCGCAGGCACTGCCGACCCGCGCCACCGCGATCTTCGCCGACGTCGTGCACGAGGTGACGAGCGAGCGCAGGGGCAGCCTGCTGTCGGTCGGTCTCATCGTGGCGCTCTGGTCGGCGTCCACTGGCATGTACGCGGTGATGCAGCAGCTCAATATGGCCTACGACGTGGATGAGGGGCGACCTTTCGTACGCGCGCGCGCCATGGCGCTCGCGCTGACGCTGCTCTTCGGCGTGCTTGTCCTGGCCGCGTTTTCGCTCGTCGTGCTGGGGGGCGTGATCCAAAGCTGGCTTGGCAGTCATTTCGGGTTCAGCGAGCTACTTCTTCTATTCTTCAGACTTTTCCGCTGGGTGGTCATCGGGCTCGCGCTGCTGCTCGCCATTTCCACCGTCTACTACGCGGGGCCCAACCGCAGTCATGCCTTCCACTTCTTCTCGCCTGGAACCATCGCGGCCACGCTCCTGCTCATTGGCGCGTCATACGGCTTTTCGGTCTACACTTCCCACTTTGGCCGCTACAGCGCGATCTACGGGAGCATCGGCGCGGTGATCATCCTCATGCTGTGGCTGTACATAGTGGGCCTCGTGCTGTTGATCGGCGCGGAGATTGACGCCGAGCACGAGAGCGCCGCGAAGTCTCCGCACGCTGCGACGAATTCGCCATGACCCCGCCCGATTGATGGCCCAGAATCGGCAATCGCGAGGACGAGCGGCGGGACTTCTGGCGCAACGTGCGCAACTGTGCAGGATCTGACATGCTGGACAAAATCAAATCGTACTTGGTCGCCATTCGTTCAAGCTTGTGGTTTGTGCCCACTGTCATGGTTGGTGGTGCGGCAGTGCTCGCCTTTGCCCTGGTGGAGACCGACAAGCACTATCAATTCAAGTGGGCCACCCCGTACCCACTGCTGTTCGGTGCCGGTGCGGAAGGCTCGCGCGGGATGCTGTCGACCATCGCCTCGTCGATGATCACCATCGCCGGCTTGACGTTTTCGCTGACCATCGCGGCACTGGCCACCGCGTCGATGCAGTACACCTCGCGGATCCTTCGGAACTTCATGCGCGACCGGCGCAATCAGGTGGTGCTGGGATCGTTCGTCGGAATCTTCACCTACTGCCTGGTGGTGCTGCGAACCATTCGCACGGGTGACGACGGAGCATTCGTGCCCTCGCTGGCGGTCTTCGTCGGACTGCTGCTGGCGTTGCTGGGCATTGGCGTGCTGGTCTTTTTTATCCATCACATCGCTACGTCGATTCAGGCATCGACGATCATCGCCGCGATCACAAGCGAAACGCTGGCGGCGATCAACGACCGGTTTCCCAAGGACGCCAACGCTGACGAGATCAGCAACGACGACGACACTGTCGATACCCGCGCCGCGGTTCAGAGTCGGCAGGTTGTGCGCTCCGATTCGCGGGGATACGTGCAGGGCATCGAAGTGCCCGGTATCGTCGAGTTCGCCGCCAAGCATTCCGCGACGTTCCGGGTAGACGTCGCGCCGGGCGAATTCGTGGCAGACCACGCGCGCGTTTTGACGGTTGTGGCCGGGAACGCTCTCGACGACGAGGGATTGGCTTTTTTGCGCAACAGGATCTCGATCCGCGCGTTTCGCACCATCGATGAGGAGTTCGGATTCGGTATCCGGCAGCTCGTCGATATCGCGCTCAAGGCGCTGTCGCCGGGCGTCAACGACACGACGACCGCGGTCATGTGCATCGATCACCTCGGGGCGATTGTCGCGCTGCTGGCTGCGCGGCCCATGCCGGTAAACCACTGCTCGAAGGACGGTACGGTCAGACTGGTACTGTTGGGCTGGTCGTTCGCTGACGCGATTGAAACTGCCTTTGACCAGATCAGGAACAATGCGTCGGGTAACGTTGCCGTCATTGCGCACCTTCTGACCGCGATCGCCGGTGCGGCGGAGTGCACCGACAACGGCCACCGCCGGGACACGCTTGAGCTTCATCTTCGGCTGGTTGCGGACCTGGCCGCCAAGACGGTGAACATCGAACACGATCGCGAGAGGCTTCGCGTGCGTTTCGATGCGGCTTTGGAGGTTTTCGGCCGGCCCAAGCGGGCGCTCGAGAGCGCTTCCGGCGACCCGTCCTGCTAGGGACGCAGATGCCTTGTCGGCGTGATCCGTCGATCAGCCGCAAACACCCCACAAGTACAGCTCAATCGCCCACCATCGGGCGTACCGCAAGGACTAGCCGTCGACCGGGCGCGCGTACTCCTCATGTCTTAATGGTACCGGTCGAGCCGGATTCCCTACGACCGTTGCGCCCGCGGCGACATCTCGGGTCACTACACTCCCCGCTCCGATCAGAGCGCGATCGCCCACCGAAACGCCGGGCAGGATGATGGCACCGCCTCCGATCCACACGTCGCAACCGATCGTCACGGGCCGGCCCAATTCGAGGCCCTCGCGTCGCAGCTCCGGATCCCGCGGATGGTCCGCCGAATAGATCTGCACAGCCGGTCCAATTTGCGTGCGATCGCCGATCACGATCACGACGACGTCAAGGAATACGCAATTGTAGTTGAGGAACACGCCCTCCCCGAGACGGATGTTGTAGCCGAAGTCGCAAAAGAACGGAGGACGTATGACTGTGCCGTTCCCGACCGCGCCGAGCCGTTCGAGCAGGAGCTCGCGGCGTTCGGCCGGCGACTGCGCCAGGGAGGCGTTGAAGCGCACGAGCCATCGCTTCGTTGCGGCCTGGTCCGCCTGGATTTCTGCGTCGCCAGGCAAGTACAGTTCACCCGCCAGCATCTTGGCTTTTTCCGTTTTCATGCTCACCTCGGGACAACTGTGGGGATCCGCTCTCCACGTCGGAGGGGCATCGCGACGCCACCGCTTCCCGCAATCATGACGTTGGGTACTTGAGCGTACTCCATTTCCAGTTTCGAATTTCTGGCATGTCCTGGCCGTGCCTGGCAATGTATTGCTTGTGCTCGATCAGCTTGTCCTTGAGTTGCTGCTTCAGGTAGACGCCCTTGGCGCCGGTCTGCGGCAGGCGGTCGATGGTGTCCATCACCAGGTGGAAACGGTCCAGGTCGTTCATGACCGTCATGTCGAAGGGCGTGGTGATGGTGCCTTCTTCCTTGTAGCCGCGGACATGGATGTTGTCATGGTTGGTGCGGCGGTAGGTCAGGCGGTGGATCAGCCACGGGTATGCGTGATACGCGAAGATAACCGGCTTGTCCCTGGTGAAGAGGTCGTCAAAATCCACATCACTCAAGCCGTGCGGGTGCTCGCTTGGCGGCTGCAGCCTCATCAGGTCCACGATGTTGATCACGCGGATCTTCAGGTCAGGCAGGTACTCGTGCAAGATGCTGACCGCAGCCAGCGTTTCCAGCGTGGGCACGTCGCCGCAGCAGGCCATCACCACGTCGGGCGCAGTGGCCTGGTCGTTGCTCGCCCACTGCCAGATGCCGATGCCCTCGGTGCAATGCTTGACGGCAGCGTCCATTGTCAGCCACTGCGGCGCCGGGTGCTTGCCCGCGACGACAACATTGACGTAGTGGCGACTGCGCAGGCAATGGTCGATCACCGAAAGGAGACAGTTGGCGTCCGGCGGAAAGTAGACGCGCACGACCTCCGCCTTCTTGTTCATGACGTGGTCGACGAAACCGGGGTCCTGGTGAGTGAACCCGTTGTGATCCTGCCGCCACACATGCGAGGCGAGCAGATAGTTCAGCGACGCGATCTTGCGCCGCCACGGCAGCTGCGCGGTGACCTTCAGCCACTTGGCGTGCTGGTTGAACATCGAATCGACGATGTGGATGA
>JBDTLK010000178.1:0-6368 GCA_039934835.1 Edaphobacterium sp. (SeqCode) | reverse complement strand
GACGGTGATAGCGTGCACAGTCCTCGCTGCGATGGTTGGCGTGGTCGGCGCCACCGAGGTCACCATGGGCATGATCGCGTTGCCGGCGATGCTCAGGCGCGGCTACGATCCCAAGATCGCTTGCGGGGCTCTTCTCGGAGGCGGAACGCTCGGCATCCTGATTCCGCCCTCGGTCATGGCAATCGTCTACGCGGTGGTTGCGCAACAGTCGCTTGGCGAATTGCTGATGGGATCGGTGTTTCCAGGCCTGCTGCTGTCAGGACTCTACATCGGCTACATTACCGTGCGCTGCTACATCAATCCCAAGCTTGGCCCCGCGCTGCCAATGGAGGAACGGGTCGACTTCCGCGAAAAGTTGCGCCTTCTCAAGAACACGATCACGCCCGTGCTGGTGATCCTGCTGGTGCTGGGTGTGATTTTCTTCGGCATCGCCACACCGGTGGAGGCCGCAGGCATCGGGACCTTTGGCGCACTGGTCGTATGCGCGCTGCACCGCCGGCTGACCTGGGTCGCTCTCTACGACGCGTCGCTGGCGACGCTGAAGGCAACCGCGATGGTCATGTGGATTTTTTTCGGCGCGACGATGTTCGTAGGCTTCTTCATCGTTAAAGGTGGCCAGACTTTCGTTTCCGACCTGATCCTTGGCACCGGGCTGGCACCCTACGGCATCCTGTTCCTGATGATGGGCGTGTTGTTCCTGTTGGGCATGTTCCTGGATTGGGTTGGCATCCTGCTGCTTACAGTGCCGATATTCCTCCCGATCATGAAGAGTCTGACCTTCGACGGGGCGTTCGGCCTGCCCGGCGTGGCGCCCGAGGATATAGGCCTCTGGTACGGGATTATTTTCATGGTGAACATGCAGATGGCGTTTCTCAGTCCGCCGTTCGGCTATTCGCTGTTTTATCTCAAAAGCGTCGCTCCACCGCAGATCTCGATGGCGATGATCTTCAAGTCTGCAATACCGTTTCTGAGTCTGCAGGCGCTCGGCCTCGCGCTGTGCATCATGTTCCCGGGCATCATCCTGTGGTTGCCGAAGCTGCTCTACGCGGCGCACGGCTGACGGACCTTCCGTCGCGACAATCCTGCCTCACACTCGCGCCGCTTCGCCGGCGCCGGATACCGTTACTGGCTAGCGGTGATTCCGCCGTCCACGTACAGGATCTGCCCCGTCACAAAATCCGACGCTGGCGCCGCAAAAAATAACGCCGCGCCCACGACGTCTTTCGGATCGGCGATGCGCCCCAGCGGAATGCGTGCGAGCAGCTGTCGCTTGAACTTGGGACTGTCCATCACGTGCCGGATCATCTCCGTGTAGACAAAAGTGGGCGCGATCCCGTTGACGTTGATGCGATGCCGCGCCAGTTCCATCGCATGCTGCCGGATCAGCATCACCAGTGCGCCCTTGGTACTGCAATACGCCGAATAACCGCGGTCACGCAAGCCGAGCTGGGCACGCACCGACAAAAGGTGCATCTGCTTGCCGCCGCGCTCGGTCGCGATCTGCACCCGCGCGACGGCTTGCGCGACGAACATCGCCGCCTTCAGGTTAACCGCGTACACCTGATCGAACGCCTTCTCGGTGACCTTGCCGATGGGCTCTTCGATCTGCATACCGATGCAGTTGACAAGGATGTCGATCGCGGCGAAACGCTTGGCCACTGCGGTGACCACGTTTTCGATCGCGACGACACGCGTCGCATCGAACGCGATGCCCTGGGCGGAGTAACCCGCCTCGCGTAGCCGCCGCGCCAGGCCGTCCGCCTTGGCCCTGCTGCGGCCGGCGACCACGATTGTCGCTCCGCGCTGCGCGAGTCCCCACGCGATGGCTTCGCCGATGCCGCCGTAGCCCCCCGGCAGGAATGCCACTTTGCCTGACAGGTCAAACAATCCGGCGAGCTCGTGATCGAAGTCGATCGAGGGCGTGATGCCGCTGGTCGAGATAGGCTTGCGGGCACCGCTGGCCTTGACTGCCGTTTTCTTTTTTTCGGCCACCGGGCTCATTGCACGGGACTCAATTTCCCAAGATAGCGTGCGACGCGCGAGTCGGCGCACAGCGCGGGCAGGTCAGCCGCCGTGCTCACGCGGCCATCGGCGACAAACAGGAAGCGCTCGCAGATCTCCTCGAGGATCGAAAGCTGGAACTGCGCCGTAGGATGCAGGCAGATGAACACCAGACGCCCTTCGCCGCGCAGCTTGCGGAAGAAGTCCAGCATGAACCCGATGTAGCCATCCTGGGTGTTGAATTGTGGCTCGTCGAACAAATGGACCTGCGGATAGCTGCTGCTGGCCTTCTCGAGCAGGACCGACGGTGTGCCAAGGCGGCGCTTGCGCACCTGGTACGACTGGTGATAGTGGATCGCCAGCCGATCGCGCTGATCGGGTTTGACGCGGTGGATGTCCTGCCCGGCGCAGAGCACGCGCCCGCTACTGGGCGCGCTGCTGCCCGCGATCATTTCGAACAGCGTGGATTTGCCCGCGCCGTTGGGGCCGAGAACGCCGATGATCGCCGGTTCGCCAAACTCGAGGTCGGCATCGAGCGTGAACGTCGTGCGCCGTGCGAACAAGCCGCGCTGGTAGCGTTTGTGCAGCCTGTCGAGCAAGAGCAGCGGCGGATTGGCAGACATATCGGTGATCGCCTCAGGTCCCCAGCAGCTGCGCACGCCGCCCCGGGTCGTCACGCAGCTCGGCCGCAGGCCCCTCGTGGACGACACGACCGAGATCGAGCACGTAAACTCGATCGGCGACGGCGAGCGCAAGCTCGACATTCTGTTCGACGATCAGTACCGAGATACCTTCGCGCTTCAGCCGCTCGATCGTCGCCAGAACGTCGCCTACGATCTTCGGGGCCAGTCCCTGGCTCGGTTCGTCGAAAAGCACCAGGCCCGGCCCGCCGAGCAACGCCCGTGCGATCGCGACCATCTGCATTTCGCCGCCGGACAGGTTCTCGGCTTCACGATCCATCAGGTATTCCAGCGCCGAGAAGATCTCGAAGACTTCCTTGAGCGACCACACCCGGAAGCGACTCGGCTTGCGCGCGATCGCTAGATTTCGCGCCACCGTGAGCGTCGGGCACAGGCGGCGATCGTCGGGCACCCAGCCGATGCCCGCGCGGGCGATTTCGTGGGTTGGGCGATCGCTGATGCGCGCGCCGTCGAAGTGGATCTCTCCACTGCGTGGACGGTTGAGGCCGAGCACGCTGCGCAGCGTCGTGGTCTTCCCCGCGCCATTTGGGCCGAGCAGTGCCACCGCCTCGCCACGCTCGACCGTGAGCGAAACGTCGAACAGCACTTGCGTTTCGCCATAGTGGGTGTCGATGTGCGCGAGCTCGAGCATCACGCTGCAGCCAGTTTACCGAGGTTGGAATTCCTGACCCACGGATTCTCGCGCAGTTGCGCTGGCGTGCCACGCGCAATGACCTGCCCCCAGTGAATGACGGCGATGCTGTCGGCGAGGCCGAACAGGAATTCCATGTCGTGCTCGATCGCGACGATGGTCAGCGACCCACGCAGGCTCCGGACCAGATCGGCGAGCCGCGCGGTAGCCTCTCGGCCGAGCCCGGATGTCGGCTCGTCGAGACACAATACGCCGGGTTCGGCGGCGAGCGCGACACCGATCTCGAGTGCGCGGCGGTCGCCGTAAGATAGATTCTTCGCAGCTACCTGCTCCTTGCCGCGCAGGCCGACGCGCGCGAGCGCCTGTTCGGCCTTCACGATCCCGGCGGAGTCCTTGCGCGCGCTGCCGAGCAGCGCGAAGCCGCGCGCGCGTGTTTCCGGCACCGCGACCGCGACGTTGTCCAGTGCGCTGAAATCGTTGAACAGGTTCATGATCTGGAACGAGCGCGACACGCCCCTGCGTGCGATCGCGCGCGGCGGCAGCCCGGTGATGTCTGCTCCGTCGAGCAGCACCTTGCCGCGATGCGGCCGGTAGCGGCCGGTCAGGACGTTGAAGCTGGTCGTCTTGCCTGCCCCATTGGGTCCCATGATCCCGGTGAACTGGCGATCGGGAAAGACCAGCGAAATGTCCTCGAGCACCACGCGATCGCCAAAGCGCAAGTGCAGGCCGCGTGCCTCCAGCGTAGCCACGGCGTCAGGCCCCCGCCTTGACCGGCGCCGGCGTCCCCGAGCGCGCGTTGCGCCGCGAGCGCCAGGATTGCCACACGCCGGCGATGCCCTCGGGTTTGAGTACGACGATGGCCATGAACATCAGGCCGTACCAGAGAGACCAGGTCGAGGTGAGCGCGCCGAGCGCGTCGCGGGCGATGAAGAAAATCGCGGCGCCGATCAGCGGGCCCCAGAAACTGACCAGTCCGCCACCGATGAGCGTCATCATCACCACGAAGCCTGACGAGTGCAGGCTCATGACATCGGGAAACGCGCCCAGCTGCGCGAGCGCGAACAACGCGCCAGCGAGTCCCGACAATCCCGCGGATAGCACGAACACCAGCCATTTGTAGAGCCATACGTGGTAGCCGACGAAGGCGACCCGCGTTTCGTTCTGTCGGATCGCCTGGATGACCCGCCCGAACGGCGAATGCACGATACGCCAGAGGAGAGCCGTGACGACCACGCAGACGACCAACACGAAATAGTAGAGCGCGACGTTGTCGGCCAGCGAGATGGAGGCGAAGCCCAGCTCCGCGGGCATACGCTTCAACCCGAGCAGACCGTCTTCGCCGCCGGTTACGCTGTACCACTTGATCGCGACGAACCAGAAGATCTGACAAAAGGCGATGGTCATCAGCGCGTAGTAGATCCCGCGCCGATGCGAAATGAAAGTGGCCACGAGCGCGCCGCTCAGCGCCGCAGCGAGGATCGCGCCAGCAAGATCGAGCCACAGATTCGTTCCGACGTACTTCTGCATCAGGCCGAACGCGTACGCGCCGACGCCGAAATAGGCCCCGTGCCCGAACGAGGGCAGCCCCGTGTAGCCGAGGAGGAGATTGTAGGACAACGCATACAGGCCCCACACCAGGATTTCGATGCCCAGGTACTGATAGAGGCCGACGCGCGCGATCCAGAGCGGCAGCGTCGCCAGCGCCACCAGCAACAGACCGAGCGAGAATCGCTGCGCAGCGCCCATCATGCCTCCAGCACGCTTTTCTTGCCGAACAGGCCGCGCGCGCGGAAGGTGACGACGGCGACCAGCAACAGGTACATCGACAGCAGCGACCACTCCGACGCGTACGCGCCGGTGAGCCCGACCGTGATGCCAACCAGGAGGCTCGCCAGCACCGCGCCCCAGAAGCTGCCGACACCGCCGAGGACGATGATCAGGAAAGCCGGCACCACCGCATCGACGCCGACGTGCGGCCTGATGCCCCAAAAGGGCGCCATGACCACGCCGGCGATTCCCGCCAGCGCCGCCCCCAGTGCAAAGACAAACAGCCGCAAGCGCGACAGGTTGATGCCCATCGCGCGCACGATCTCGCTGTCGTGCGCGCCGGCCTTGATGATGGCGCCGTAGGGCGTGCGTTCGATGAAAATCCACAGCAGGCCGATCATGCCGATGGCGAAGGCGCCGGCGAAGAAGCGATACTTGGCGTAGATCATGCCGCCCAGCAGCGTCGCGCCCGAGATCGCATCCGGCAACGGCAGCACGTAGTCGCGCGTGCCCCAGATGACGCGGATCGATTCCTCGATGACCAGCGCGGCGCCGAAAGTGAAAAGCAGTCCGAACAGCGGATCCTTGCCGTAGGTGCGGCGCAGGCCGAATTCGACGGCCATCCCGACGATCCCGACGAGAAGCGGGGCGATCACCATCGCCAGCGCGTAGCGCGCTGACAAAGGCAAGGCCGCGTACCAGGCGAAGGTCTGGCTGGAGATGCCCAGCTTGGGTGCAAGCAGAACCAGCGCGAAATACGCGCCCAGCGCAAACAGCGATCCGTGCGCGAGATTGATGACTTCCATCACGCCGAGTATCAGCATGAAGCCGAGCGCGATCAGCGCGAAGAGCAAGCCCAGGGTGATGCCGTTCACCAGGTGCGGCAACAGTTGCGCGATGAAGCTCACGTCCGCGCACCCGCAGGTCGTGCGGCGCCCGGCAATAAAAACCCGGCCGGGAACGACTTGGCCGGGTCAGCCGCGGATCGAGCGGCAATCACAGTTCGTAAGTCGGCGTCGAATCGTAGCTCTCGAGTTTGCAGGCCAGGTCGTCCTCACGCGAATCGAGCGCATCTTCGGGCTTGGTCCAGCTCATGATTTCGAACAGGTCGGTCTTGTCGACCGGCTTGTCGTTGCGGCGGGCCATGTAGATCGTCTGCTGCAGGTGGTGCGTGGCGGGATTCATATAGGCGCCATAGTGCTGCATCCGGTCCGCCGCCGGCACCTTGATTTGTTCGAGTTGCTTGATGACGGCGATGTTATTGGTCG
>JBDTLK010000177.1:0-6487 GCA_039934835.1 Edaphobacterium sp. (SeqCode) | reverse complement strand
CAAACACCAGCGGAACGATTTAACCTAGCTGTTGCATCGATCGGTTGAATCCGCACTTGTTAGCGGCCGCTCGCTGAGTACGTCGTGACGATCAGAAAGCTCATGGGCCATATCCGGGGCTTGGAGCGTACGGTTAGCCAAGAACGCAAAAGCGGATCAAACTAAAGTCGAATTCAATTTTTCGTCCACTCGGGGGTCAAAATGAGTCACGCGTCAATGCTGAAAGCCAGACGGCAGCACCAAAAAACCAGAAAACTTCTCGATGGCGCAGCGAAGCAGGCCAAACGGCTGGCGAAGCAGGCATTGGCGGGGCCGGCCGTGAAAAAGGAAAAGGTGAAGAAGGAAAAAGTAAAGAAAGAAAAGGTCCTGACGGAAAAAGTGAAAAAGGTCAAGCTGACCAAAGAGGAGCTTGGCAGGCAAGACGCGAAGAAGAGCATTGCGGGCGCGGGGAAGAAAGGCGCGTCCTAGCCTTTTTCGACCCAGAATCGGGGCGGCTGATTGCGTTGACGCTCACGTCAAACGGCCATGGCAATCCTTATACCGATTTCCGCTGCTACAAGACAGCGCGCTGTGCGACCATGCCCAGCGTTCCCTATCTCTATTGACGAGGATCTGCAGCGACGCTGGCTGCGTTGCACTCCCTTAGATTTTTGACTAACGCCAGCTACGAGTTCGAGCCCGCTTCATGACCAGCCGTTCCCTGCTCTTCACCGACATCGTGGACAGCACGATGCTGGCGGAGCGGCTAGGCGACATACTGATCGCGCAATTGTGGGACGCGCATGATCGCCGCGCCAGAGACCTCCTCGCCCGCTACCACGGCCGCGAGATTGGTCGCACCGACGGCTTCTTGCTGATGTTCGATGACGCGCACAACGCCGGCCGATACGCAGTGGCGTATCACCAAGCACTGGCGGAGGCAGGATTCATTGCTCGCGTCGGCATGCATGTCGGTGACGTCACTTTGCGCGAGAACGCGCGTGCAGACATCGGCCTGGGCGCCAAGCCGATCGAGATCGTGGGCCTGACAGTGGCGTTCGCGGCGCGAGTCATGTCGCTCGCTCGCGGTGGCCAGACGTTGGTCAGCACGGCGGCACGCGCCGCACTCGGGGATACGCCACCCGAAGGCACGGCGTTCGAGAGTCACGGCTTCTACCGGCTCAAAGGCTTTGAGTATCCCGTTGAAATATTCGAACTGGGAGTTCGTGGCGTTGCGCCGTTCGCGCCGCCGCCCGACGCCGACAAGGCCTACCGGGTGGTCCGCGCGGGCGACCTTTGGCGCCCGGTGCGCGAGGTGCGCCACAATTTGCCGGCCGAGCGCGACGCCTTCATCGGCCGCACCGAGGAGTTGCGCGCGCTCGCCTCCCGGCTCGCCGCCGGAACACGTCTGCTCACCGTCCTCGGCCCGGGTGGCACCGGCAAAACGCGCTGTGTCTGCCGCTACGGATGGACTTGGCTTGGCGATTGGCCAGGGGGCATCTACTTCTGCGACCTTTCCGAGGCCAAGAGTCTCGACGGCATATTATTCGCCGTCGCCTCGGCGCTCGACGTAGCTTTGGGAAAGGATGACCCGCCGGTCCAACTTGGGCATGCCATTGCTGGACGGGGGCGCTGCCTGGTCGTCCTCGACAACTTCGAGCAAATCGTTTCGCACGCCGCAGCAACGCTTGGCCGTTGGCTGGACCGCGCTGTAGACGCCGCCTTTTTGGTCACTAGCCGCGAGCGATTGCAGCTTCCCGGCGAGCAGATTTTTCCGCTGGAGCCGCTGCCCCTGAAGACGGACGCAATCGATCTCTTCGTTACCCGCGCCCACGCGCAGCGGTCCGACCTCGTCCTCAATGCCGCCAATCGTGCGTCCGTGGCCGAAGTGGTACGCCTGCTCGACGGGTTGCCCCTGGCGATCGAGCTCGCTGCGGCAAGGATACGGGTACTGTCTCCTTCGCAACTGTTAGAGCGTCTAGCAGACCGCTTCCACCTGCTTGCCGGTGCGGGAGGCACAGTGACCCGGCAAGCTACCCTTCGCGCCACGATCGACTGGTCGTGGCACTTGCTAAGTCCGTGGGAGCAGGACGCCTTGGCCCAGTGTTCTGTATTCGAGGGCGGCTTCGCCCTTGCTGCGGCCGAGGTAACGCTCGACCTGACTCAATGGCCTGAGGCTCCCCCAACACTGGATGCGGTGCAGGCGCTGGTGGACAAGAGCCTGCTGCGCACTTGGATACCCGCTGCGCAAGACCGTTACTCTATCGACGAGCCGTACTTCGGGATGTACGTCAGCATCCACGAGTATGCCGAGGAGAAGCTGGACGCAAGCTCGGGCGATGCCAGACGAGCAGCAGAGGTGCGCCACGGGCGGTACTTCGCGCGCTTTGGCATGGAAGAAGCGCTCGCGGCGCTGCATGGAAAAGGCAGCGTCCAACGGCGCCACGCCCTCGCATTCGCGGTCGACAACCTGGTTGCCGCGTGCCGGCGCGCGGTTACCCGCGGCGATGAAGACACTGCCGTGGCCACCTATCGTGCGGCCTGGGAAGCGCTGGAGTTGCAGGGGCCACTTGCACTGGGCATGGTTCTGGGTGGGCAAGTGCTCAGCCTCAACGGTATGACTGATTCATCGCGTGCAGCGGCACTCGCCACTCGGGCGCTGGCCTTGCATCGCTCGGGACGCACGGAAGACGCTGCGACGGGATATCAGCAGGCACTTGCTCTCGCGCGCGAGCTTGGCGACAGGAATCAGGAAGGGAGCATCCTCCTAAACCTGGGGTACGTGCAGCGCGAGCGCGGGCAGATGGACGAAGCGCACGCACTCCTGGAGGCGGCGCTCGCGATTCGCCGCGACACGGGCGATCGCCGGTCCGAAGGCACCGTTCTCGGTCACCTTGGAACGCTCCACCGTGACCAGGGCAGGATGGATGAGGCGCAGGCACGCTACCAGGCCGCCCTCGCGATCCATCGCGAGGTCGGCAACCGTCGCTCCGAGGGTATCGTCCTTGACAACCTTGGCATGCTCCACCTCGAGCAGGGCCGCATGGATGAGGCGCGGGCGCACTTCGAGGCCGCCATCGTAATCCATCGTGAGGTCGGCAACCGACGCTCCGAGGGAATTGTCCTCGGCAATCTCAGTACTCTGCACCGTGAGCAGGGCCGGATGGAGGAGGCGCGGGAGCACTTCGAGGCCGCTATAGCCATCCACCGCGAGGTGGGCAACCGTCGGTCCGAAGGCATCGTCCTTGGCAATCTTGGTCACATCCACCTTACGCAGGGGCGAGTCGATGAGGGACAGGCGCACTATAACAATGCGCTCGCGATTCATCGCGAGGTGGGCAACCGTCGGTCCGAAGGTGTCGTCCTTGGCAATCTTGCCAATCTCTACCGTGATCACGGGCGGATCGATGAGGCAGAAGCGCACTATCGCGATGCCCTGGCGATCCACCGCGAAGTGGGCAACCGAAGCGTCGAGAGCTACGTAATCGGCGACTGGGGCGAGCTCCACCTAAGACAAGGTCGTCTGGGAGAAGCGCGGGCGAACTATGAGGCCGCTCTTGCCATTGCTTGCGACGTAGGCAACCCCCGTCTCAAAGGATCCGTCCTCGGAAATTTGGGCGACGTTTTGGCCCGCCAAGGACGACTTGGCGAAGCGCGCGAAGCGTTGCGAGAGGGCGAGGCGCTGCTGCGAGGGGTCGGCGAGCGATTCGACCTCGCCCGGCTCCTCTGCGCTCGGGGACGAGTTGAAGGGGCCGGTGGTGATCGCGGCGCTGCCCACGCGGCACTCGTCGAAGCCGAGCAAATCGCCTCAACCATCGGTGCGGGTCCTGAGTCCGAACTGGGACGCGAAATTGAAAAGGTGCGTGAAAAGCTAGCGTGACCGGCAATGGTGACCAGGCCTCTACAGAAAATCCCTGTTGTTGGCCTTTGATTTAATCGTTAGTGAGGCAATCATTAGCAGACGAGAAGCGGCTCGGCAGCGAAACAGGCGCTCGAGGACAGCGCCTTCGATCACGTCGGGGCATCACTTCGGAAAGCTGCGCCTGCTCGCGATCCTCGATAGCTATGCGAGCACAGTTGCGCGCCGGTCTCACAGTCGGCTTTCGTTAGCAATCGTTCGGCGTCAGTTGTCGCGGGCACCGATTTGACCATCGAGGAGGCGTCCGAGCAGCAAGTGCGACCCCTCCCGGAGCTGCAGGCGAAGGTCTTTCGACTCGAGCGACTTGTAAGCGGGCTTTCTTGCTTAAACCGAAGTCGTCTGTCGCTCGTCCGGCTTCTGCCGCGTCACGGTTGCCTCGCGTCGGTTGTGCTCGATGTTGCGTGGCATCGAAACAGCCTGGCCATGGCGGTCGAGGTAGAGCGTGGGCTTGCGTCGCAATTCAGGATTTGCGTTTCTATAGATCACTCGTATCACGGGAACAACATCCATGAAGAATCCTATCGCGGGAGAATGGATGATGCCCGCCTCGACTGTCTCGGGCCGCGCGTCCGGGAGCTCTGGCGGCTGGAAGATGCGCCGTTCCACGAGCATCGCGAGCACCGTCGCCTCTCTCACAGCAACGGCAGGCAGCTCCGGCCAATGCAGCTCGAGCGATCCGAAAGCGCCTGCGCGCGTCAGTCCAACCATCAAGTAGGACGACCATACAGGAATCTCGTCGACGGCGCGTCGCGCACGCCCGAGCTTTTGAAGTGTTTCGGCATCGTGGATACGGAACTGCTCTTCCGACAACCGCTCCGCCACCTGTCCCATTTCGACAACGACTTCGACCGTGGCGACCTCCCTCGACGGCACCTTTGCGGCTCGAAGCACTCGTCGGCACGCCGCGATGACGGTCTTGTCGTCCCCCACCCACGTGCCTGCTTTGACGCCGTATCCGTATCGGCTGTCCCTTGCATACAGCGTGCGGCTGTCGTGGCGGGAACTGAATGTCTGCGTCTTGCTCCGAACGCCGGAGACGTTGCCCCCAGACGCAAACTCTCGGGTGGGAATCTTGAATCCGGCGATTGCCAACGCGACGCGTGCGACCTCGCCTGCGACGACGCGGGAAAGCGAAGACTGCGGTGTTGTGGCGGGCATGTCACCTCCTGGGATTTAGGCCGTGCGCCATTTCCACGCCGCCCAGTTTACGACCGGGTCCGCGCGGTTGTCGGTCACGCGCTCGTTCTCGCGGCGGTCGATCGCCTCGGCTTCGGTCGCGCCTACTGCCAGAGCCACCGCCGAGCAACCAGACTGGACGTCGATCGTGCCGACATCCATCCACGCATCGCCCACGCTCTGATTGGGAAAGAGCCACGAGAACGGGAACGGCAATCCCGCCGTTCGTGCGCCTAACTGCGACCCGCGAGTGGAACTGTCGAGGGCGTCGGCGGTCGAGGAGCCCGAGTGGCCGGTCGCCATGTGCAGGCCCGCGAACACCGGGAACCAGTTGTTCGCGAGCGACACCAAGTCCATCGGGCACGAGGCGTCCACAAACATAAACTGCAGGTTGCCCCTTCCGTTGCCCCATCGCGACGAGGTACCGACGTTCACAGTGTTCGGCGTACCGAAGTTACCGCACACGATGATGAAGTCGGGGCTCGTCGCCTGAGGAGGATTCTGGCATCTGCCGTGGCCAGCGAACAGGTAGATTTCAGGCAATTCGCTTCCGCCGGATGGGTCGAGGTCGCCTCCGTCGTCACGGAAATCCGAGCCCCACACGTCGCCGTTTTCCCACGTCGTAACGGCCGTATGTCCCCCCAGCGTGTACCACGTCTGGAAAGCGCGCACTTCGTCGATCGTCGCAGGCAGGTCCGGTCCCCCGCAGCCGTTCGGTATGTAGTCCCTGACTCCACCAGTCGAAAATCGCATGTGTATCCTCCTGATCGATCCACCTTCAACCATTGAGCGAACGGGAGATCGACGGTTGGCCACGATTATTGCAGCGGCAGGCTCGGTGTCAAACGACCTCGCGCAGTCGGCCTGATCGGCGCTCCGCCTTAAGTTCGCAAGAACTGCCAAGACCGGCATTGGCCGAGAGCACCATTGAACGACCGCTTGCAACAAACTGACCGTACAGCCGCTTCTCGCACTAACACACCCACAAGAACGTTCAGATCTTTCATGGTGACTCCGCTTGTGAGAAAACCGGGGTGCCGATAAAAGAGCGTACCGTGGTCGAGGCCGGGAAGTTAAGCGAAGAAGCCGTCGCAGGATTGCGTAATATTCGCGTTCTCCATCGTGGACGGGCGGCCGTCGTTGCTTCGGAGTGTTCGCGCCCTGGGTTACTCTCGCGCGTACCAGTCACCGCTTTGGCCGTGCCCATGTCTCGATGCCTTGACGGCGGGCCAACCCAAACCTCAGGTTTCTCGGAAGCAGACGGTTAACGCCATTGCGTCGCTGCGGACCCGCCTCGACTAGGGCCTGTTCACACTAACCGTAGGCCATCGGCGATGAGTGCGAAGTTGATGAACGCGACGAACATGACATCGAGCTTTTCGAATCGCGAGAAGATGCGCCGAAATCCCTTGA
>JBDTLK010000176.1:0-6518 GCA_039934835.1 Edaphobacterium sp. (SeqCode) | reverse complement strand
ATGTTCGGCGGCGTGCCGGCACCGATGAACGACAGGATCGCCTCGGTGATCATCGCGGAGCCACAAACATACGTTCCCTGGACGAGCAGCGGCGCGACGATGTTCGGCAGGATATGGCGCGTCAGGATTCGCGGCAACGTCGTACCGGCCGCGATCGCGGCCTCGACATACGTTTGCTCGCGCAGTGTCAGGACGAGGCTGCGCACGAGGCGCACGACGCGCGGGACTTCCGCGAGCGTGATCGCGACGATGACGTTTCCCACGCTCGCCTTGGTGAGTGCCATCAACGCGATGGCAAGCAGCACCGACGGAATCGACATCAGGCCGTCCATGACGCGCATCACGATTGCGTCGAGCCACCGGATGTAGCCGGTCACCAGGCCGATGGCCACGCCGAGCAGCGTGGACAGCGCGGCAACCGCGAGGCCGACGAGCAGCGAGATGCGCGCGCCATACACGACGCGGCTGTAGACGTCGCGGCCGAGCATGTCGGTGCCGAACCAATAGGCCGATGACGGTTGCTTCAAACGCTTCACGGGCGAGACAGCCTCCGGGTCGATCGTCCCGAGCCACGGCGCGAATACGGCAACGACGACCATCAGGGCCAGGATGACTCCGCCCACGATCGCCATCGGGTGACGGCGAAACGCGTCCCGAAAGCGCCGCCACGTCGGCGACACCGACTTCGATCGAGTGATTGCGGGTGCGGGGAGCGCAGTGGCCACGTCAGTACCGTATGCGCGGATCGAACAACGCGTATGACAAATCGACGGCGAGATTCACCAGCACGTAAACCGCGGAAAAGAGCAGCGTCACGCCCTGGATGATCGGGTAATCGCGACGAAGGATCGCATCGACGGTGAGGCGACCTATGCCGGGCAGCGCAAACACCGTTTCGGTGACGATGGCGCCGCTGATCAGCAGCGCTACGCCGATGCCGATGATCGTCATGATCGGAATCGCCGCGTTCTTCAACGCATGGCCGAGCAGCACCTGGTCGGGCGCCAGCCCCTTCGCCTGTGCCGTGCGCACGTAGTCCTGCGCGAGCACGTCGAGCATGCTCGCGCGCGTCATGCGCGTGATGAGCGCGACGTAGACGGTGCCAAGCGCAATGCTCGGAAGGATCAGGTGGCGCAGCCACTCCCACACGCCGTCGTGAAAGCTGCGATAGCCTTGTACCGGCAGCCAGTCGAGTTCGACGGAGAACGTCAGGATCAGGATATAGGCCAGCACGAAGACCGGCACCGAGAAGCCGAGGACGGAGAACGCCATCACCACGCGATCGAGCCAGGTGCCGGCCTTGGCCGCGGCGACCACGCCGAGCGGCACCGCCACGGCAATCGCAACGACGAGCGTACAAAGCGTAAGCGAGACCGTGGGCTCGACACGCTGGCCAATCAGTTGCGTGACCGGGAGGTTGGTGAAGATCGACGTGCCGAGGTCGCCGTGCGCAAGTGCGCGCACCCAGCGCCCGAACTGCACGAGGAACGGATCATCGAGACCGAGCCGCTCGTGGATGCGTTGGATGTCCTCGCTGGTCGCGATGTCACCGGCGATGACCGCGGCCGGATCGCCGGGCGTCAGATACAGCAGCGAGAAAACGGTGAACGCCACCACGGCCATGACGACGATGGTCGAGAACAGGCGGCGGATGATGTACGTGATCATCCGCCGTCACCGCCCATAGCGGACAGAAGGCGTTTCAGGAAATGCTAGCGCTTTTCGACGTTCCACATGAGCGTAATCGGAGCGATGATCACGCCGCTCAGGTTCGTGCGATACGCGGTGGGAAGGATGAATTGCGCGGTCGGGATGTACGGAACGAACTCGAACGCGCGGGCCTGCACGGCGTCCGCGGCCTTTTTCGAACCCGCTGCATCCGTCGCGGCGAACCATCCGTTGCGCAATTCCTCGAGCTTCGGATCATCGGGCCACCCGAACCACGCCTTCTGACCCGAGCCGCGGATGGCGAAGTTCACCGCGGGCGTCGTGAGGTCGGGACCCACGAGCCACGTGTGGAAGATCGACCAGCCGCCCTTGTCGACCGGTTCCTTCGAGGTGCGGCGCGTGATCAGCGTGCCCCAGTCGCCGGCCTGCAGTTCGACATTGAGGCCGAGCTTGCGCAGCATCTCGGCGGTGAGCAGCGACTGCGAATGCACGATCGGCTGATCGGTCGCCGAGATGATGACGATCTTCTCGCCCTTGTAGCCGGCCTCCTTGATCAGCTGCTTCGCCTTCTCGAAGTCGCGCTTGCCCTTCATCGGCTCGGCGCCGACCTCGCTCGACAGCGGCGTGCCGCAGGTGAAGTACGAATAACAGCTATGGCCGTTCTTGGCGTCACCCGCGATGCCGAGCACGTAGTCGTTCTGGTCGATCGCGTAGAGCAGCGCCTGACGCATCTTCTGGTTGTCGAACGGCGGGTACAGGAAGTTGAAGCGGATCATCCCCATCGAGCCCAGCGGATCGATGTTCTCGACCTTGACGCTCTTGTTCTTCGCGAGCACCGGGATCAGGTCGGGCGGCATCTGCTCCCACCAGTCGACTTCGCCTGCGTTGAGCGCCGCCGCGGCCGTGGCCGAATCCGGAATGTAGATCCACTCGACGCGGTCGACCTTCACGACCTTGCCGCCCGCGGCCCACGACGGCGCTTCCTTGCGCGGGATGTAATCGGTGTTCTTGACATAGACGACCTTGCTCCCCGGCACCCATTCGTCCTTGACGAACTTGAACGGTCCGGAGCCGATCGGCTCGGTGATATTCGTGGACGCATCCGTCTTGGCGATGCGCTCGGGCATGATGAAAGGCACGTTCGACGAGGGCTTGGCCAGCGCCTCGAGCGCCAGCGGAAACGCTCGCTTGAGCTTGAGCGTGAAGGTCTTGTCGTCGACGGCCTTCCACGCCTCGGTCGCTTCGGCCATCTTCTGGCCGAGCGCGTCGCGCTTCGCCCACCGTTCGATCGACGCGATGCAATCGGCCGGGCGCACCGGCTGCCCATCGTGGAACTTGAGCCCCTCCCGGAGCGTGAACGTATAAGTGAGCTGATCCTTGCTGATCTCGTACTTGTCCACCATCTGCGGCTGAACCTGGAACTTCGCGTCCGTCGCGAACAGCGTGTCGTAGACCATGTACCCGTGGTTGCGCGTGATATACGCGGTGGTCGTGATCGGGTCGAGGATCCGCAAATCGGCCTGCGGAATGAACTTGAGGACTTTTTGCTGCGCAAACGCGATCGGCGCTACCAACGCCGCCGCGAGCGTCAGCGCGCCAATCACCGCGATGGAACGAAGTCCGACACGCTTCTTCATTCTGGATCTCCTTGGATAGCAAACCGATGCGTCGACAGCCTCGCACAAACCATGAACCCGGACAGCGCCAGCGAGCATTCTAGTCTTACGAGGTTTTCGCGGCGCGCTGCACCCAACGCGTGTCGGGATCCAGCGGGTAGACCGGGCGCTCGATGCGGCCGAATGGGAAAAGGCTGTAATCCGACGAAGTCACGCCGCGCCCGTCGCATTCGACGACGCCTTTGGAGAGCGGCTCGAATACCGGCCGGCAGTACATGCGCGATTTCAGCAACAGGTACTGCGGCCGGGTCGCATCTTCGTTGACGCAGGCAAACACGCCGATGTCGAGCGGCTCCTGCGTGCGCTCGACGAGCACGAGGCGGACTCGCCCGGTATCGAACAGCACGGTGCGCCCCATCTCCATTCTCTGTCCGGTGTAGATGGGACCCGAGATCGTGAATCGTCCGTTGGAGATGGTTCGCACGGTACCTTCGAGCACGATCGGCGCTTTTTCAATGCCCAACTTGATGAGCGGCTGCTTGTTGCCCACGGGCACGGACAGGTGCGTGCCGCACCCCGCTTGAACGAGTCGAGCGACGGCCTCCGGATCGCATATCGGGCCCACGAGAATATCGTCCAAACCTTGTTCGAGAGCTGCGCGCAGCACGTCCATGTCGTCGCAGGTGCCGCCCGACATGCAGTTGTCGCCGTGATCCAGCAACAGCACCGGACCCGAGCCCGCAGCGCTCGCGAGCTCCTGCGCGCGGCGCATGGAATTGCCGAGAGGCTCGCTCTGGTAGACGAAACCGCTGCGCGCCTCCCACGCATCCCGCGCGATGCGCTCGGCACACCCGGTAGCTTGCGCGACGTCGCCATCGGCCATCGCGACGACGCTAAAACAGGGCGCCGCGATGTCAGCCAGCGCGAATCCCGCGAAAACAGAAACCCCCAGCAGCCCCTCTTCCTCCGCCCGGCGTCCGGATTGCACGGCGTGCTGCATTGGGCCGTGCGCCGTGGCGCTGCGCAGCGTGTGCGTCATCAGCGGAGGCCGGCACCACGCGAGGACGGGACGGATCTCGTGGGCCAGCATGCGGGCCAGCAATCGTCCGGCATGCGCGCCGGTCTCGTACATGTCCACGTGCGGATACGTCTTGAAACCGACGACGATGTCCGAGTTATCCACGATGCGTTGGGTGATGTTGCCGTGCAGATCGAGGGCGACCGCGATGGGGACGCCGGGCGCGGCCGCGCGCACGCGCGCGAGCAATTCGCCGTCGGCGTCTTCGTGTGTCGCGGTGACCATCGCGCCGTGCAAATCCAGCAGCACGGCATCGCAGCCGCGCGCCACGGCGTCGACAATGGCGCCGGCCATCCGTTCGTACGCGGCATCTTCGACCGGACCGCTCGGGTTCGCCATCGCGAACAGAGGGGTGTTCACCTGCGCACCCGCGTCGGCGGCCAGATCGAGAAAGGCCCCCATGGCGGTGCGCGAGCCGCGCGCCGCCCCGTAGGCCGCCTCGCCCCACTGCGGATCGAATGCTTCGAGCGGTGTGGGCACCGGCGAAAATGTATTCGTCTCGTGGTTAAGGCGGGCAATGACGAAACGCACGGTGGCTCTTCGCAAAGTAGTGCTATGAACGCCCGGCTACCGCCGACGCCGGATGGCGTTCAGCGCGCGACGCCGGCCTTTTCCAGCATGCAGTGGAGGAGCACATTGGCGCCCGCCTCGATATGCGACGGATCGACATCCTCGATCTCATTGTGGCTGATGCCGCCCTTGCATGGAATGAAGATCATCGCGGCAGGGGTGACGCGCGCCAGATAAATCGCATCATGACCCGCGCCGGAGATCGCATCCATGTGACTGTAGCCGAGCTTGTCCGCCATGCGTTCGACGATCGCAACGCGGTCGGGCTCGAATGGACAGGGCGAGAAGTCCGCGACCTGCTGCACATCGATGGTCAGCCGGTGCTCGTTGCGCGCCCGATCGATGAAGGCGCGGATTTCCACGTCCATGCGATCGAGCAGCTCGATGCTGGCGTTGCGCAAATCCATCGAGAAGCGTACTTGACCGGGGATCACGTTGCGGCTGTTGGGAAACACGCTGACGTAACCGACGGTGCCGCGGCCGTGCGGTGGATAGCGGTTGCCGAGCGCCACCACTTCTTGAATGACGCGCGTCGCGACTTGCAGGGCGTCGCGGCGTAAGGGCATCGGAGTGGATCCGGCATGCGCCTCGGTACCGCTCACCGTGCAGTCGTACCAGCGCGACCCCAACGTTCCCTTGACCACGCCAATCAACGTATCGGCATCCTCCAATACGGGTCCCTGTTCGATGTGAGCTTCGAAGTAGCAGCCCACCGGATGTCCTCCCGGCGCTTCGGTGCCGAGATAGCCGATGCGCTCCAGCTCCTCGCGTACCGATCGGCCGTCGCAGTCGCGGGCGGCATAGGCGTGATCCACACCGAATGCACCGCAGAATACGCCGGAGCCCATCATCACCGGAACGAAACGCGAGCCTTCCTCGTTGGTCCACGCGGCGACCTCCAACGGCGCTTCGGTCACGATATTGCGCTCGTTGAGCGTGCGGACCACTTCCAGCCCCGCGAGCACGCCGTAGTTCCCGTCGAACTTGCCTCCCGTGGGCTGCGTGTCGATGTGCGAACCGGTCATCACGGGCGGAAGGCCGGCGTCGCGACCGGCGCGACGCATGAAGATGTTGCCGATGCGGTCGATGCTGACGGTCATACCTTCCGCGCGCGCGCAGGCGACGACCCAGTCGCGTCCCTCGCGATCAAGATCGGTGAGCGCAAGGCGAGCCACGCCGCCTTTGGGCGTGGCGCCGATCCTGGCCAAATCCATCAGCGAATTCCATAGCCGCTCGCCGTCGATGCGAAGCGCCGCCTGCAGGGGACCCGAGCTATTCACCGTAGAAGCCTTCGCAAAGAGGGGACGTGCGACTCGTGGCCGTAACGCACAAGGCATTGCCGCGGCACGCTCTGGGATCGGCGTGCGAAATGGACATCGTGGAGGCGAGCGGCTGGTCGCTCAGTTCGTCCAAAAGATTTTCCACGGTGTTGTATTAGCGGTTGGTGCTGCGGTAGGCCATTCGGGCGCTCCTTGTTCGGCGGGGTCGCGGGGGGTGTGGCCGTGTGGCGCAGGCGGCTCAGCGCGTGGCGTGGCGGGCCAGCAGCGCACGCGCGGCCGGCTCCGACGAGGCCGGGTTCTGGCCGG
>JBDTLK010000175.1:0-6532 GCA_039934835.1 Edaphobacterium sp. (SeqCode) | reverse complement strand
AGTTGACCGCGCCGGTGGCGTTGAGAATCAACACGAAGCCCAGCGCGAGCAGCGCGTAGGCGGCGCCGAGCGCCAGCGCGTTGGCGAGGATCTGCAGCAGCACCCGGCGCCCGACCTGCCGGCGTCAATCGTAGCGCTTGGCGATCTTGGGCGTCCTGCTGTTGCCGTCGTAGCAGATGATGATCGCGGAATTGGCCATGTTGCCCTTGCCATCGGACTTGTAGGTCATGGCCAGGCCCTTGAAGGCATTGGTCGAGAGCGCCTTGCGGATGTCTTCGGCACTCTTCGCTCCCTTCCCTGCGGCATCGATGACCATCGACGCCGCGTCGTACTGGCCGACTGCGAAGCCATCGGGTTCGGTCTTGAACTCGGCGCGGTACTGCGTCAGGAATTTCTCCATTTCCGGCGTGCCACCGGCCACAGGCGAGGCATTGGTCTCCGCGCACAGGCCCTTCAGTTCGGCAGGCTCCAGCAACGCCACG
Source organism: Edaphobacterium sp. (SeqCode) (assembly GCA_039934835.1). Lineage (GTDB taxonomy): Bacteria > Pseudomonadota > Gammaproteobacteria > Burkholderiales > Casimicrobiaceae > PALSA-1003. Next base: position 6,050 of record JBDTLK010000175.1, on the reverse strand, counting down.
GTCGACGGCTGGCTCATGCCCGATCCGGCGACAATCGGCACGTTGACTTTCGCCACCGCCGCCTGCTTGATGAACAGCGCCGACGGGCCGCCGTGCAGATGCAGCATGATGACGTCGGGATTGGCGGCCAGTACCTTGCCGATGACCGGGGACATGTCCTTGACCGAGACATCGAGCGCCTCCTGCATGACGGGCTCGATGCCCGCCTTTTTCAGCAGTTCGACGATATGCCGTTGCCCGCTTTGGCCGTACGCCGTCGTCTGGTGCACCAGCGCGATGCGCTTCTTCTTGAGCTCTTCAAGCACGTAGCGCACCTGCGCCCCCTTGGCCACCGCGTCGCCCGGAAAGAACCGAAACACGTACGGATTGTTCTTCTCGGTGATGTCGGCGGTGCCCGATACCGTCGTCAGCGGAACCTTGGCTTCGAGCGCGATCGGCAGCATCGCCAGCATTTGCGTGCCGAGCATCGATGCTGCGACTGCCGAGACGCTGCCGCGCGACAGCGAGCGCTCCAGCGCCGTCGCCGCGCCTTCCGGCGAGGCCCCGGTGTCGGTGACCTCGGCAACGATTTTCACCGAGGCGGGCGCGTTCTTGACCGCCAGCAACGCACCGTTGCGCTGGCTCGCCCCTTCCAGCGACAGGAAGCCGGTGATGGGCACCAGGATCGGCATGTTCAATTCGGTCGTCTGCGCATTCGCAATCAACGGCGCCGACGCGATGAGCGTTGCCGCGAGCAGACTCAGACCATCGCCATTGCGCCTGTTCAATTTAGTCAAGGTAATCTCCACTATGGAACGACAAGAATCCTAGCTCGCCAACGCGCGCGCAGCGCTGTCGTCGATTTCCGGAATATTCGGTATCTCGACGCCGTACTTGCCGACATCCTGGCGGATCTTGTTGACCCCGCGGCGGATGATGGCGATTTCCTCGTCGGGATGGGTCGCTCCCAGACCATGCTCCGCTGCCAGCGCGCGGTTGCGGCCCGAGCGCGTCCGTTCGTCCGTCGGAAGATTGACCACTGCGTACACGCCGTTGAGCAGGCTGCCGCGCAACTTCTTGGCAAATTTGGCGCCGATGACTGCCTTCTCGTCGTCGCTCAGGTCATTGAAGAAACGCCGCATGATGATGCGGCCGAATTGAATGTGCCGCGCCTCGTCGCGCAGGACCAGACGGCACGCTTCCTTGATCGAGGCGAAGCGTGCGTTCTCGTAGCGCGCCTGCAGCAGTTCGCCGGACAGTTGTTCGAACAGCGTATTGACCGACAGCCCAGCGAAAAAGCTCATCGCCTTTTCGTCTTTCTCGTCGTGGAAGCGAGGAATGATCTGCTTGAAATAGTCCGCGCGCGGGGTCGGCTCGTAGCCCCCGAGCGCCTTGGCGATGCGAAAGCTGACCTCGTGATGGCGGAACTCTTCGTTGATGAAGTTGGCGATGTGCTGCTTGATCTCGAACGGTTGATGGCCGTAGATCGCGTCGCGCAGGCGCTCCGCACCGTACGGGGTCGCACCGTGCTCCATCCAGGCGCGCAGGCTCCACCACTCGCCGCCCGCGGCACGCACCTCGGCCGGCAGGTCGGCTTGTTCGAGGTCGTGGTAGTCGATATCCCGGACGGGGTCCCAGGCAAGATTGCGCGATTCCTCGCACAGGCGCCAGACTTCAGGGTAGAGAACATCCGAAACGACGGGATAGGGGTTTGGGACCGGAACCAGTTCCTCGAGCATCGAAGCTTGCATGGTGCACTCCTGACAAGTCCGGAATGTCGCGCCGCCCGGAATGGACGGGATGGCCAAAGCGCTAAAGTGCTTGTATTGTCCGCATCGTCCACATCGGTGATTTGCGAACACATGTTCGGAAGTCGAGATTGCCAGTCTTGCGCGCCCATGTCAAACCATACCAGCTACAAGAAGCTCGCCCTCAGGCCGCGCTCCGAGCACCTTGAATCGCTGGCGCGCGGACTGCGGGTTCTGGAACTGTTCGGCACCAGAAACGCGCATCAGTTCGCGATGAGCGATGTGGCGGAACAGCTCGACATCACGCGTGCGGCCGCGCTGCGCATCCTGGGGACGCTGGAGAGCCTGGGGTTTCTGCGCTGTGTCGAGCGCAGGTATACGCTCGCGCCGCGGGTACTTGCGATCGGCTACGCGTACCTTGCTGCGCTCGGCTTTCGCAACGTCGCCAAGCCAATTGTCGACGCCCTGGCGCGCGACACCGGCGAGACCTGCTCGATCGGGGTGCTCGACAATCCCGACGTCGTGTACGTGCTCCGCGCGGAAGCTCGTCGCATCATACGCATCGACCTCAATGTCGGCAGCCGACTCCCTGCCTACCTGAATTCGATGGGGCGCGTGTTGCTGGCGGCACTCCCGAATCCGGAGCTCGATGCATACCTGGGAGCGCTCAAGCCAATCGCCATGACCAAGAAAACTATCATAGACAAGAGTGTGCTCAAAAAACGCATTGTCGCGATCCGCCGTACGGGTTGGTGCTACATCGACGGCGAAGTGGAGGAAAGCATCGCGGGGCTGGCAACTCCCATTCGCGATCGGGACGGCAATACGATCGCGGCGCTCAACGTCAGTCTGGCGTTCAGCCAGCTCGGCAAACGTCGAAACAAGTCGGCGCTGCTGGCAAAGCTGGCGGCGAGCACTCAGCAAATCGAGCATATTCTGCACAACAATTTGCCAATCGACTGAATCGCATGGCAGGCGATCTTCAGAGAACCACGGTGCGACACTTTCGCTCCACCATTGGCTGGGGCCCGTTTCGACGTGCGTGGAAGCGGTAAACGCGGGTAGATCGAACATCCAGTGCGCAATTGCCCACGCGCGCCAAGGCGGCAACGACCTGAACGCCAATGTATGGCAGGACTTCGCGCCAGGAAAATTCTCCAATGACCGCGAGTGCAACGGTGACTGCGGGATTGAAGTGAGCGCCTGAGATGGGCCCAAGGCTGGTGATGAGGACGAACAGTCCGCCGCCAAGCCGCGTGAGAGCTGCGCTGGGATGCGCAAAACTGGCCTTGACAGCAGTTCTCGGTCAGGAACTCGATTAGGTCGTTCATGGCGCTGTAGTTTGCGGAGTAGTGGACGAAACGCCCGTCTTGGCGCGCGGTCACGCATTCCTGCGTGGGACAGTTCTTTCAGGTGAAAAGACAGCGTCGCGCCGGCCATGTCCATCATCTCGGCAATAGTCCCGACGGTGAGTGCGTCCGGGCCCTGTTGCACAAGGAAGGCGACAGCCTGCAAGCGATTTCCACGAAGGAGCAACGGTGAGCCGTCAGTGCATCTTTCATACCCCGGTTGCTGCGCCCGCTCGGACTTGATCCGACCCGGCAATGGGAACGAAACCGTGGCACCCCGAGATCGCGAACCACGCTCGAAGAAGCATCGGGTTATGCTCAGTTATCTTTCCAAGAGGACCGGGATGGGAATCAATGTGCCGCTGCCCGTATCGCCGATCGTCACCGACGTCGCGATAATTGGCACGGGGACTGCCGGCCTCGCCGCTTACCGCGCCGTCAAGGCCGCAGGTAAGAACGCGCTGGTGATCGAGTCCGGACCGCACGGAACGACATGCGCACGTGTGGGTTGCATGCCAAGCAAGCTCTTGATTGCACCCGCGGACGCGGCACACTCGGTCGATCGCTTCACCGCGTTTGGACTCGGTGCTGGCCCGGTTACCGTAGACGGCCGCGCGGTGATGGCGCGCGTGCGGCGCGAGCGTGACCGCTTCGTCGATTTCGTCCTTGCCGACGTCGAAACGATCCCGGCGTCCGATCGTATCGTGGGCCGAGCGCGCTTCGCGAACGACACGACGCTGATTGTCGACGAGCGCATCACGATCAACGCCGGATGCGTGGTGATCGCCACCGGCTCTGCACCCGTGTACCCAGCGCTTTGGAAGGCGCTCGGGGATCGCCTTGTCACCAGCGACGATGTGTTCTATTGGAACGACTTGCCGCGAAGCGTCGCGGTGTTCGGCCCTGGAGCGATTGGTCTTGAGCTCGGCCAGGCGTTGCATCGTCTCGGCGTGCGCGTCAAAGTGTTCGGCCGTGGCGGGGGATTAGGACCGCTGGGCGATCCGGCATTGCTCGCTAAAGCGCACGCAGTCCTGGGCGCCGAGCTCTATCTCGATACCAATGCGCACGCGGAAGTCGTGCGCGACGGCGAAGACGTCGTCGTCACCTATCGCATGCTCGACGGCAACACCGAGGTTGAGCGGTTCGACTATCTGCTGGCGGCGACCGGCCGGCGGCCGAATGTCGCCGGACTGATGCTGGAACATACGAGCGTCAAGCTGCGCGCCAACGGCGTGCCGGAACACGACCGCTATACGCTGCGCTGCGCCGACACGCCAATTTTTATCGCTGGCGACGCCACCCAGGACGTTCCGATTCTGCATGAGGCGGCGGACGAAGGCCGCATCGCGGGTGACAACGCTGCGCGCTTTCCGGATGTACGCGCGCAGTCGCGACGAGCGGGATTCGGCATCGTATTCACCGATCCGCAGATCACGGTAGTTGGCGGCGGTTTCGAGGCCGCACGTGCAACTGCGCACGTGATCGGAGCCGTCTCGTTCGATAACCAGGGCCGCGCGCGAATAATGTTGCGCAACCAGGGCACGCTGCACGTTTATGCCGAGATCGGCAGCGGTCGTTTCATCGGTGCCGAGATGCTCGGCCCTGACGCAGAGCACGTCGGCCACTTGCTCGCGTGGTCATTGCAGTTGAACCTCACGATCACACAGATGCTGGCGATGCCGTTCTATCATCCGGTGGTCGAGGAAGGCTTGCGCACTGCGTTGCGCGACGCACAAGCAAAGCTTGATGAGGCCGCGAGCATTCGGACGGCGGGGAAGTCTGCAAGAGAATGATTGGAAATAAAACCGTATTGTGGTAGCGCACAAGGGATAAATTGTCATCAAGTCGCTAATGGGGTGCGCGTTCCTGCTGCTCGGGTTCGGCGTGGGTTTCATGATGTATCTTCAACCTGAAGGCTTGAACCCTGAGTGGGGACTTTGGGCCGCCGAGCTCGTGCCCGTGATATTCGCGCTGGCCGGCATATACATCATTGCCGACGCGTTCGGCTATCCAAGAGTCGCGGTGCGCATGGTGCAGGGCCTGCTTGTCGGCATGCTCTCCCTCCTGCACTGGATCGCCTTCTTCGTTACCGACGGTCAGTGCTCCGCCAGCTTCGCTTTTCTGGGCACCGTGCTGGCAGGACGGCAATTCGACGCGTGGGTGTGCCGCTTCGTTCTGCTGCTGTTTGTGGGCGTGGTTGACGCGGTGATTGTTATGCCAGCAGCGATTCAAGCGTGGCGAAAGTGGCGCATCGGCGGCGAGGGATCGGCGGGCAAGTAACCGAACGTCGCTCTCGATCGAGCGAACGCTGTCGATCGAGGTATCCTGTCCATCATCGTCGGCGCGTCCTTGCTCGGGCGCAACCACCTTGGCGCGCTGCCAACCGACACTTTGAAGACACCGCGAAATGATTATCGACTGCCACGGGCACTACACGACCGCGCCCAAAGCGCTCGAAGTCTGGCGCAATCGCCAGATCGCCAGTTTGGGCAATCCCTCTCAGAAGCCGAGAGCAGCCGAGCTGCACATAAGTGATGATGAGCTTCGCGAATCCATCGAGCATAACCAGTTGCGCCTCATGCGCGAGCGCGGCCTCGATCTCACCATTTTCAGCCCTCGCGCCAGTTTCATGGCACACCATATCGGCGACTTCGAGGCTTCCAGCAGCTGGTCGGCGATCTGCAACCAACTGTGCTATCGGTGAGCCAGCTGTTTCCCGATCACTTCGTTCCCGCCGCCATATTGCCGCAAAGTCCGGGTGTCGATCCCGCGACCTGCATTCCGGAGCTCGTCAAGTGCGTCGAGCAATATGGCAACGTGGCCATCAACCTCAACCCCGACCCATCGGGCGGCCGTTGGAACTCATCTCCGCTGTCGGATCGTCATTGGTATCCGATCTACGAGAAAATGGTCGAGTACGATCGGCGCGGTGCGCGGCATCGATCCTGAAACAGGTCACCATTTCGACGATACC
>JBDTLK010000174.1:0-6562 GCA_039934835.1 Edaphobacterium sp. (SeqCode) | reverse complement strand
GGATCACGACGTCCTTCTTGTGCTCGACCAGGCGCTTGGCTTTTTCGATGACCATCTCGGCGACCTGCACGTGGCGAGTCGCCGGTTCGTCGAACGTCGAAGAAACGACTTCGCCTCGCACCGAGCGCTGCATTTCGGTGACTTCCTCGGGCCGCTCGTCGATGAGCAGCACAATCAACATTACGTCCGGATAGTTGGCCGCGATCGAATGCGCGATGTGCTGCAGCATCACCGTCTTGCCGGACTTGGGCGAGGACACCAGCAGGCCGCGTTGGCCTTTGCCAATCGGGGCGATGATGTCGATGATGCGGCCGGTCATGTTTTCTTCGGCCTTGATGTCGCGTTCGAGGATCAGCGGCTCGTCGGGGAACAGAGGCGTGAGGTTCTCGAAAAGTATCTTGCTCTTGGCGTTCTCCGGTGGTTCGCCATTGACCTTATCGACCTTGACCAGCGCGAAGTAGCGTTCCCCGTCCTTCGGTGTGCGGATCTCGCCTTCAATGGTGTCGCCGGTGTGCAGGTTGAAGCGACGTATCTGCGACGGCGAGATGTAGATGTCGTCGGTCCCCGCGAGGTATGAAGTATCGGGCGAACGCAGGAAGCCGAAGCCGTCAGGGAGGACTTCCAGCGTGCCGTCGCCGAAGATGCTTTCGCCTTTTTTAGCCTGATTGCGCAGCAGCGCGAAGATCAGGTCATGCTTGCGCATGCGATTGGCACCTTCGATCTCGTGGCCGTTGGCAATCTCGACGAGTTCGGTGACCGGTTTGGCCTTGAGTTCAGACAGCTGCATAGGGAGGGTGGACCAGGTTGCGGAGGGGGACGACACGGATACGGCGCGAACGCGGCAATGGGCCGCAGGAATCAGTGGGGGAGGTGGGCGCCGGAGAACCTCAGGCAGCGCCGGTGATGACACCCTGCGGAGGCACAGCCCCGCAGAGCGCACTTCAATGGGTCAGGAGCGTAGCCGGTTCACAGGTGGCTGTCAATAAAAGCGGTCAATTGCGACTTCGACAGCGCGCCGACCTTTTGCGCGGCGATTTCGCCGTCCTTGAACAAAATCAGTGTCGGAATGCCGCGAATGCCGTATTTGGCCGGCGTCCCCGGGTTGGCGTCGATATCGAGCTTGGCGACCATCAACTTGCCTGCGTACTGCTTGGCAACGTCATCGAGGATTGGAGCGATCGACTTGCACGGTCCGCACCACTCTGCCCAATAGTCGACCAGTACGGGTGTTCCCGCTTTGAGGACGTCACTTTCGAAAGATGCGTCGCTGACGTGCTTGATGTGTTCGCTCATGGGTTCCTCGCTGTGGGCGGATGGCTGGCGCCCGGTGGCAGTGCTGCAGGGACTAAGTTAGCGGAAAGGGTACTCGAGCGCAAGCGACGACTCGAGAGAGCGCGGTTGCAATCCAAGGTGGAGGCCTATTTGGTAGAATCAATAGTCCTCTCCACCGCCTTCTGCCATACCGGAATCCGAAGCAATGACCTACGTCGTTACTGAGACCTGCATCCGCTGCAAATACACCGATTGCGTCGACGTATGCCCGGTCGATTGTTTTCGCGAAGGACCGAATTTCCTGGTGATCGACCCGGACGAGTGCATCGACTGCACGCTGTGCGTCGCCGAATGCCCGGTCGAGGCGATTTACGCGGAAGATGACGTTCCCGACGACCAGAAGGATTTCACCGCACTCAACGCCGAATTGTCCAAGCTGTGGAAGCCGATAATCGAGCGCAAGCCCGGGCCGCCGGACGCCGACGATTGGAAGGACGTGAAGGTAAAACGGCACCTGCTCGAACGGTGATTGCGACGCCAAGATGCGCCCGAGCGTTTGACCGTGCCGACGCCCACCGAGTAAAATCCGCCATTCGCGCCGCTTTTGTCATGTCGGCGCGCCCAGCCACGAAAGTCCGCCGATGTCCACGACTGCCCAACTGATCCGCGCCTTCGCGCTTGCGCTGGCGGCACCGGCGCTGGCCCTCGCGCAGACCAGCGCTCCCGTCGGCAACGCCGCCGCAGGAGCTACCAAGACGGCAATGTGTACGGGTTGTCACGGGATCGTCGGCTGGCGCACCGCGTACCCGGAAGTCTACAAAGTACCTAAGATCGGCGGCCAGCATCCCGACTACATCATCAAGGCGCTGACCGAATACAAGAACGGCGAGCGCTCGCACCCCACGATGCGCGCCATTGCCACGTCGCTGTCGGAGCAGGACATGGCTGACCTCGCGGCCTACTATTCGGTCAACCCGTCAGTGACCGCCAACAAATAGGCTCGTCGATGCGCACTTTCATGCTCGCGGCAATTGCGTTATCGGCGGCCTGCCTGGGTCTTGCGACTTCCGCGACCGCCGCCGATGCGCAGGCCGGAGCGGCCAAGGCCAAGGAAGTCTGCCAGGCCTGTCACGGCATGGACGGCAACAGCCCTTCGGGCGACTTTCCCAAGATCGGCGGGCAGTATCCGGACTATCTGGCAAAGGCGCTGCGCGACTACAAGTCTGGCGCGCGCAAGAATGCCATCATGGCCGGATTCGCCGGCACCCTGAGCCGGACCGATATAGACAATCTGGCCGCTTATTACGCGGCGCAGCCCTCAGTCGTCTTCACCAAGCACTAAGCCCGCCCGGCTTGCATCTCAGGGCGCTCGCTTCGGGCGGCTTTTTTGTTGCGACGCGGCCGGTGTTGCCAGCGTTGCGGCGACAGTCTTGTGGCGATATTCGCACAGGTCTGCGATCACGCAGTGCGGGCAGTCCGGCTTGCGCGCCAGGCAGACGTAGCGACCGTGCAGGATGAGCCAGTGATGCGCGTTGCGGCGAAATTCCTCCGGCGTGAATTTCACCAGTTTGGTTTCGACTGCATCGGGGGTCTTGCCGGGTGCAAGTCCGGTGCGATTGGCGACGCGGAAAATGTGCGTGTCGACCGCGATCGTCGATTGACCAAACGCGATGTTGAGCACCACGTTCGCGGTCTTGCGGCCGACGCCGGCCAGTTGCACCAGCGCCGCGTGATCGTCAGGAACTTTGCCGCCGTGATCGGCGAGCAGCTTCGTGCACAGCGCTATGATATTCCTTGCCTTGGTCCGAAACAGCCCGATGGTCTGGATGTAAGGGATCAGTCCCGCTTCTGCGAGCGCGAGCATCTTCTTCGGTGTGTTCGCGTGCGGAAACAGTTTCGCGGTCGCGAGATTGACGCTTTTGTCGGTGGCCTGCGCCGACAGCACGACCGCGACCAGCAGCTCGAACGGCGACTTGTACTCGAGTTCGCCGCGCGGCTTGGGGTTCTGTGCGCGCAACCGCCGGTAGATCTCGAGTCGCTTGGCCGCGTTCATCGCGCGCGTGACCGCATCGCAGTAGTGCGCGCTTGCGCCGCTCGTGTGGATGCGCGCAATTCAGCGTTCTGCGGGTTTGACGCTGCGGCGACGCTCGCGTGCGCGCACGAGCGCGGCGGCCAGTGCGGCTTTGCGTTGCGCGACGCTGTCGGGCCTTGCAAGCGGCTCGGGCAGGGGTGGTGGCATTCTTGCCTGGCGCGCCCGCAGCGACGCGTGCCAGACGCCGGCGTTGCGGGCGTCGTCGCGGGTCCAGTCGCGACCGGCAGGCAGTAGGTCGATGCAATCGACAGGGCAGGGCGGCAGGCAGAGCTCGCAGCCTGTGCAGCGATGCGAGAGCACGGTGTGCATCTGCCTCGCGGCCCCGACGATGGCATCGGTGGGACACGCCTGAATGCACAGCGTGCAGCCGATGCAGGTCGCCTCGTCGATCGCCGCGATGCGCAGCGGTCCAGCCGTGCCGCGGGTGATATCAAGTGGGGCCGCGGCTATGCGCAGCAAGCTTGCGAGGGCGGCGATGGTCGCATCGCCGCCAGGAGGGCAGCGGTTGATCGGCGCTCTGCCGGCGGCGATCGCCTCGGCGTAGGGCAGGCAACCGGGCTCGCCGCAGCGACGGCATTGCGTCTGCGGCAGCAGTGCGTCGATGCGCCGGGCCAGGTCAGGATCGTGCAAGCGGCTCATGCGCCATTCTAACGGCGTGCGCGCATTGCGGCGCATTGCGACGTATGGCCCATTGGTCGACAATGGCCGGCGAGGGCCGCCATCTCCATGCACAATCATCCCCACCATAACGCGCCGCACGCGCACCGTGATCCTGCGGCCGCGGCGCGTGCACACACACATTCGCATGCGCCGTCCGCGCGCGATCCCGGCGTCTGGCGCGCGCTGACCTGGGCGCTGGTACTCACCGGCAGCTTTGGCATTGTGGAAGCGGTGGGCGGCTGGCTGGCAGGCTCGCTGGCGCTGCTATCCGATGCCGGGCACATGTTCACGGACACCGCCGCGCTGGGACTGGCGTTGTTCGCGCAGTGGATCGCGCGGCGTCCGCCGTCGAGCCGCGCGACCTATGGCTACGCGCGTGCGGAAGTGCTCGCCGCCTTCGTCAACGCGCTGGCGCTGCTGGCGCTGGTCGTGTTCATCGTCGTCGAGGCGGTGCGCCGGATGCTGGTGCCGCACCCCGTCGCCGGCGGCATGGTACTGGGCATCGCGCTGGCCGGCATGGCGGTCAATCTGATCTCGGCGTGGATACTGTCGCGCGCCGGAAGCTCGCTCAATACCCGCAGCGCGTTGCTGCATGTCCTGTCGGACTTGCTGGGCTCCGTAGCCGCGGTCATCGCCGGTGCGGTGATCATGTTGACCGGCTGGACACCGATCGACCCGATCCTTTCGATCCTGGTCTCGGTGCTGATCGTGCGTTCGACCTGGCAATTGCTGGCGCAATCGACCGGCGTGCTGATGGAGGGCGTGCCGGCGCATCTCGACTACGCAGAAGTCGGCCGCGCACTGAGCCAGGTCGCAGGCGTGAGCGCGGTGCATGACCTGCATGTCTGGCAGATGAGTAGCGATCGCGCCGCGTTGTCGGCGCATCTGCTCATTCGCGAACCCGCGCAGTGGCCGCAGACGCTGGTCGCGGCGCAGCGGCTGCTCGCGGAGCGATTTCACATCGACCATGTGACTCTGCAACCGACATGGCATCAGGCGCCTGCCGGCAAGCGGGTCATCCCGGTGCTGCCGGTGTCCTCAGGATGAGCCCGCGGACTAGAGCCACTTGGCCTTGCGGAACTGCACGTACAGCCAGGCATCGATGATGGCCATGACCAGGATGGCGACCGGGTAGCCCCATTTCCATTCGAGTTCGGGCATGTGCTTGAAGTTCATCCCGTAAACTCCGGCGATCATTGTCGGAACGGCGATGATGGCGGCCCATCCCGCGAGCTTCTTCGTAACTTCGGTTTCGTTCAGGCTGATCATGCCCAAATTGACCTGGATCGCCGTGGCGAGCATATCGCGGATGCCTTCGATGGTGGCGTGGAGGCGCTGCAGGTGATCGTAGACGTCGCGGAAATATTCGCCCATGCCGGCGCAGACCTGCGGCACGCGCCCGCCGTAGAGCTTGCCGACCGCCTCCATCAGCGGATCGACCGCGTGTTTGAGCGTCATCAGCTTGCGCTTGAGGTCGTACAACGCCTCGATGTTCGAGCGCGCTTGGTTCTTGACGAAGATCTGCTCCTCGATGGTCTCGAGTTCCGACTCGAGCCGGTCGAGCACGGGGAAATAACGGTCGACCACCTTGTCGAGCAGTGCGTAGAAGACGTACGACGCGCCGTACTGAAGCAAGTGCGGTTCGTGCTCAGAACGCGCGCGGACGTCGGAAAAACCGCGCTCGCTGTGCACCCTGACCGACAGGACATAATTACTGCCCACGAAGACGTCGACCTCGCCGACCCGCAATTCGCCGTCGGGTTGCGGCTCGATCGCGTGCAGCGCCGCGAACAGCGAGTCGCCGTACTCTTCGATCTTCGGTCTCTGATGGCCGTGGTGGGCGTCCTCGACGGCGAGTTCGTGCAGATCGAACTCTTGGCGCATTTCGTCGAGTTCGCCGGGCTCGGGGTCCTTGAGCGCGACCCAGACGAAGCAGTCGGGTCGCTTTAGGTACTCGCTGATGTCCTCTTTGGGAATGTCGGCGAGCTTCTTGCCCTCCTGGTACGCGACGCAATTGACGAGCATGGATAGCTCCCGGCTGCAGAGCGCCGATCATAGCCGCCCTCCCTGTGAATTACCACCGCGCCGCCGCGACTTCGGTGGCCCCTCGAGATGACAGCGGGTAACATGATGGCGTCACCGCTACCTTCTCGCCACGCATGATCATCGAGTCACTGCTCGACACCGATTTATACAAGTTCACGATGATGCAGGTCGTGCTGCATCATTTCCCCACGGCGCAGGTGGAATACCGCTTCAAGTGCCGCACGCCGGGGATAGACCTTACGCCCTACATCGACGAGATCGATCGCGAGATCAGCGCGCTGTGCGGGCTGCGGTTTGCGCGCCGCGAGCTGGAATACCTTCGCAGCTGGCGTTTTTTCAAGAGCGACTACGTCGATCTGCTCGAACTGTTCCATCTCGACGAACGCTTTGTGACGGTGACACGCTCACCGATAGTACCCGGCGAGATCGACATCAGCATCAAGGGGCCGTGGCTGCACACGATCCTGTTCGAAGTGCCGGTGCTCGCGATCG
>JBDTLK010000173.1:0-6721 GCA_039934835.1 Edaphobacterium sp. (SeqCode) | reverse complement strand
CCCGCGAAAGCGGGAATCCAGTGTCGTACCGATTACGTCGCTGGGTCCCCGCTTTCGCGGGGACGACGGACTTCGTTATGCCAATGCGCAGCCCTGTGCCAAAGAACTCCGCGCCACTATTTGACCATCGGTGCCCGCGTAGCGAACCGCTCGTCCTGAAGCCGCGCCGGCAGCGTGCCTGTCTTGGCGGCGTTGCCGATGACTTCGCCTAGCAGGCGCAATCCCATCGGCGCAAGCGCGCGTTCCCAAAGCTCGCGCGCGGTCTCGCCCTTGCCGACGAAGCACCAGTCCTGCGCCGCGATCGCGCCGGCATCCATGCGCTCGGCGAGATGGTAGATGGTGCCGCCGGCGATGCTGTCGCCTTCCTTGATCGTCCACTCGATTGCTGCCATGCCGCGATGCCGCGGCAGCAGCGACGGATGAAAGCCGATGCCGCCCAGACGCGACCGGGACAGCGCTTCGTGACTCACCCGCGCATGGCTATGCGCGGTGACGATCAGATCGGTGTCGGCGGCAATGTCGGCGGCGGGCACATGCATGGCGTCCTTTTGCACGACCAACTCGATGCCTGCCGCGGTAGCCGCCGTCGCCAGCCGATCGTCGGCCTGCGGCACAACGACGCGCGCGATCGTCACCGGCAGCGCGCGCAGTACGTCGAATGCCGCAGCACCGAAATAACGTGATCCGACCAGCGTGATTCTCATGGAGGAGGCGGCCATCGTGCGCGTCGGTTCGCTAGTCGCGCCGGATCAGGGCGAAAGTGCTGGCGATCATTGCGATGAAGAACACCAGCGTCCAGCCGGCGATCGACAGGTGCAGGAACTCCCACCCTTTCTCCGCGCATTCGCCGCTGCCTTCGAAGACTTTGGTGAGGACATCTGTAAAGGGCAGGTTCTCCATCATGTAGCTCAGGCCCATGCCGCACGACGGTACCTGGTCTTTGGGTAGCGATTGCAGCCAGACCTGGCGCGTGGCGAAGCCGATGCCCGCACCGCCGATCAGCAGTTGCAGCACCGCGTAGAAGGCGGCGCCGGTGCGTCCCGGATTGTGCAGGGCCGCTACCAGGAAAACGATGCCCATCCCGATCACGCACGCGCGCTGGAACTGGCACAGGGGACATGGCTCGAGGCCTTCGCCGTATTGCAGGTAGAACGCGAAACCGATCAAGCCCGCGCACACGCCGAACGCCAGGAAGTACGCAACACGCCGCGGCGGCAGCAACACCAACGCCAGCGAAGTCAGCGCTACCGCCATGAGCACGACGCGGTACACCGTGAGCGGAGCATTCGCGCCAGCGGCATGCAGCATGTATTCCTGGCCGAGCAGCGCCAGGCAGAGCAGCAGTCCGACCCAGGGCCAGGCCAGCGACGGGTAACGGGTATTGTTCAGCATTGCGGAGTCATTGCGGCGATGCGCTCAGGGCCTGTTCGAGGTCCCAGAGAATATCATCCAGCGATTCGAGCCCGATCGACAGCCGGATCATTTCCGGCAAGACACCGGCGGCGCGCTGCTCGTCGGCGTCGAGTTGCCGGTGCGTGGTCGATGCCGGGTGAATCACCAGCGTCTTGGCGTCGCCGACGTTGGCAAGGTGCGAAAGAAACTGCACCGCTTCGATGAAACGTTCGCCGGCTTTGGCGCCGCCCTTCACGCCGAAGGTGAGGATTCCGCCCGCGCCTTGCGGCAAATAACGCCGGGCCAGCGACTCTTCGCGGTTGCCAGGCAGCAGCGGGTAGTTGACCCACTCCACACGCGGATGTTTGGCAAGGAACTCTGCCACGGCGAGCGCGGAATCGCAGTGTCGCGGCATGCGCAGGTGCAGCGTTTCGACTCCTTGGAGCAGCAAGAACGCGGAGAAGGGCGATAGCGTGGGACCGAGCGTGCGCATCGTTTCCATGCGCGCTTTCATCGTGAATCCGAAATTGCCGAACGTTTCGTGAAAGATCACGCCGTGATAGCCGCGCGACGGCGTCGTCATCTGCGGGAATCGACCGTTGGCCCAATCGAACTTGCCGGACTCGACGACCACGCCGCCCATGGTGGTGCCGTGGCCGCCCAGATACTTGGTGGCGGAATGGATGACGATGTCGGCACCGTGCTCGAAGGGGCGGCACAGGTAGGGGGAGGCCAGCGTGTTGTCGATCACCAGCGGCACGCCGGCGTCGCGCGCGATCGCCGCCACCGCGGCGATGTCGAGAACGTTCAATTGCGGATTGCCGAGCGTCTCGGCGTAGAGCGCCTTGGTGTTAGGCTTGATCGCGCGACGAAAATTCTCGGGATCGAAGGAGTCGACGAAGCTGGTCTCGATGCCGAACCCGGCAAAGGTCACCGCAAACTGCGAGAACGTGCCGCCATAGAGCGTGCGCGCGGCGACGATGTGGTCGCCATTCTGCGCCAGTGTGAGCAGCGCGACCATCTGCGCCGCCATCCCGGTGGCGGTGGCGATCGCCGCGCGTCCGCCCTCGAGCGCCGCGACGCGTTCTTCCAGCGCCGCGACCGTTGGATTGGAAATGCGTGAATAGACGTTGCCGAAGGTCTGCAGGTTGAAAAGGCTTGCGGCATGATCGGCGCTATCGAACACGAACGAGGTGGTCTGGTAGATCGGCAGTGCGCGGGCGCCGGTTGCCGCGTCCGGAATCTGGCCGGCGTGCAGGCATAGCGTGTCGAATCCGAATTTGTGGTCAGCCACGAGACCCCGCGCTTGTCTATATGGGTCGGCGCGCCGATATCACGCCGGTGTTCACGCCCGCCCAGTTCAATCCGCCGAGAATGCGCGCGCGTTCGATCTTGACGCAGCGATCCATGACGACGTCGAGTCCCGCATCGACCGCAATTTTGGCCGCCTCGGGATTGACGATGCCGATCTGCATCCACAGCACCCGCGCGCGAATGGCAACCGCCGCGCGCGCGATCGCGACCATCTCCTCGGGTTTGCGGAAGCAATCCACGATGTCGACCGGTTCGAGAATCGCTGCCAGGTTCGAATAGCTTTTCTGGCCGAGGACTTCCGGATAGCTCGGGTTCACCGGAATGATCTTGTAGCCGTGGTCCTGCATGTACTTGGCCGCGAAATAACTGGGCCGGAACCAGTTCGCCGAGAGGCCGACCACCGCGATGGTCCGCGAGTCGCGCAGGATGCGCCGCAGTCCGGCAATGTCGTCGACGATCGGCATCGAAAGTCCGCGCCTAGCGCGGCGATCCCCACTGCGGGGGGCCGCCGTAGGGATAACGCTCGGCAATGCGCCGCCCCGACGAAATCTTGCGGTCGACTTCCCAAGGCAGCGACGCGTATTCGCCGGGACCGAAGGTACGGCACGTACCCTGGAAATTCATGTCGGTGCAGAACAGCCAGTAACCGCCCTCGACGCGAATCGACGACGCGCGATCGTTGAAGCCGGTACGGTCGAGGTTGTTGACGACGTCCCCTTCGATGACGAAAGTGCGGCCGCCGAAGCCGCCGGACTCGTAGAGCACGGCACGCGGCCGGCCAGGAGGCACGTAACCGCCGGGCGGCCGGCTGTCGATCGGCACACCCGTGCCGCTGACGATCGCCGCGGAGCTGACCTTGCCGCCCAGATAGCCCAGATCGTTGTAGCGGCCGGGTCCGAATTCGCGGCACTGTCCGCCGAGCCCGGCGTGCTCGCACAGACGCCACACGCCGCCGTAGACCACCGCTGCGTCCGCTCGGTCGTTGAAGCCGACGCGCTCGAAATCAGGCGCTCCCGACTCGAGAACGATCGAGCGGCCGCCAAATTCACGGCGTTCCCACAATTCGATGCGCGGCGGGCCGCCACCGTAGTACTGGCCCGGTGGCGGCGTCGGTGGAGCGCCGCCGACCTCGCGTGCCGACGAGATCGAGTCGGCCATCGATCCACCCAGCGTGCGATACTCGCCGGGCCCGAACGAGGAGCAGCGTCCGCGAAAATGGGCGTCGGTGCAGAGTTCCCATGTGCCGTCGCGAATAACCATTGACGAGGCGCGGTCGTTGAAGCCGGCAGGGTCGAAATTCGACATGCTGCCGCGCAGCGTGACCCGGCGCCCACCAAAGTCGGGATATTCGAAGAAGGTGATCTCGCCTGCCAGGGCCCCTGCCGATGCGAGCAGGGCGATGCCCACGGACAGCGTCTTTCGCAACACTCTGGTCATGACTCAGCCTCCCCTGGATTTGCCGCTCGGCGACGACATTGTTAGTGTAGCGGATATTGGCGCGGCGCCGACCGCCTGGCGTAAGCAAGCGGCCCATATGTCCGACTAAACGGAAGCAATGGGGGCATTCGCCTGTTCGCCGAATCTGAAAGCAATCAACGCTGTCGAGGAGACAATATGAAACGTCGCCATTTCCTGATCAACCTGTCCGCCGCCGCGGTTGGCGCTGCGGCCGGAGCGCGCGTCCATGCGGCCGGCGCACCGGGCAAGTCCATCGCCGAGATCCAGAAGGACTGGCCGACGCTGCTCGCCAAAGGCGCCGACGTCGCGCAGTCGACCACTCCGATCACCAAGACCGAAGCGGAATGGAAGCAGTCGCTGCGCGAGGAGTCCTTTTACGTGCTGCGCAAGGACGGCACCGAGCGTCCGTTCACCAGTCCGCTCAACGACGAAAAGCGGGCCGGCGTTTTCGTTTGCGCGGGTTGCACGCTGCCGTTGTTCAGTTCGCAGATGAAATACGACAGTGGCACCGGCTGGCCCAGCTTCTTCACCAATATCCCGGGGCACGTCGGCACCAAGAGCGACAACCTGCTGATCATGACGCGCACCGAGTATCACTGCGTGCGTTGTGGCGGTCATCAGGGTCACGTGTTCGACGACGGGCCGCCGCCGACCCGGCAGCGCTACTGCAACAATGGCGTCGCGCTGAAATTCATCCCGGAAACGTCCGCCAAGGCGTAGCGGCTGCTGACGATCAGCCCGGACCGCCCTGCGAAACCCGTTTTTTCTGGTCGATGACTTCCTGCCGCAGATCGCGCAGGCGGCTCTCCGTCACCGACGCCTGGTAGAAATCGGCGTCGCCGGCCTTGACCGCGAGCTCGTACTGGATGACTGCTGCGTTGAGATTGCCGAGCCAGGCGTAGTACTCCGCCTGATGGCGATGAGCCAGCGCCTGTTTGCCGAGTGCGGCATACGAGCGCGCTGCCAGCAGTTGCAGCGGGCCATCGGCGGGGTAGCGCACTAACTGCTCGTTGAGGAACGCGGCTGCCTTCGCCGGCTGGTTGTCCTTGAGCAGCGCTTCGGGATAATCGTAGACCAGTTGTCGTTTGTTTGGATAGCGCGCCAGCGCCGCTTCGTAACGCCCGATCGCCTCCTTGACCTTTCCCGATTGGAGGAGGACTTGACCGGCCATGGCGTCGATCATCGGATGCGGCGGCGCCGATTGCTCCAGGATTGCCAGCTCGGTTTGCGCGCGCTTGAAATCCTGCGCGCGCAACAGCGCCGCGACCAGCCCGTAGCGCGCGGCGACCGGCTCGTTGTAGCGCTTCTCGGCCAGCGCATCCTCGAAGAAGACGATCGCTTCCTTGGGCGTGCCCTGGTAGCTGCGGACGAGCGCGCGCACCATGTTGAAATCGAGCGAGTCCTTGACCTGCCTGAAGACTCTGCCCTGGGCGCGGGCCTGCGCTTCGGCAATGCGCTCGTAGGTGACCGGGTGATCGCGCAAATAGGAAGGCGCGGTGCCTTCGGAAAAGCGCGTTGCTTTCTGTAGGCGCTCCATGAACGTCGCCATGCCGTTGACGTCAAAGCCCGCTGCCTCCAGGCGCTGGAAGCCCAGGCGATCGGCCTCCTGCTCGTTCTGGCGGGTGAAATCGATCTGCATCTGGATCGCCAAGCCTTGCGCGGAGACCATCGCCGCCTGGGCGACTTGGCCCGCGCTGGTACTCTTCGAGCGGGCTACCACAATGGCCGCGGCAAGGGCAGCCAGCGTCGCGAGCATCGCGTCCTTCTGATTGGAAATGCTGCGCGCGATGTGATGCTGCGTGACATGCGAGATTTCGTGCGCCAGCACCGCGGCCAATTCGGATTCCGACTGCGTGAGCAGGATCAGGCCGGTGTTGACGCCCACGTACCCGCCCGGCAGCGCGAAGGCATTGATCGACGCATCGTTCATCGCAAAGAATTCGAAGTCGAACGGAGCTCCCGGAATCGCCGTCACCAGGCGGTTGCCGAGCTCGTTGAGATAACCGTTGACCTCCGGGTCGTCGAGATAGGCACCGGACTGGCGTATGTCGCGAATCACCGACTCGCCCAGCCGGCGCTCCTGCGAGAGCGTCATGACCGCGCCCGACGGATCGCCGAGTTCGGGAAGAGTTTGCGGAACAACCGCGCACGGAGCGAACGCCAGCGCCGTCGCTACCAGCGCCGCGACTGCGCGGCGGGCGCGGTGATGGGGGCCTGCGGACATGGTGCTATGATCCCTGCGAGCGACGTAAAGTTTCAGGAACGAGGCCATGGCGGGGCAAGACGCACATTTTACCCATTTTGATGCGGCCGGTCAGGCGCACATGGTCGATGTCGCGGGCAAGGATGCAAGCAAACGTGTCGCACGCGCCGGCGGGCGGATTGCGATGCAGCCGGCGACATTGGCGCTGATTCGTGGCGGGACGGCCAAGAAGGGCGATGTTCTGGGGGTTGCGCGGATCGCGGCGATCCAGGCGGCGAAACGCGCCGCCGAGCTGATACCACTCGCGCACCCGCTACCGTTGACGCGCGTCGCGGTCGACTTCAGCTTCGAAGC
>JBDTLK010000172.1:0-6866 GCA_039934835.1 Edaphobacterium sp. (SeqCode) | reverse complement strand
ACCGTTTGCCAGTAGAGGCCAGGTCCGTTGTGCGGCGGACAGCGCTGTACAGACACCCGTGGCCTCAGCGGGCGTCGCCGAATCGACCGGTGCCCGCGACCCGGAACGCTCCTTCACGTTGTTTAAGGCACGTTTAAGGAGCGCTTAAGGACTGCGATCCGCCTGCGGGAGCAAAGTGGAACCGTCGTTTCAACCACACCCAAAGGAGTTCACCATGCAAATCAACCAACGCTACATGATCCGTATGCTGCAGGTGCTCGCGGTAGGCCTGCTCGCCGCATTTCTACTTGCCGCGATACCGGTCTCCACCGACAAGTCCGTGTTACTACCCCCACTCGGCAGCAACGTGCTCACCGCGACAAGCCCGATGATCGGAACGTTTACGGGCGAGTATGCCAACGGAGTGCCGGTCTACCGCTTGCCGCCGATCTCTATCACGGCCGATCGCAAGACGGAGTTGGCCAAGATGGAGCGCGAAGACCTGATCGCGGCAGACTGGCAGAAGCCAGAGCTGGCCAAGCCGTCCGCGCAGAACCACACCAAATGATCCCGCAGCAACTCGCCTACCGGAGGTGCGAACGGCCGCCGATTGACACCGGCGGCCGTTCAATGCTGCAAGCAGCAACACCTCAGTACGGCGTGGGCGCACCCTGCGGTGGAGGAACGTTGTACGACGCCGGCGGCGCCCGCCGGTCGGCGATCACGCTGACCGACACGCGCACATCGGGACCCGGATCGTAGGGCAGGCGAACCGTCGCGTCGCGCCCGTTGTAGCGATACGTCACGTTGTAGCCGCGCACGACTTCCTGCCAGTTGTCGACGGTGCGGCAGCGTTGCAGGTTCTGCTCGCGGGTCTGCGCGTTGGCGTTGCCGCCGAAGACTCCGCCGTTGGGATCGACCTTGTCGCCGATTGCCGCGCCGGCCACCGCGCCGACTCCCGTGGCGACCGCATTGCCGCGGCCGCCGCCGACCTGGTGCCCAAGCACGCCCCCCGCGATGCCGCCGATAATCGCGCCCAGCGGAGACCCGCCGCTGCCCTGCGTCTGCGTCGTGACCTGCTCGTTCCAGCATTCCTGCCGGGGCGCGTTGACGTGCTCGAAAATTGGCGCACTTGCGACCACGGGCGCAATGTCGGTGAAGTCTGCCGCGTACGCGGACGGAAGTACCAGCACGGCAGCTGCCGCCAGTCCGCCAAGCGCCAAGCGCCGGATGTTGTTCATGAAAATCCCCTCTGGGTGAATGTTGGTCTCGACCCTAGGACCGCTACCGCGGCCGTGGGTTCCCCTCCAACGGCGCACTGGGAGGCTGCGTTGACGCGTCAGTCGACTTTCGCGCCGGACGCCTTGACCACTTTTGCCCATTTCTCGGTCTCGGCGCGGATGTGCTGGGCAAATTGCTCAGGCGTGCCGCCCGCGGCGTTGGCACCCTGCGCGAGCAGTTGGTCCCGTGCCTCGGGACTTTGCAACCACTTATTCACGTCGGCGTTGATCTTGGCGACGATCGGCGCGGGCGTTCCCGCGGGCGCCAGCACTCCGAACCACGAACTCGCCTCGAATCCGGGCAATCCCGATTCGCTGATCGTCGGCACGTCGGGTAACGCCGGGGCGCGCTTGAGCGAGGTCACCGCGATGGCGCGCAACTTGCCGCCTTTGATCTGTGGCAGCGCCGAAGGCAGGTTGTCGAACATGATCTGCACCTGGCCGCCCATCAGATCGGCGAGCGCGGGTGAGCTGCCCTTGTACGGAACGTGCGTCATGTCGACGCCGGCCATGGTCTTGAACAGCTCGCCCGAAAGATGAATCGACGTGCCGTTGCCGGACGACGCGAAATTGATCGTGCCGGGTTTGCTCTTCGCCAGCGCTATCAATTCGGCGACCGAATTCACCGGGAATGCCGGATTGGCGACGAGCACATTCGGCACTCCGGCAACCAGCACCACCGGCGCGAAGTCCTTGACGTGGTCGTACGGCATCTTTGTGTACAGGCCGGGGTTGATCGCATGCGTGCCGACCGTTCCCATCAGCAGCGTGTAGCCGTCGGGAGCGCTCTTGGCGACGATGTCCGAGCCGATGTTGCCGCCGGCGCCGGGCCGGTTGTCGACGATCACCGTCTGGCCCAGCGACTCGCTGAGTTTCTGCGCGACGGCGCGCGCCAGGATGTCGGTGGTGCCGCCCGCGGGGAATGGCACGACGAGCCGGATGGAGTGCGTCGGATACGCCTGCGCGAATGCGCCGGCGGCGAAACACGCGAGCAGGGCAGTTAGTCCCCAGCGATGCAGAGTGCGCATGATGCAATCCTCCTTGATGAAGCGTGCGCGGGTCGAGCTCAGTCGACCTTGGCGCCCGATGCCTTGATGATTTTCGCGTACTTGGGAATTTCGCTCTTGATCAGCGCCTCGAATTGCTCGGGTGATGTCGGCGCCGGCTCCGCCCCCTGTTGCGCGAAGAACGCTTTCATTTCCGGCGTGTTGAGAATTCGGGTGACCTCGGTATTCCACTTGGCGATGATTTCCTTCGGCGTGCCTGCCGGCGCCATGAATCCCCACCAGGTGTAGATGTCGAAGCCGGGCAGCCCAGTCTCCGCGAGTGTCGGCAGGTCCGGCACCAGCGACGAACGCTTCGCCGTCGTTACCGCAACCGCCTTGAGTTTGCCGGCACGCACCTGCTGCATCGAGTTGGCGAGATTGTCGAACATGAGTTGCGTGTCGCCGGCGAGCAGCGCCTGCAGTGCCGGCGCGGCGCCCTTGTACGGGATGTGCACCATGTCGACGTGGGCGTCGGTCTTGAATAGCTCGCCGGCGAGATGGCCGGCGCTGCCATTGCTGCCGGAGCCGAAGGAAAGCTTGCCCGGATTGGCCTTGGCGTAGGCGATGAGTTCCGGGACGGTGTTGAACGGCGCCGTGGGATTGACCACCAGTACGTTGGGCGTGATCGCGACCAGCGAAATCGGTGCGAAGTCCTTGATCGGGTCGTACGGCAGCTTGCTGTAGAGCGTGACGTTGACCGCGTGCGTCGACAGCGCGCCTTCGAGAATGGTGTAGCCGTCGGGCGCGCTCTTGGCAACCAGGTCCGCGCCGATGTTGCCGCCCGCGCCCGGCCGGTTGTCGATCACAACCGGCTGACCCCATGCCTCGCTGAGTTTCGCTCCGATGGCGCGCGCCACGACGTCGAGCGAACCGCCCGGCGGAAAGGGTACGACCAGGCGGATAGGTTTACTCGGATAAGCCTGGCCAAGCGCGATGGCAGGCAGCAGCAGCGTCGCGCCAATCATGCAGGCTGCGGCAAGACGAAGTACGAACGAAGCGCGAATCAAGGAATCTCCGACATCGGCAAGAGTCTGCTGCAGTGGAATTCTAGCAGCATCGCTCGGCCAATTTGCCGCGTCGCAGCAGCCAGCGCATAATTACCAGTTGGCCTTTTTGCGATCAACCCGGACCAGTCCTGCATGAAGAAAGTGTCAATCAGCGGTTTAGCCATCGTGTTGCTGGCCCTGGTTGCCGGTGGCGGCTACTGGTTCGGGCAAAAGCGCGGCGCCGGCGTCGCACCCACGACCGCGGTGGCGCCCGCCGCGCCTGCCGGCCAGAGTGCCGGCGTAGCGGTCGAAGCGTCCAAGGTCGCCCGCGCCGCGCTGCCGCAGGGAATCACCGCGGTCGGCAGTTTGCGCTCGGACGAATCGATCACCTTGCGGCCGGAAGTCGCGGGCCGCATCAGCGCGATCCAGTTTCGCGAGGGCGAGCGCGTGACCAAGGGCACACCGCTGGTCCTGCTGGATCCGTCGGTGACCGCGGCCGAAGTGCTGCAGGCGCGCGCCAACCTCACCTTGGCCAACCAGAAATACACCCGCGCGATCGACCTCCAGAACAAGGGTTTCGTGTCCGGACAGGCGCGCGACGAAGCCGAGAACAACCTCAAGGTCGCCGAAGCCGCCACGTCGCTGGCCCAAGCGAAACTGGCCAAGCTCACGATTCGCGCGCCTTTTTCGGGACTTATCGGCCTGCGCTCGGTCAGTGTCGGCGACTACGTCAAGGAAGGCGCCGACATGGTCAACCTCGAGGCGGTTGATCCGCTGAAGGTCGATTTTCGCGTGCCGGAGATTTATCTGTCGCAGGTGCGCGTCGGTCAGTCGCTGCAGTTGACGCTCGACGCCATGCCCGGCAAGACCTACGATGGCAAGGTGTTCGCGATCAATCCGCTGATCGATGCAGCGGGCCGCGCCGTGGTGATTCGCGCGCAGGTGAAAAACCAGGACGCGACGCTGCGCCCCGGCATGTTCGCGCGCGTGCGCTTGCTGACACGCGAGGTACAGGACGCGCTGGTGGTGCCCGAGCAGGCGATCGTGCCGCAGGGCGACGAGTGGTACGTCTACCGTGTCGTCGATGGCAGGGCGCAGCGCACCAAGGTTGAAATCGGCCAGCGCCGCGACGGCAAGACCGAGATCATCAAGGGCCTGCAGGACAACGACGTCGTCGTCACCGCGGGCCAGCTCAAGTTGCGCGAAGGTGTTGCCGTGCAGGTCGTCGGCGCCTCCGCACCGACGAGCACCGCTGCGGCGCCGACTGCGGCGCGCACACCGCCGGCGAACTCCGCCGCGGCGCCGGCGGCACCTGGCGCGGTGCCCAAGGTCGATGCGTCCGCGCCCCCGGTGACGCCGAAGTCCTGACCCGCCCATGATGCTCCCGGAAATCTGCGTCAAGCGGCCGGTACTGGCGACGGTGCTGTCGCTGATCATCGTTTTGGTCGGCCTGATTTCCTACACGCGTTTGTCGGTGCGTGAATATCCGCGCATCGACGAGCCGGTGGTCAGCGTGCAGACCACTTATCGTGGCGCTTCGGCGGAAGTCGTCGAGTCGCAGGTCACCAAGCCGCTGGAAGATTCGCTGGCCGGCATCGAGGGCGTCGAGGTCATGACCTCGCAGAGCCGCTCCGAAGTCAGCAACATCAACGTCCGCTTCACGCTCAAGCGCGATCCCGATTCGGCCGCCGCCGACGTGCGTGACAAGGTCGCCCGGGCACGCGGCAAACTGCCGGACAATATCGACGAGCCGATCATCGCCAAGGTCGAGGCCGACTCGAACCCGGTGATCTACATTGCGGTCGAGGCCGGCGCGCAATCGACGCTGGAAGCCTCGGACTACGTCAAACGCTACATCCAGCCACGTCTGTCGGTGTTACCGGGCGCCGCCGACGTGCGCATCTTTGGCGAGCGGCGGGTGTCGATGCGCATCAATCTCGATCGCTCGCGGCTGGCCGCCTATAAGCTCACCGTGCAGGATGTCGAGGACGCGATCCGCCGCCAGAATGCCGAGATCCCCGCCGGGCGCATCGAATCGACCGCGCGCGAGTTCACCGTCGTCGCCGAGACCGACGTGCGCACCGCGGAGCAGTTCGCCAACGTAATCGTCGCCAATGTCGGCGGTTATCCGGTGCGCATCCGCGATCTGGGCACCAGCGCCATTGGCGCGGTCGACGAGCGCACCGTGTCGCGCTTCAAGGGCAAACCGTCGCTCAACATCGGCGTGATCAAGCAGGCGGTCGCCAATCCGCTCGAGCTGTCCAAGGCGGTGCGCGCCGAAGTCGCCAAGATGAACACGACGCTGCCCGCCGGCATGCAGCTCATCGTCGCCTACGATACCTCGGTGTTCATCGAGCGCTCGATCAGCTCGGTGTTCGAGACCATCGCCGAGGCGATCATCCTGGTGGTGCTGGTGATCTTCTTTTTCCTGCGCAGTTTCCGCGCGACGCTGATCCCGATCGTGACCATTCCGGTGTCGCTGGTCGGCGCCTTCGGCCTGATGTACGCGTTCGGATTCACCATCAACACCCTGACGCTGCTGGCGATGGTGCTCGCCATCGGCCTGGTGGTCGACGACGCCATCGTGATGCTGGAGAACATCTTTCGTCACGTCGAGGCGGGCATGCCGCGCAGGGAAGCGGCGATCCAGGGCGCGCGCGAGATCGGCTTCGCGATCATCGCCATGACGCTGACGCTGACCTCGGTGTTCGCGCCGCTGGCGTTTGCCACCGGGCGCACCGGCCGGCTGTTCATCGAGTTCGCGCTGACGCTGGCGGGTGCCGTGCTCGTGTCGGGCTTTGTCGCGCTGACGCTGACGCCGATGATGTGCTCGCTGCTGCTGCGCCACGAGACCAAGCACTCGTGGATCTACAATCGCGTCGAAGCCTTCATCGAAGGCATGACGCAGGGCTACCGACGGGCACTGACGGCAATCCTGCGCGCGCGCTGGTTGATGGTCATCGTCTGGTTTGCCGTGGCCGGGTTGGGCGCGCTGTTCTTTACGCTGCTCAAGTCCGAACTGGCGCCGCTGGAGGATCGCGGCGTGATCCTGGGCATCGTGTCCGGACCGCAGGGTTCGACCCCGCAATACACGGCCGACCAGTTGAAGTCGATCGAAGCGTTCTACGCGACGATTCCGGAGGCCGAGGCGTATACCGCGATCGCCGGATTTCCGACCGTGGTCGATGGCATCGCGGTGCTCCGGCTGAAGAACTGGGAAGACCGCAAAAAGCGGCAACAACAGATCACCGACGAATTGCGCCCGAAGATGGCGGCCATCCCCGGCGCGCTGGCGTTCGCGGTGAATCCGCCTTCGCTCGGGCAGCCATTCCGTTCGACGCCGATCGAGTACGTCATCATGTCGCAAGTGCCCTATGCCGACCTGCAGCGGGTGGTTGACCGCTTCGTCGACGAGGCGCGCAAGTATCCGGGCGTGCAGAACCTGAACATCGATCTGCGCCTCAACACGCCCGAAGTGCGCGTGACCATCAACCGCGACAAGCTCTCCGACGTCGGCGTGGCCGTCGACACGGTCGGGCGGACGCTGGAAACGATGCTCGGCGGCCGCCAGGTGA
>JBDTLK010000171.1:0-7063 GCA_039934835.1 Edaphobacterium sp. (SeqCode) | reverse complement strand
CGCGCTTCAGTCAGCGCACGCTCGGCATCGAGATGGACGAAAGCCCGCACCACCGCATCGCGCAGGGAAACGCGCTCAAGGCAGGCGCGCGTCAGCGCCTCGGCCGTGAGCTTCCCGGTGGCCATGGCCGCCAGCGCCTCGACGGCACTGTACTCGTTCGGGGACTGCGTCATCGGAATGCTCCACGCCGTCTGTCGCGCAGCCGCGCTGCCGAGCGGCAATTATCCGCGCTAGCACCCGATTCGGCGACGCCTGCCTTGCTGGAGTCTGGCTTGCGAACGCCGGGTCCGTGTGCTACCAATAGCGCATAAGATAGCGACCATACTGTGCCGTAGCCGCGGTGGCGACGGCGACACAAAGGAGTACCTGATCATGGGTGTGAATCGACTTGGCCTGAAGGCAATCGCCGCACTGGGCGCGCTGGCGGTGATGTTTGTCACGCCGTGGACCGCCCACGCGCAATCGGTACTGCGCCTGGTGCCGCAGGCCGATCTGAAGATCCTGGATACCGTCCAGACGACCAACAACATCACCAGCAATCACGGCTACATGATCTACGACACGCTGTTCTCGCTGGACAGCAAGTTTGCGCCCAAGCCGCAGATGGTCGAAAGCTACACCCGCAGCGCCGACGGCCTGAACTGGTCGTTCAAGTTACGTCCGGGTCTCAAGTTTCACGATGGCCAGCCGGTGACGGCAAAGGATGCAGTCGCGTCGATCCTGCGCTTTTCCAAGCGCATCCCGGCGGGCGTGACGATGATGCAGTTCACCAAGGAAATCGTCGCCACCGGGCCTGAAACCTTTGAGATTCGCCTCAACAAACCGTTCGGACTAGTGCTCGAGACGCTGGCCGGCCCGGAGAACCCGCTGTTCATCACCCGTGAGGCCGACGCGACCGGCGATCCCAACACCGCGATCACTACCGCCATTGGCTCGGGTCCGTTCATCTTCGTGCGCGAGGAGTGGGTGCCGGGCAGCAAGGTGGTCTACAAGAAGAATCCCGATTACAAGCCACGCAGTGATGCGCCCGACGGCTTCGCCGGTGCCAAGCTCGCCAAGGTCGACCGCGTCGAGTGGCTGGTGATCCCGGACTCCAACACCGCGGTGCAGGCGCTCATCAAGGGCGAAGTCGACATCATCGAGATTCCACAGACCGACCTTCTGCCGCTGATCCGCAAGGACCCGAACATCACAGTCAAGGTGATCGACCGCGTCGGCACGCAGGCGATATACCGGATGAATCACCTGATCCCGCCGTTCAACAACGTCAAGGCGCGCCAGGCGCTGCTCTACGCGACTGGCGACCAGAAGGACTACCTGGCGTCGATGATCGGCTACGGCGAGTACGAGCGTCCGTGCTGGGCGGTATTCGTGTGCGGCACTCCGCTGGAAACGCAGGCGGGAGTCGGCGACTGGGCCAAGGGCGACAAGAAGGCCAATATCGAAAAGGCCAAGGCGCTGCTCAAGGAAGCCGGCTACAAGGGCGAAAAAGTGGTGATCCTCGATCCGGTCGAAGCGCATCTGGCGCATGCGCAGGCGGTGGTCACCGCGCAGAAGTTGCGCGAGATCGGCATGAACGTCGAGCTGGCGGCGATCGACTGGGGCACGCAGAGCGCGCGCCGCCAAATCAAGGATCCGCCGGACAAGAATCCCGGCGCCTGGAACATTTTCCATACCTGGGGTGGCGGTCTGGCGATGAGCAGCCCGCTGTCCAACACGCCGACCCCGACGCCGTGCGACGGCAAGAACTGGTTCGGCTGGCCATGTGACGAGGAGCTCGAGAAGATCCGACTGGAATTTCCGCTGGCGACGGCGGCAAACCAGAAGGAGATCGTCGACCGGCTGCAGAAGCGCTTTTACGAGGTGGTGCCGTATATTCCCGCGGGCCAGTTTCTTTCGCCGATCGCGTATCGCAAGAATCTGAGCGGAATCCTCGACACGCCGCGACTGGTGTTGTGGAATATCGAGAAGAAATAGGCGGCGCGCCGCCGTCCCTGGCGGCGTACGCCTAATGCATGTCTTCCTGATCCGCCGCCTGCTGGCGGCGGTTCCGGTCGTTCTCGTCGTCACCGTATTCGTCTTCGCGCTGCTGCACCTGGCGCCAGGCGATCCGGCCGCCATCATCGCCGGAGATTTTGCAACTGCGGAAGATGTCGCCAAGATCCGCGCCAGCCTTGGACTCGATCGACCACTGCTGGTCCAATTCTTCACCTGGGTGAATCAGCTGCTGCACGGCGATCTGGGCAACTCGATATTTTCCGCGCACCCGGTGACGCAGTTGATCGGCCAGCGCCTGGAACCGACGCTGACGCTCACGCTGATGACGCTGTTCATCTCTATCGTGCTGGCGGTGCCGCTGGGCGTGGTCGCGGCGTGGCGGGTCGGTTCGTGGGTCGATCGCGGCGTGATGGGCTTCGCGGTCTTCGGTTTTTCGGTGCCTGGCTTCGTGATCGGCTACGTGCTGATCTGGCTGTTCGCGATCGAACTCGACTGGCTGCCGGTGCAGGGCTACACGCCGCTTGCCAAGGGTTTCTGGCCCTGGCTGGCTAACATCATCCTGCCCAGCGTAACCCTCGCGCTGGCCTACATGGCGCTGATCGCGCGCATCACGCGCGCGTCGATGCTCGAGACGCTTTCCCAGGACTACATCCGTACCGCGCACGCCAAAGGGCTGTCGACGCGCGACGTATTGATGGGTCATGCACTGCGCAATGCCGCGGTGCCGATCGTCACCGTGATCGGCATCGGCGTCGCGCTGCTGATCGGCGGCGTGGTCGTTACCGAAAGCGTGTTCGCGATCCCGGGTCTCGGACGCCTGACAGTCGACGCGATCCTGCGCCGTGACTATCCGGTGATCCAGGGGATCATCCTGGTGTTTTCCGGCGCATATGTCGTGGTCAACCTGGTCGTCGACATGCTCTATACCGTGCTCGATCCGCGCATCAGGTATTGAACGGTGACCACCGCGACCGCCGCCTCTGCCGTCTCGTCCGTGCCGCCCGCGCGTTCGGGATTTGCACGCTTCCTGCGTCGTCATCCCACCGTCGTGATCGGCGGTGCGCTGCTGCTCTGCATCGTCGTCGCGTCGCTCGCCGCGCCGTGGCTCGGTACCGTCGACCCGATCTCCATCGATCCCAGCCATCGCCTGCAGGGCCCGTCGAGCGAGCATTGGTTCGGGACCGATCCCTTCGGTCGCGACCTTTACAGCCGCGTGATCTACGGCGGGCGCGTGTCGCTGATCGTCGGCCTGTCAGTCGCGGCGCTGTCCACCGCCATCGGGCTGGTGATCGGGCTGGTCAGTGGCTATCTGCGCGCGGTCGACGCGGTGGTGATGCGGGTGATGGACGGCATGATGGCGATTCCGGCGATCATGCTCGCCATCGCGCTCATCGCACTGTCCAAGGCCAGCGTCATCATCGTGATCGTCGCGGTGACGCTGCCTGAAGTGCCGAGGGTGGTGCGGCTGGTGCGCGGTGTGGTGCTCACCATCCGCGAGCAACCGTACATCGAAGCCGCCACCGCCATCGGCACCAGCGTGCCGCGCATCATGCTGCGTCATCTGCTGCCCAACGCGCTGCCGCCCCTGATCGTGCAGGCGACCTACATCTGCGCATCGGCGGTGCTCATCGAGGCGGCGTTGAGCTTCCTCGGCGCCGGCACGCCGCCGGAGATTCCGAGCTGGGGCAACGTCATGGCCGAGGCGCGGCCGTACTTCCAGCTCAAGCCTTGGATGGTACTGCTGCCCGGCGTGTTCCTGGCGGTGACCGTTTTGGCGATCAACCTGGTGGGTGACGGCTTGCGCGACATGCTCGACCCGCGACTCGCGCGGCGGATGTGATGGAACAGCCGGTTCTGTCGGTCGACGACCTGCACACGCACTTTTACACCCGCGACGGCGTGGTCAAGGCCGTCGACGGTGTCTCGCTGTCGCTCGCGCGCGGCGAGACGCTGGGTGTGGTCGGCGAGAGCGGGTGCGGCAAGTCGGTGACCGCGCTGTCGATCATGCGCCTGGTGCCGCCGCACGCGGGACGCATCGTGTCGGGTAGGGTCGGCTTCGACGACGTCGATCTGCTGGCACTGGACGCCGACGCGATGCGCGCGATCCGCGGCAATCGGATCTCGATGATCTTTCAGGAGCCGATGACCAGTCTCAATCCGGTGATGACGGTGGGCAGGCAGATCGCCGAGACGGTTGCCTTGCATCAGCATCTGCCACGGCGCGCGGCGCTGGACCGGGCGATCGAGATGCTCGCACTGGTGCGCATTCCCGACACCCGGCGGCGGGCGAAGGAATATCCGCACCAGCTCTCGGGCGGCATGCGTCAGCGGGTGATGATCGCGATCGCCATGGCGTGCAGCCCGACGATCCTGATCGCCGATGAGCCGACCACCGCGCTCGACGTGACCATCCAGGCGCAGATTCTCGAACTGATGCTCGACATGAAGGAGCGCACCGGCGCAGCGGTGATGCTGATTACGCACGACCTGGGCGTGATCGCCGAGACCGCGCAGCGCGTGGTGGTGATGTATGCGGGGCGCAAGGTCGAGGAGGCGCCGGTGAAGGCGCTGTTCGCGCGGCCGCGCCATCCCTATACCCGCGGGTTGATGACGTCGATTCCGCGCCTCAACCGGACGATCGACGAGACCTCGCGTAGCGTGCGGCTGATGGAGATTCCGGGCGTGGTTCCGGCGCTGATCGACATGGCGGATGGCTGCACCTTCGCCGCGCGCTGCGCTTACGCTAGCGAGCAATGTCGGGTTGCATTTCCGCCGGAGGTCGAAGCGGTGCCGGGCCATTTCGTTGCTTGCTGGAACGCGGCGACGTTGCCGGAGATGGTCCGTGCCTGATGCGACACCCGTCCTGGCGGTAGGTAACCTGGTCAAGCACTATCCAGTGCGCGGCGGATTGTTCGCGCGCGAAGTCGGCACGGTGCAGGCGGTCGACGGAGTGTCGTTCGACCTGGGTGCGGGGGAGACGCTGGGTCTGGTCGGCGAGAGCGGCTGCGGCAAGTCGACCACCGGCAAGGCGATCCTGCGACTCACCGACCCCACCAGTGGCACGATCACGCTCGACGGCGAGGACATCACGCGCCTCAATCGTGCCGCGATGCGTCCACGGCGGCGCCGGCTGCAGGTGATCTTCCAGGATCCCTACGCATCGCTCAATCCGCGTTTGTCCGCCGGAGAGATCGTCGGCGAACCCCTGCACAACTACGGCATCGCGACGGGCGCCGAGCGCACCGAGCGCGTTACCAGTCTGTTCGCCCGTGTCGGCTTGCGCCCCGACCAGATGCGCAAGTATCCGCACGAATTCTCCGGCGGGCAGCGCCAGCGCCTGGGGATCGCGCGTGCGCTCGCGGTCGATCCGAAACTGATCGTATGCGACGAGCCCGTGTCGGCGCTCGATGTTTCGGTTCAGGCGCAGGTGATCAACCTGCTTATGGACCTGCAGGCGGAATTCGGCATCTCGTACCTGTTCATCGCGCACGATCTCGCCGTCGTCGAGCACATCTGCCACCGGGTTGCAGTCATGTATCTGGGGCGCATCGTCGAGCTGGCGCCGCGCCGGGCGCTGTTCGCCAGTCCGCAGCACCCATACACCGAAGCACTGCTATCGGCAGTGCCGGTGCCCGATCCCGACCCGGCGATCCGGCGCGCGCGCATCATCCTGCCGGGCGACGTGCCGAGTCCGATCAACCCGCCCGCGGGTTGCCGTTTCCACACTCGCTGCCCATACGTGTTCGACCGTTGCCGCAGCGAATCGCCGGCGATCCGCGAAGTGGCCCCCGGCCACCACGTGGCGTGCCATTTGCGATAAACCTTTGACTCGATAAAAGGAACAGCATGGACCTGATACTGCGCGGCGGGAGAGTGATTGACCCGGCGAATCGCCTAGACGCGACCTGCGATGTCGGCTTTGTCGATGGCCGCGTGGCTGCCGTTGCACCGCGCATCACCGAGAAAGCGAAGGACGAGCGCAGCGTCGCGGGCGCCATCGTCACGCCCGGCATGATCGACCTGCACACGCACGTGTACTGGGGCGGCACCTCGATCGGCGTGGAGGCCGAGCCGATTGCGCGGCGCAGCGGCACGACCACCTTCGTCGACGCCGGGACCGCCGGTCCCGGCAATTTCCCCGGCTTCCGGCGACACGTCATCGAGTGCTCGCCGCTGCGCATCCTCGCCTATCTCAACGTGTCATTCGCCGGCATCTTCGCCTTCAGTCGCACGGTGATGGTCGGGGAAGCGTCGGACCTTCGGCTGCTCGATCTCAACGAATGCGTGCGTGTCGCGCGCGAGAACCGCGACCTGATCGTCGGCGTCAAGGTTCGGGTGGGGAGAGGAGCGGGCGGTTCTCGCGGTATCGCGCCGCTCGACATGGCGCTCGAAGTCGCGGAGGAGTTAGACCTGCCGCTGATGGCGCACATCGACCATCCTCCACCCAGTCGCAAGGAGGTCCTGCAGCGACTGCGGCCGGGCGACGTGCTCACGCATTGTTACCGGCCGTTCCCGAATTCGCTGCTGCGTTCAGACGGCGGCGTGCGCGAGGAAGCGCAGATCGCGCGCGAGCGCGGCGTGATCTTCGACGTCGGGCACGGCGCCGGATCGTTCGGCTTCAAGGCGTGTCGCGGCCTGCTCGCGGCAGGATTTCCTCCCGACGTGATTTCGAGCGACGTCCACGTGCTCAACATCGACGGCCCGGCGTTCGACCTGCTGACCACGATGTCGAAGTTCCTGGTGCTTGGCGTCGATCTCAATGCGCTGGTCGCGGCGGTCACCAGTGCGCCGGCGGATGCCATCCGCCGGTCAACGCTGGGCACGCTCGCCGTCGGGACCGAAGGCGATGCCACCGTCGTCGACATCGAACAGGGCGCCTTCGAGTTCCACGACACGCAGGGGGAGCGCCTGGCGGCGGACAAGCGTCTCCGGCTCAGGGGAATGGTCGTCGGCGGGAAGTGGTGGCCGCCGGCGGGCTCAAGATAGCGATGCGCCGCGCCCTCGACCCGCCGTCGTCATCCCGGCGCAGGCGGGGATCTAAGTTGGTCTTTCGACCGCGCGACGA
>JBDTLK010000170.1:0-7097 GCA_039934835.1 Edaphobacterium sp. (SeqCode) | reverse complement strand
GTCGCATCGCATCGATGTTTTCGACGGCCTTCAACAAGTGGATCGGTGACCGAGCGCCCAGCATGGGTGCGGCGCTCGCCTATTACACGGCTTTTTCCATAGCCCCCCTGCTGGTCATTGTCATCGCCATTGGCGGGTTGACCGTCGGCCACGACGTTGCCGAGGGCGCCATTGTAGCGCAACTGCGAGACCTGCTTGGCGATGCGGGCGCAGAATCTATTCATGGCATGCTCGATGCCACCTCAAAACTCGGGACCGGAATCACCGCGTTAACGATTGGTATCGCGGCGCTCTTCCTCGGCGCGACCACCGCGTTCGCGGAACTGCAGGACGACCTAGACCGCATCTGGGAGGCCAAGCCCCGCAGCGGGAGTGGAATCGTGAACATGATCCGGACGCGGCTGCTATCGTTCGGAATGGTGTTGTGCATCGCCTTCTTGCTGACCATCTCTCTGGTCGTCAACGCTGGAATCGCCGCGACGGGAAAGTATCTCGTCGGTGACACCGAAGCTGTGATGTATGTGCTCAATTTCTCCGCGTCGGTGGCGGTCACGACGCTTCTGTTCGCGGCGATCTACAAGATATTGCCCAACGCGACCATCGCCTGGAAGGACGTGTGGGAAGGCGCACTGATCACCGCGGTGCTGTTCGCCGTAGGCAAGACACTCATAGGGCTGTATATCGGAAAGGCCGATATTGGCTCGGCATTCGGTTCTGCCGGTCCGTTCGTGGTATTGATGGTGTGGATCTATTACTCCACCCAGATTTTCCTCTTCGGTGCCGAAATCACCTGTGTCGTCGCCCGCGATCACGGCCGCGATGGTTCCGCGCCGAGCGCCGCAGTCGCGTCGTCGATCCCTGGGCGCCTGAATCTCGATGCTGCTACGCAGGCGTCTAGCGGCAACGCCGTCGGCGGCCCAGCGCCTTCGCCCGCACTATCTGCGCTCGCGAATGTTGACGTGGCGCGGTCTCACCTGCCATCCCTCGGCGGGGAACGCATACGCAAGCTCTTGGGAGCATCGGCGACCGGTGCGCTGGTCGGATGGGTACTGACGCGCATTGCGCTGTCGCGGGTACGATAGGATCACAGGGGACACCAACGATGTTCTTTCAACTTCCTGCCCGCATTAGGCGCGTTGTTCGCAGCGGCCGCTCGTTGTTGGCACTCGGACGAGCCTTTGGTAGCGATATCTACGCGTTGGCATGTTTGGAAGCTCGGCGGGCGGTGTCCGCCGGCATGGCAGTCGCCGGCCTCGGCGCGGCAAGCGCCACCCTTATCGCGACCGCATGGATTCTTCTTGTCCTGTCGCTGGTTGCGTGGTTGGCCGACCGATGGCAGTCGTGGCCGGCCGCGCTGCTGGTGGTTGCGACAGCCCTTATCGTCATCGCGGTGCCCTTGGCAGTCGGTGCTGCGCGTATGACGCGGCGGATGACTTTCCCCGAGACACGTCGCCGCGTCGACGAGATCATCCGTGGGCCGTAGCGTCGTCGCGGCCAGCGAGCGCGACATCGAGCTTGCCAGTAAACGCGTACATGACGATCGCCAGCTCGTGCGACTGCACCTGGCAGAGACGCGTCTTGCTGTAACCGAGCTACTCAGCTCGCGCGCGCTGCTGCCGGTGATCGTCGCCGCCGCAGTCGCGCTAGGCGGTCTCGCCGCCGTGACCCGGCGACGCCGCTAGCTACCGGCGTCGCGATGATCTCGTGGCCAAGCCTGACGTCGACATCCCCGGCAAGAGAGCGGTATGGCTGTCTCGATTGCGCTCAGGCGTCGGTACGACGAATGGTAAGGTCGGAACGCTTGAACATCGCGGGTTGCAGCTCGACTCCTAGACCTGGACCCTCCATCGGGTACACGTAGCCGTTTTCGATTCGCGGCAGGACGGTGACCAGTTCGTTGTACCAACCGCGATAGAAGGCCCGCACCGACTCCTGGATCAATGTATTCGGCTGGCTGAAGGACATGTGCACCGCGGCGACGAAACCGACCGGTCCGATGCAGTCATGCGCCGCGAAGGGACGATGCCACGTCTCTGCGAGCGACGCGATTTTCCGGCCTTCGGTAAGCCCACCCGTCCAGCACAAGTCGACCATTACGACGTGGACCGCGTCGCGTTCCAGAAGCTCCTTGTAGGGCCAGCGTGATCCCAGGGTTTCGCTGGCGCAGACCCAGACATCGGTCGACAGCGCATATTCGGCCAGCGCCTGCGGCGAGTTCATCCGGATGGGATCTTCGTACCACATTGGCGCATACGGCTCGAGCGCGCGCGCGATCTTCTTCGCGGCCGGCAAGTTCCAGAGAGAATGGAATTCGACCATGATGTCCATGCGATCGCCGACCGCCTTGCGTATCTTTTCGAACGGTTCGATCGCCTTCTTCATCTGCGTCGCGGAGATGTCCAATCCGCCGTTCTCCTGTGCGGCGGGATCGAATGGCCAGATTTTCATGGCACTGATGCCGCTCTCCAGCAGGCTTTCCGCCAATGCGTCGGCCCGGTTCATGAACGCGTCGAGATCTTCGAAAGGTCCCTGCGCCTCGGCGAGATTCCAGTTAGAAACCGGGCGGATATTCTTGGAACGCACGTACCGGTAACCCGCGCAGGTGTTGTACACGCGGAGCTTGTCGCGACACAATCCTCCGAGCATCTGATGCACCGGCTGCTGGCAAACCTTGCCGAAAACGTCCCACAAGGCAATGTCGATCGCGGACGCGGCGCGATACTCCGCACCGGTGGACGACTGCGCCATGGGAAGATTGACCATTTCCTTGTTCAAGGCTTCGATGTGGAGCGGGTCGCGGCCGATCAGCCTGTCGGCCAGCGTTTCGTGAATATGCGCCTCGACCGCGCCCGCTCCATAAAACGTCTCGCCGAGTCCTATGATTCCACCATCCGTGTGGACGCGAACCCACAACACGTTGGAAAATTCCTCGGTTCGCAACGTTTCGAGCGCGGTGATCTTCATCGCTTGTAGAATATGGTGGCATTGCGCACGCGTCAATCCACATCGCAGAGTCGCTCATGGTCATGCGTATAGTCTTTCACGGTGCGAACGCGACCTGCTTTAGCGAAGGCTTCGCGCAACTGGTCGGTCTGCCGACGCACATCAGTGTTTTGCCCGACCTCCTGACCAGTGCTTCTGATCGACAGCTATACGCGGACGCCGAAACCATTGTCGGTGGGAAATTTAACGAGGATCTGCCCCGACCAGTGGGATTGCGCTTATTTCATGTCCCCGGAGCGGGGTACGACGCCGTGGATCTCGACGCGTTGCCTGGCTCGGCGGTCGTCTGCAATTGCTTCGGACACGAGCAGGCCATTGCAGAGTATGCGATGACCGCGCTGCTGGCACGTCACATACCGCTCGTCGATGCCGACAGCAAACTGCGCCAGGGGGATTGGACGTATTGGGCCGGCGCAACGGAACGCGTGCATGACGAGATTGCGGAGAAGACGATCGGGCTCCTCGGCTTTGGGCACATCGGCAAGGCGATTGCCGCTCGCGCCAAAGCGTTCGAGATGAAGGTTCATGTTGCCAACCGCAGTGCAGTCGCCACGTCTCCAATCGTCGATCGCTCGTTCACCTTGGACAATCTGCGCGAGTTCTGGGGGTCGGCCGATTTCTTCGTAGTATCCGTGCCATTGGCGCCAGGGACCACCGGGATCGTCGACGCGGCGGCATTTGCGCTGATGCGCAGGACAGCCGTCGTGCTTAACGTCGGCCGCGGCCCGACGATCGACGAGCAAGCACTCTATGACGCGCTCAAAGCTAACCGCATTGGCGGTGCGATCATCGACACGTGGTACAACTATCCCGGGACGGGCATGGACAACGTCCTTCCATCGAGGCTTCCGTTTCACACCCTTGAAAACATCGTCATGACGCCGCACATGTCAGGCTGGACCTCCGGCACGATTCGACGCCGCAAGCAGACAATTGCCGACAACATCAGACGCCGGGCCGAGGGCAGATCCTGCATAAACGTCGTCCGGCCGGCCCTGTGGGAGGTGCCGTAGCATGCGGGTCACCGCGCCAGCTCCGATGTGCCGGGGTGGGCTCTACTATTTGCGCATATGATCGACAAGGAGAATGCTGATGTCCACGTATCGAAAGACGCCGGAGGCCATAGCGAGCCTCTCGCCGGAACAGTATCGCGTCACCCAGCAGAGTGGTACCGAAGCCCCAGGAAGCGGCGAGCTCCTTGACAACCACGAGCCCGGCATTTATGTCGACATCGTTTCAGGCGAACCCTTGTTTGCATCTTCGGCCAAGTTCGAATCGGGCTGTGGCTGGCCGAGCTTCACGCGGCCGATTTCGACCGTGGCCGTCAACGAGCTCAACGATGCTACACACGGAATGATCCGTACCGAAGTGCGCTCGGCCGCGGGCGACAGCCACCTGGGCCATGTCTTTGAGGACGGTCCGAGCGACCAGGGCGGGTTGCGTTACTGCATCAACTCCGCTTCACTGCGCTTTGTGCATCGCGACGACATGGTCGCGGAAGGCTATGGCGCTTACCTTGACCAAGTAGAGGACATGCAATGACACAGGAACGAGCAGTACTTGCCGGCGGCTGCTTCTGGGGCATGCAGGATCTCATCCGCAAGCGCGATGGCGTGATCTCCACCCGCGTTGGCTACTCGGGTGGTGACGTTGCGAATGCAACGTATCGCCACCACGGAAACCACGCCGAAGCCATCGAGATCGTCTTCGATCCTGACCGCCTCAGCTTTCGTCAGCTGCTGGAGTTCTTCTTCCAGGTTCACGACCCTACGACACGCAATCGTCAGGGCAACGACTCGGGCGCCAGCTATCGCTCCGCGATCTTCACGACCGGCGACGAGCAGAGGCGAGTCGCCGAGGACACCATCGCCGACGTCAACGCGTCGGGCTTGTGGCCTGGGCGAGTGGTAACGGAGGTGGCTGCGGCGGGTCCGTTCTGGGAAGCTGAGCCGGAGCATCAGGATTATCTGGAGCGCATGCCCAACGGCTATACGTGCCATTTCGTCCGTCCCGGGTGGAAGCTGCCGGTCCGCGAGAAGGGACATGCGGTTCGAACGGCAGCAACGTGAGACTGCGAATCAGGAACATTTAACAAAACCCCGACGGGGTCGCGCCCGCCGCGCTGAGCATCTACACCGCCGTACCGCGCCATCCCGCGGTGCGCTCGAAGGCCGGCGCCAACGCGGATTGCTTCGCCTTCGACGCTGCCGCCAGCGCCGCGAACCTGGCTGCCACGCGGTGCTGGGTCCAACGCGGCCCGACCACCATGGCGACGAACATGATGGCGAAGAACGCGATGAAGACCTGCGCGCAGACGGGTGCGGCGAGCACGGCAGCGACAGCCTGCTACGCAGCGGCGGGAGTTTCCTCTGGCCAAAACAGGACCACGACGTTTAACACCGAGCTAATCAACGCCATGCGGTCCACCAGTCGGAACAGATCGTGGGCAACCGTGACCGGCGCCGAGCGTTGCTCGAACTGCGGGTTCGCGTGGCTGTTGTTGTCGGAAGGACACATTCCCACCTGCTCCTTGCATCATTGCGTTTGGTGCCTTCGGACCTATCACTGTATTCCGGCACGAAAACTATGCAAATTGGGTGCGGCACCGCACATTGGGTCAGATGCGTAAGGACGGAACCGCAGAAAAAAGGCGCCGACCAAGGCGCCTGCGCAGAGACGGACAGTCCCTATTTGCCGCCCTTGCCGCCCTTGCCGCCCTTGTCGTCTCGGAGTCGGCAAAGACGCTGACCTTGCCGCGATGTACTACGGCCTCGCCAAACGCGGCCACGATGTGCGTATGTACGTGGCCTCGCCGGAGGCTCGGGACATTGCGCCATTGACGGCCACCACTGGGTCGGACGTTCGCGAGGGTCATGATGCTAATCGGCAGTTGGGCGTCTTCGGGCAACGCAGTTGTTGCGGTTGCGCGCCTGGCGTGGAAGTTCCAAGGGTCCTACAGAAGAATCCTGCTTTGTCCGATGGCATAGCCGTGGCCTTGTTTGCATAGTGCGCACACCGCGACGGCGTTTCCGACTGTCCGCGCGGAATACTAAGGAGCAACGCATGGACGAGACCAGAAAGCCTGTTACGGATCCGCTGTTGGTCACGGGTCTTTTCAACGATCGCGCCAGCGCGGAGCGCGCGTATGGTTCAGTGACGTCGCGCGGCTACGCAAACGATGATGTGAATCTCGTTATGTCGGACGACACTCGCAAGCGTCACTTTTCAGCCGAGGGCGAGGAAACGGAGCTCGGCAACAAGGCCGCAAAAGGCGCCGGCGTGGGTGGCGCCATCGGTGGGACGGTGGGCGCGATCGCTGCCGTAGTAGCTGCCGTCACAACCATTGCAATTCCCGGTATTGGCCTCGTTGTGGCCGGACCGCTGGCCGCGGCCTTGGCTGGGGCGGGCGCCGGTGCAGCAGCTGGCGGCCTTGTCGGCGCGCTGGTGGGCGCCGGAATACCGGAAGAGCGGGTCAAGCACTACGAGGACGGCATCAAGAACGGTGGCATTCTGATGGGGGTGAAGGCTCGCAATGCGGCCGACGCTGAACATTTCGAACGCGATTGGAAGACCAACCAAGGCGAGTACGTTTATCGCTGACCGGTGAGTTCGGCGCGAGCGCGACGATTTCGCGTAGCTTCGAAGCAGCGGCGCTCGCCAGCCAGCAACCGGCAATGCCCGATGATGCAGGCACGCGCGTGCCGCGCTGAGTGGTCATGCCACTAAAGAGGAGATACAAATGTCTATCGTATGGATGCTTCTAATAGGGTTAGTGATAGGGCTTGTGGCGAAAATGCTGACTCCCGGGCGTGATCCGGGTGGTTTCGTCATCACTGCGTTAATCGGGATCGCGGGTTCGCTGCTGGCATCGTTTGGAGGTCAGGCGTTAGGCCTGTACGCAGCAGGCCAGCCCGCAGGATTTATTGCTTCCGTTGTAGGCGCGATCGTGCTGCTGGCCATCTATCATTTGGTGCGCCGGAATTCGCCGACTCCGTAGCCACTTACACCACTCGACTAAAAGGGCCGGCAACTTTTGCCGGCCCTTTTTTTTTCTTCGGTGAGTCATCGTAACCGCGACCTCACGTCTGACGTCG
>JBDTLK010000169.1:0-7135 GCA_039934835.1 Edaphobacterium sp. (SeqCode) | reverse complement strand
GCGATGCACCCCTGCAGAAACGCTTCGACCGCGACTTCATTGGCGGCATTGAGCAGCGCCGGCGCGGTGCCGCCGGCGCGCAGCGCTGCGTAGGCCAGCCCGAGGCACGGAAAGCGCGCGCGGTCGGGCGGCTCGAATTCGAGCCGCCCGACCTGCGCCAGGTCGAGCGCCCCGACACCGGCATCGATGCGTTCCGGCCACGCCAGCGCCTGAGCGATCGGCGTGCGCATGTCTGGGTGGCCTAGTTGTGCGAGCACCGAACCGTCGATGTATTCGACCATCGAGTGCACGATGCTCTGCGGGTGGATCACGACCTCGATGGCGTCTGCGGTTGCGCCGAACAGCCAGTGCGCTTCGATCACTTCGAGGCCCTTGTTCATCATCGTCGCCGAATCGACCGATATCTTGCGGCCCATGCGCCACTTGGGATGCGCGCACGCGGAGTCCGGCGTTGCGCGCGCCATGTCCGACAGCGGCGTCATCCGAAACGGTCCTCCTGAGGCCGTGAGCAGAATGCGCCGCACGCCAATCGCGGCGACGTCGCGCGCGGCGTTGGGTGGCAAACATTGGAAAATCGCATTGTGCTCGCTGTCGACCGGCATGAGCGTCGCCCCGCCTTCGCGCACCGCGGCCATGAACACCGCGCCGGCGAGGACCAGTGTCTCCTTGTTGGCGAGCAGGATGCGTTTTCCGGCGCGCGCCGCTGCCAGCGTCGACGCGAGGCCCGCGGCGCCGACGATTGCCGCGACGACAGTGTCGGCCTCGGGCAGCGTGGCCATCGCGCACAGTCCGTCGGAACCGTGCGCGACCCGCGTCGGCAGTCCCTCGCGGCGCACCGCGGCGGCCAATGCGCGCGCTGCATCCGCGTCGAGCAGTGCGGCGTGCGGCGGCCGGAAACGCCGTACAAGTCCCAGCAACGCTTCCCATTGCCGGTTGGCGGATAGCGCGGCCACGGTGAAGCGGTCGGGATGACGCGCGATCACATCGAGCGTCGACGCGCCGATCGAACCGGTGGCGCCGAGAATGGCGATGTTGCGCGGAGTGGCGCCGGGCATCGTCAGCGGAACAGGTAGTGGGCGACCAGCGCCGCCGCGGGCATCGCTGCGGTAAGCGCATCGATCCGATCGAGCACTCCGCCGTGCCCGGGCAGCACCTTGCCGCTGTCCTTGACCCCGCGCTGGCGCTTCAACAATGATTCGAAGAGGTCGCCAAAAATCGACAGGCCCGCGACGCACAGCACCAGCGCCACCCACGCGACGCTCGCGCCGACGCTCAGAACGCGCGCGTAACCGCTGTGCGTTGCTAGCGGCAAGAGCGCGAGCGCATAGACGCCGACCGCGAACATTGCGCCGTAGACACCTTCCCAGGTCTTGCCAGGGCTGATCGAGGGCGCGAGCTTATGCCGACCGAAGCGGCGACCGGTAAAGTACGCGGCGGTGTCGGCAATCCAGACAATGGCCATGAGCGCAAGCAGCAGCCCCGGCGAGCGCGCCTGGATTTGCACCAGCGCGATCCAGGTCGCCACAAGCACCAGCGCGCCCACCAGCGCCAGAATCGGCGCGGATCGTACCTGCCAACGGCCGAGTACCCATGCAGGAACGATGAAGATCCAGAATAGCGTCGCCGCGCCGCAGATCGACACGACGACTCCTGCCGGCCAACCCGAGGCGTCGACAAAACCAAACTCGGGCCGAAGCAGCAAAGCGAGTCCGATGGCCGCCGCCGCGGCGCCATAGGCCCAGCGCGCCGGCGTCCGGAAGTCTGCCAGCATGGCCCATTCGCCCGCCGCGACGCAGACCGCGACGAGCGTCACCAGCGCCCAGTTGCGCGGACTGAAGCCGAACAGCGCCGCGAGCACCAGCGGCACCAGTACGATCGCGGTGAGCACGCGGGTTTTCAGCATCGACGGTGACCGAGCATCAGCTATTCGCCGTTTCCTGCAACTGCTCGCTGGTCCGACCGAAGCGGCGTTCACGTTTCTGGTACGACGCGATCGCCGCGTCAAGTGCCTTGCCATTGAAATCCGGCCACAGCAGGTCGGTGAAGAACAGCTCGGTGTATGCGAGTTGCCAGAGCAGGAAGTTCGATATCCGCTGCTCGCCGCCGGTACGGATGAACAGGTCGGGCTCGGGCGCATACGCCATCGCGAGGTGGGGATCGAGCGCTTCCGGGGTAAAGCC
Organism: Edaphobacterium sp. (SeqCode); assembly: GCA_039934835.1. Taxonomy (GTDB): domain Bacteria; phylum Pseudomonadota; class Gammaproteobacteria; order Burkholderiales; family Casimicrobiaceae; genus PALSA-1003. The sequence goes on along the minus strand of JBDTLK010000169.1, from coordinate 4,955 downwards.
TTTCGCGGCTTCCGGTTGTGCCGCGATCAGTTTCTGCGCGGCCTGCGCGATGTCCCAGCGGCCGCCGTAGTTCGCCGCGACCGTGAGCGTCAGGCGCCGATTGTGCGCAGTGCGCCTTTCGCCGTCGGTGATCAGTTCGCGGATTCGTGTTTCGAAACGCGACGTGTCGCCGATGACCCGGAAACGGATGCCGTTCTCGTCGAGCTTGGCCACTTCCTGCTCGAGCGCACGGATGAACAGCTGCATCAGGATCGAGACCTCATCGGGCGGGCGGCGCCAGTTCTCGCTCGAGAATGCGAACAGCGTCAGATATTCGACACCGCACTCGATGCACGCGCGCACCACCGAGCGCACCGACTCGACGCCTTTGCGGTGCCCCGCGACGCGCGGCAGATGACGCTGCTTTGCCCAGCGCCCATTGCCATCCATGATGATCGCGATGTGGCGCGGAACGGCGCGCACATCCGGGATGTCCCGAGTCGAGCTGGTGAACACTGGCGGGCGCGAAGCGCGGCGGAATCGAATGGAGTCTTCGGTCAGACCGCCATCAGATCCGCTTCCTTCGCGTGCAGAGCACGGTCGACCTCGCCGATATAGCGGTCGGTCAGCTTCTGGATTTCTTCCTGGGCGCGGCGATCGTCGTCTTCCGACACCGATTTCGCCTTGAGCAGATCCTTGACGTGGACGATGGCGTCGCGGCGGATGTTGCGGATGGCGACCCGCGTGCCTTCGGCTTCCTTGTGCACGACCTTGACCAGCTCCTTGCGGCGCTCCTCCGTGAGCGCTGGCATCGGCACGCGGATGACGTCGCTGGCCGTTGCCGGGTTCACGCCCAGGTCGGATTCGCGAATCGCCTTCTCGACGACCTGCACCATCTTCTTTTCCCATGGCTGCACGGCGATGGTATGCGCGTCGGCCAGGGTCACGTTGGCGACCTGGTTGAGCGGCATCATCGAGCCGTAGTAGTCGACCTTGATGTGATCCAGCAGCCCCGTGTGCGCGCGACCGGTGCGTACCTTGCCGAGATCGGTCTTGAGCGTCTCGACCGATTTCTGCATCTTTTGCTCGGCGGATTTCTTGACGTCTGCAATCATCTCTTTCTCCTGGGTCCGTCTAGCAATGCACCAGCGTGCCTTCGTCTTCACCCATGACAACGCGCTTGAGCGCCCCGGTCGCAAAAATGCTGAACACCTTAAGCAGCATGTTCTGGTCGCGACATAGTGCGAGCGCAGTCGCGTCCATCACCCGCAGGTTCTTGACGATGGCCTCGTCGAAGGTGAGAGTGCGGTAGCGCTTCGCGGTCGGATCGGTCTTCGGATCGGCCGTGTACACGCCGTCGACCTTGGTCGCCTTGAGCACAATGTCCACGCCCATTTCGCGGCCGCGCAGCGCGGCCGCGGTGTCGGTCGTGAAAAACGGGTTGCCGGTGCCGGCGCCGAAGATGACAACCTTGTTTTCTTCGAGATAGCGCAGCGCCTTGCCGCGAATATACGGTTCGGCGACCTGCTCGATCGACAGCGCCGACTGAACGCGTGAAACGACGCCGGCGCGCCGCATGGCATCCTGCAGCGCCAGCGCATTCATAAGCGTCGCCAGCATGCCCATGTAGTCGGCGGTGGCGCGATCCATTCCGGCGGCGCCGGGCGCCACACCGCGGAAGATGTTGCCGCCGCCAATGACGACCGCGATCTGCACGCCCATGGCGGCGACTTCGGCGATCTCGGCAACGATGGCGTCGATCACCTCGCGGTTGATCCCGTACGGATCATTGCCCATCAGCGCCTCGCCCGAGAGCTTGAGCAGAATACGCTTGTACGCCGGCTCCTTGCTCGTCACCGGGGATACGCTGGCCAGCGGCGCGATCGTCGGTATCGTCATCGGGAACCTGTCTCCGGTTGGCTGCGTTGCGTTCAGGCCTTGGCCATCGCCGCGACTTCGGCGGCGAAATCGTCTTTCTTCTTCTCGATGCCCTCGCCCACGACGTAGAGCACGAAATTGTTGACGGTCGCGCCCTGCGCCTTGAGCAGTTGCTCGATGGTCTGCTTGCCGTCGCCCTTGACGAAGGCCTGCGCGATGAGCGTAACCTCGGCCAGGAACTTGGCAATGGCACCTTCGACCATCTTCTCGACAATATTCGCCGGCTTCCCCGACTCGGCGGCGCGTGCCGCCGCAATCGTGCGCTCGCGCGCCACGATGTCGGCCGCCACCTGACTCTTGTCGAGCGCCAGGGGCTTGCTCGCAGCGATATGCATCGCCAGGTCCTTGCCCAACGTCGCGTCGCCGCCGGTGACGTCGACCAGCACGCCGATGCGCGTGCCATGAACGTACGAATACACGCGCCCAACCGCAGACATGCGCGTGAAGCGCCGAATCGACAGGTTCTCGCCGATCTTCTGCACCAGAGCCACGCGCCGCGCCTCGACGCTCTCTCCCGACGCCAGCGTGCGCGCACCCAGCGCGGCAAGATCGGCAGGATTGTCGCGCGCGACGACCTTGGCAACTTCGCCGGCGAACGCCTTGAACTCCTCGTTCTTGCCGACGAAATCGGTTTCGCAGTTGATCTCGACCAGCGCCGCGACCTTGCCGTCGGCAGCGACATCGAGACCGATGATGCCTTCGGACGCGATGCGATCGGCCGCCTTCGACGCCTTGGCGCCGCTCTTGATGCGCAGCAATTCCTCGGCCTTGGGCATGTCGCCATCGGTTTCGGTCAGCGCCTTCTTGCATTCCATCATGCCCAGCCCGGTGCGGCCGCGCAGTTCCATCACTTTGGCTGCGGAGATTTCCGCCATGCTTGCTTGCTCCATGTTTGTTGCCGTCGCCGCGCGCGATGGACCTCGCCCGCGTCGATCAAGAAAAAGGGGCTGCCGCCCCCTTCAAGACCTATGGCCTGCAGTCGCGCGTCGCGGATCGTTCGGTCATGCCGAGGCTTCCTCGCCCGAGACTTCGACGAATTCCTCGGTCTGCACGATTTCCTGGATAACCTGGCTCTTGCCCTCGAGAATCGCGTCGGCGATGCCGCGGGCGTAGAGACGGATCGCCCGGCTCGAATCGTCATTGCCCGGAATCACGTAAGCGATACCGTCGGGCGAATGATTGGTGTCGACCACACCGACGATCGGAATGGCGAGCTTGTTGGACTCGGTGACAGCAATCTTCTGGTAGCCGACGTCGATGACGAACAACGCGTCGGGCGGCGCGGTCATTTCCTTTATGCCGCCCAGGCTGCGCGTGAGCTTTTCCATTTCCCGCTGCAGCGTCAGCGCCTCGCGCTTGCTCATCTTCTCGAAGGTGCCGTCGAGCGACATCGCATCGAGATCCTTCAGCCGCTTGATCGACACCTTCACGGTCTTGAAATTGGTGAGCATGCCGCCTAGCCAGCGATGGTCGACATAGGGCATGCCCGCGCGGCGCGCTTCCTCGGCGACGATCTCGCGCGCCTGGCGCTTGGTGCCGACGAAAAGGATGGTGCCGCGATTGGCGGCCAGGCGACGCACGTATTTGAGCGCCTCCTGGTACATTTCCATCGTCTTCTCGAGATTGACGATGTGGATCTTGTTGCGCGACCCGAAGATGAAATCCGCCATCTTCGGGTTCCAGTAGCGCGTTTGATGGCCGAAGTGGACCCCGGCTTCCAGCATTTGACGCATTGTGACCGACATTACTACACTCCTTTTCAGGGTTGAGCCTCGATCCGCAACTGGGCCGGAAATGTGCTCCGGCACCCTGAACGGGCGGATCTGCGAATTACCTGGAGTCGGTGCCTCACGCGCCGGCAAAATGCCTGCTGCGTGCGTCGAACCGCACCAATCCAAGCTAACGTTCGATTTTAACACACTATTCGCCCTTGCCGCCAGCGCGGCAAAACCCGCGCCGCTACCCAACGTCTGGCCCTACACTGAGCGCGTGACTGACTGGATTGCCTTTCTTGCCGAACACGGCGCCCGCATCGACCGTGCAACGGTAGTCTCGTTCGGCGATTCCCCGGCCGAACTGGAGGCCGCCCGCGACCATGCGGTCGTCTGCGACCTGGCACCGCTGGGCGTGCTGCGCGTCGCTGGGCCGGACGCGGCGGCGTTCCTGCAAGGTCAGCTGACCAACGACGTCGTTAGCCTTCGCGCGGACACCTCGCAACTGGCGGCATGGTGCTCGCCCAAGGGCCGCATGCTGGCCAATTTTCTGGTGCGCCGGCTCGACGAGACGGCCTTCGAGCTGATTTTTTCGAGGTCTCTTCTCGAATCCGTGCGCAAGCGCCTGCAGATGTTCGTCCTGCGCGCGAAGGTGACCATCGAGGACGCGAGCGCAGCTTCGATTCGTCTTGGCGTCGGCGGCCTCGCCGCGGCGACGGTACTGGGAGACACGCAGGGCGCCGTGCCCGCGTTGCACCAGTGGTCGACATCCACCGCTGGCGTTGCCGTCACTGCGTTGCCGGGCGGACGCTACATGGCGGTCGCGCTGCCGCAGCACGCCCAAGCATGGTGGCGAGGTCTCGCGGGGGTTGCACGTCCTGCCGGATTCCCGGCGTGGGAATGGCTGACGATTCGGGCCGGCGTACCGATGATCACCGCCACAACGAGCGATCAATTCGTTCCGCAGGCCGCGAATTTCGATGCGCTCGGCGGCGTAAATTTCCAGAAAGGGTGCTACACCGGCCAGGAAATCGTCGCGCGCACCCAGTACCTCGGACGGCTCAAGGAACGGCTGACCTTGGCGCATGTCGACGGTGCGTCTCCTGCGCCCGGCGATCGGCTCTACAGCACGGTGTTTGGCGATCAGGCGTGCGGCAGTATCGTCAACGTCGCGGCAGCACCTGGCGGAGGTCATGACTTGCTGGCGGTTTTGCAGAATGCGGCGCGCGACAGCGGCGACGTGCGCCTGGCAGTTCCCGATGGCCGCAAACTCGCGCTGCTGCCGTTGCCGTATCCAATGCCCGAGGCGGCGCCGCCGCGAGCCCG
>JBDTLK010000168.1:0-7148 GCA_039934835.1 Edaphobacterium sp. (SeqCode) | reverse complement strand
CCGCCAGCGGCGCGCGCACGTCGACCACGCTCTCCGGCGCAGCGATGCCGGTGCGTACCCGCGTACGCACCGTGTTGAGGGTCGTGGTGATCGCGTCGTCCCAGTGCGGGTAGAGCCCGAGTGGCGTATAGAGAGCCGGGCGGTCGCAGGTGAGATCGGCAAGCTTGTCCGGCAGCTCCTTGATCGAATACGCTTCGTCGAAACCAAAGATTTCGCGGGCGGCGTCGGGACCATAAAGAAAGCCGTCCCAGATCTCGCGCTCGGGATTCTTGTCGCGACAGAACAGAATCTGTCGCGACTCGCCCTCGTCCTTGCCCGCGAGCAGCACCACGACCGCCTCGGCCTCCGGAAATCCGGATACATAATAGAAGTAGCTGTCGGCGCGGAACGGAAAGTACGTGTCCGCATTGCGAATCGCTTCGGGTGCGGTCGGGATCGCGGCGATGCCGCCGCCGGACTGGCGGCGCATTTCGGCGATCAGCCGCGCGCGGCGTGCGCGATGGTGCTGGTGGTTGTAGTTCATGCGCGGAGTCGAGGTCGGAAGCGAAATTGGAGCCGCCATTATAGGCTTGAGCCGCGCGCACCGTCGTGCATCGCGGTGCGGTAACATGATGCGGTGACAGCGCCCACCACCGACCCCGCCGGTGCGGACCGCGGCGACGTGCGCGACGCCAAGCGCGCGCTGCGCTTGCAGGTGCTGGCGCAGCGAGACCGCATGCCGGCGGCAGCGCGCGGCGAGGCCGGCCGCGCGATCGTAACGGCGCTGGCGGCGCGCGCCGATTTCGACGCGGCCCTCACACTACTGTTGACATTGCCCTTCGGCAGCGAGTGGGACACGCGGCCGCTGGTCGCGCTGGCCCAGACGCGCAGGAAGATCGTCGTGGTGCCGCGCGTCAACCGGCCCGCGAACATCCTCGAGCTGGCCGTGGTGAATGACCTCGACCGCGACGTAGCGCCCGGATATCGCGGCATTCTCGAACCCCGCGCACATTGCGCGGCGCTGGCGCTCGAGGCGGTCGACTGGGTGCTGGCGCCGGGCGTGGCATTCGACCCCACCGGTCACCGCGTAGGTTACGGCGGTGGCCATTTCGATCGACTGCTGTCGAGCCTGCCCGCCGCCGTGCCCCGGATCGCTGGCGCATTCGACATGCAGATTGTCGCGAGCGTGCCTTTGGAGGCACATGATCTTGCCGTCGACGCGATCGTCACCGAATCGCGCACCATCGCAGCGGCGCGATGATCTTCGCCTGAGTCGCGCCACCCGCGCGATTGTCGCCATGCCTACCAACCCCGCCGGCAATGCCACGATCGCGCTTGTCGTGACGCTCGGGATCCAGGCCTTCACTTCGTTTGTGGCGACCGCGACCGCGGTGCTCGCCCCCGAAATCGGCCCGGCGATCGGATTCAATCCGCGGCTGATTGGCGTGTTTGTCGGCATGATCTATGTCGGGGGGATGTTCGCAAGCCTGGCGTCAGGCAGTTTCATCGAACGCTATGGCCCGATTCGGGTGTCGCAGGTTTGCGTGTTGCTTTGCGCCGGTGGTCTCGCGCTGGTTGCCGGACCCGCTTGGGCGCTGCCGATCGCACCGCTGCTGATCGGCCTCGGTTACGGGGCGATCACGCCCGCCTCGTCGCAGCTGCTCGCGCGCACCGCATCGCCGCAGCGCATGGCACTCACGTTTTCGATCAAGCAGACGGGGGTTCCGCTGGGCGCGGCGTTGTCCGGGCTGGCGCTGCCGGTGCTCGTTCTCGCCCACGGCTGGCGCGCGACTCTGCTTGCCGTCGCGCTGTTCGGTCCGGTGATCGCATTGATCGCCCAGCCGACGCGCGCGGCACTCGATGCCGGCCGCCGTCGCGACCACCGCGCGTCGCTCGCCGGACTGCTCGCGCCGCTGCGGCTCGCCGTGCGCAACCCGAAACTGGTGCAGCTGATGGTCGCGGGATTCGCCTACGCCGCCATGCAAATATGCCTGATGAGCTACCTGGTCGTATACCTGACCGAGACCCTGGGCCGATCCCTGATCGCGGCGGGCGTGGCGCTGACCATCGCCAACGTCGGCGGCAGTGTTGGACGGATCGGCTGGGGCATCGTTGCCGACCGGTGGCTGCCGCCACGACGCCTGCTCGGCACGCTGGGCATCGTCGCCGGGACATGCGCGCTGGTCACCGCCGGATTCGGGCCGGGCTGGCCGACATTGGCCATCCTTGTGGTCTGCGCGCTGTTCGGCGCGACCGCGATCGGATGGAACGGCGTGCAACTGGCCGAGATCGCGCGCAATTCACCGCCGGGTCAGGCCGGGGTGATCACCGGCGCGTCGGGCTTTGTCACTTTTTTCGGAGTGGTCATCGGCCCGCCGCTGTTCGCGCTGCTGGTCGCGTTGACCGGAAGCTACGGCGTCGGCTTCGCTGCGATCGGAGGCGCAAGTCTTTTTTGCGGGGTCTGGCTGCTACGCCAACGCTTGTAACATTGGCCGAAACCGTTTGTACACGGTGGTTTGAAAGCCACGCCGAGTGCGTGGTATCGTAATCGTTCCTGTGGCGCAGCACAGCGATGCAAAGACTGTGGCCGCCGCATACAATCCCGACACGCAGCCCTTTGCGCATTCCCATCGTCACGTCATCGTTGTGAGGAGCAACCCGCCATGGACATGAAGCCTGATGTCGATCCGCCGGAAACCAAGGAATGGCTGGACGCGATCGACGGAGTGCTCGAGCACGAGGGGCCCGAGCGGGCGCATTACCTGATCGAACAAGTGATCGACAAAGCGCGTCGTTCCGGCGCGCACATGCCATTTTCGGCGAATACCGCGTACATCAACACGATTCCGGTCGACAAGCAGCCGAAGATGCCCGGCGACCAGACGATCGAAGAGAAGATCCGCAACTACGCGCGCTGGAACGCCATGGCGATGGTGGTGCGCGCCAACAAGGACACCAACGTCGGCGGCCATATCGCGAGCTACGCGTCGGCGGCGACGCTCTACGACGTCGGCTTCAATCATTTCTGGCATGCGCCGTCGGCCGAGCACGGCGGCGACCTGGTGTTCGTGCAGGGCCATTCGGCGCCCGGCATCTACGCGCGCGCCTACATGCTCGGCCGGCTCACCACCGAGCAGATGGACAACTTCCGCCAGGAGGTCGACGGCAAGGGCATCGCGTCGTATCCACACCCGTGGCTGATGCCGGACTTCTGGCAGTTCCCGACGGTGTCGATGGGCCTGGGTCCGCTGATGGCGATCTATCAGGCACGCTTCATGAAGTACCTGCAGGACCGCGGGTTTGCCAAGACCGAAGGGCGGAAGGTGTGGTGCTTCTGCGGCGATGGTGAAATGGACGAGCCAGAGTCGATGGGCGCGATCGGCATGGCCGCGCGCGAGAACCTCGACAACCTGATCTTCGTCATCAACTGCAACCTGCAGCGTCTCGACGGACCGGTCCGCGGCAACGGCAAGATCATCCAGGAACTGGAGGCCGAATTCCGCGGCGCAGGCTGGAACGTGATCAAGGTGGTGTGGGGCACGCACTGGGACGCGCTGCTCGCCCGGGACAAGAAGGGCATCCTGGCGCGGCGGATGATGGAATGCGTGGACGGCGAGTACCAGACCTTCAAGTCGAAGGACGGCGCGTACGTGCGCGAGTACTTCTTCAACACGCCGGAATTGAAGGAACTGGTCGCCGACTGGTCGGACGAGGACATCTGGAACCTCAATCGCGGCGGCCACGATCCACACAAGGTCTATGCCGCGTTCCACGCGGCGGTCAATCACAAGGGCCAGCCCACGCTGATCCTGCCCAAGACCATCAAGGGCTTCGGCATGGGCGATTCAGGCGAAGCGCAGAACATCACCCACCAGCAGAAGAAGATGTCGGTCGATTCCGTGCGTCGCTTCCGCGACCGCTTCGGGATCCCCGTGCCGGACGACAAGCTCGAAGAAATGCCGCTGGTCAACTTCCCGCCCGGCTCGCCCGAGGCCGAATACATGAAGGCGCGGCGCATGGACCTCGGCGGTTATCTGCCGTCACGGCGCATGAAGTCCGAGGCGCTGACCATACCGCCCCTGTCGACGTTCGAACGCTTCCTCAAGAGCAGCGAAGACCGCGAGATCTCGACCACGATGGCGTTCGTGCAGATCCTGCAGACGCTGATCCGCGACAAAAACGTAGGCAGACGCGTCGTCCCCATCGTGCCCGATGAATCGCGCACCTTCGGCATGGAAGGCATGTTCCGTCAGCTCGGCATCTGGAATCAGTTGGGCCAGCTCTACACGCCGCAGGACGCTGACCAGCTGATGTTCTACAAGGAAAGCAAGGACGGACAGATTCTGCAGGAGGGCATCAACGAACCGGGCGCAATGTGCGACTGGATCGCCGCGGCCACGAGCTACTCGACGCACGGCGTAGCGATGATTCCCTTCTATATCTTCTATTCGATGTTCGGGTTCCAGCGCATCGGCGACCTGGCGTGGGCCGCCGGCGACATGCGCTCGCGCGGCTTCCTGCTCGGCGGCACCGCCGGGCGCACTACGCTCAATGGCGAGGGCCTGCAGCACGAGGACGGCCACTCGCACATCTATTCGGCGACCATTCCCAACTGCATTTCCTACGACCCGTCCTTCGGCTACGAGGTCGCGGTGATCATCCAGGATGGCTTGCGCCGCATGTACGCCGAGCAGGAGGATGTCTATTACTACGTGACGGTGATGAACGAAAACTACACCCAGCCGGCGATGCCGGAAGGCGCGGCGCCGGACATTGTCAAAGGCATGTACCTGCTCAAGGCCGGCGCCGGTGGCAAGAGCGCGAAGTCGAAGATGCCACGCGTGCAGCTGCTCGGCTCCGGCGTAATCCTGCGCGAAGCGATCGCTGCCGCCGAACTGCTCAAGAACGACTGGGGCGTCGACGCCGATATCTGGGGCTGTCCGTCGTTCACCGAGCTCGCGCGCGACGGCAACGCGGCGGCGCGCTGGAACATGATGAATCCGACCGCGAAGCCCCGTCGCTCACACGTCGAGAACTGCCTCGCCGACACCGCGGGGCCGGTCATCGTCGCCACCGACTACGTGCGCGCCTTCGCCGAGCAGATTCGCGCCTTCGTGCCCAGGCGCTACGTCGTGCTCGGCACCGACGGCTTCGGGCGATCGGATACGCGCGAGCAGTTGCGCCGCTTCTTCGAAGTCGACCGCAACTACATTGCCGTCGCTGCGCTGAAGGCGCTCGCCGACGATGGCACGATTCCGGCGACCAAGGTCGCGGACGCGATCAAGAAATACGGAATCGACGCGGCCAAGCCGGCACCATGGACCGTATGATGCGCACCGCCGGATACTCAGGGGCATTCGCATGAGCACAATCGAAGTCAAGGTGCCCGACATCGGCGACTTCACCGACGTCCCGGTGATCGAAATCTTCGTCAAACCAGGTGATACGGTGAAGGCCGAGGATTCGCTGGTCACGCTCGAATCCGACAAGGCAACGATGGACGTGCCGGCGCCAGCCGCGGGCGTGGTCAAGGAGCTCAAGGTCAAGCTCGGCGACAAGATCAGCGAAGGCACGGTAATCCTCACGCTTGAATCGGCCGAGTCCGCGGCGCCGGCCGCGAAAACCGCGGCGCCTGCCGCCGCTGCCGCAACGCCGCCGGCCGCTTCTCCTGCGCCTGCGCCGCAGGCGGCGAAGGTCGCGTCCGGTGCGCCGTCGGGGCAGGCTGCACTGGTCGCGGTCAAGGTTCCCGACATCGGCGATTTCAAGGACGTGCCGGTGATCGAGGTCTTCGTCAAGGTTGGCGATGTCGTCAAGGCAGAAGACTCGCTGGTCTCGCTCGAATCCGAAAAAGCTACCATGGACGTGCCCGCGCCCGCGGCTGGCACAGTGAAGGAACTCAAGGTCAAGCCGGGCGACAAGGTCAGCGAAGGCAGCGTTATCCTGATGTTGGAGTCAGCGGGTGGCGCCGCGCCTGCAGCACCGGCGCCTGCGGCCGCTGCCGACTCCGCAGCGGCGCCGGCAGCAGCGGCGCCCGTCGCCCCGTCGGCTTCGGCGTCTGCCGCGCCAGCAATGCCGGTGGCGCCCGTCAACGACCAGAGCTTCCGCAATGCGCACGCCTCGCCGGCAGTGCGCGCGTTCGCGCGCGAGCTCGGCGTCGACCTTTCGAAAGTGAAGGGCAGCGGGCCGAAGGCGCGTATCGTCCACGAGGACGTGCAGAACTTCGTCAAGCAGGTGATGAGCGGTGCGGCGGGCGCCGGAACACCAGCACCTGCAGGAGGCGGCGGCGCGGGACTGAATCTGCTGCCGTGGCCCAAGGTCGACTTCGCCAGGTTCGGCGCGATCGAGGCCAAGCCGCTGTCGCGCATCAAGAAGATTTCCGGCGCCAACCTGCATCGCAACTGGGTGATGATTCCGCACGTCACCAACAACGACGATGCCGACATCACCGACCTCGAAGTCTTCCGCGTCCAGCTCAACAAGGAGAACGAGAAGGCGGGCATCAAGGTGACGATGCTGGCGTTCCTGATCAAGGCATGCACCGCGACGCTCAAGAAATTCCGCGACTTCAATACTTCGCTCGACGGCGACAACCTGATCTACAAGCAGTACTACAACATCGGCTTCGCCGCGGACACGCCCAACGGCCTGGTCGTGCCGGTAATCAAGAATGCGGATCAGAAAGGCGTACTGGCGATCGCCAAGGAAATGGGCGAGCTCTCCGCCAAGGCGCGCGACGGCAAGCTCGGTCCCGCCGACATGCAAGGCGGTTGCTTCTCGATTTCCAGCCTCGGCGGCATTGGCGGCACGTACTTCACGCCGATCATCAATGCCCCGGAAGTCGCGATCCTGGGCGTGTGCCGTTCGAGCACCCGGCCGGTGTGGGACGGCAAGCAGTTCGTGCCGCGCCTGATCCTGCCGCTGTCGCTGTCGTACGACCACCGCGTCATCGACGGCGCCACGGCGGCGCGCTTCAACAGCTATCTCATCGCGCTGCTCGCCGACATGCGGCGAGTGATGCTCTAGGACGGGCCCCATGGCCACGATCGAAGTCAAAGTTCCGGATATCGGCGATTTTACCGACGTCCCGGTGATCGAAATCTTCGTCAGGCCGGGCGATACGGTGAAGGCCGAGGATTCGCTGGTCACGCTCGAATCCGACAAGGCAACGA
>JBDTLK010000167.1:0-7285 GCA_039934835.1 Edaphobacterium sp. (SeqCode) | reverse complement strand
TGGCCGAACTTTCATGGCAGGCCGGTCCGCGCGTGGGCCGCATCGCAGGGCTCGAGTTCGGGTACGCGGGAAATGCCCAGCGACACGCGCTCTCCGCGCTGCAGCTGGTATCTGAATTCGGCGCGCTTAGCGGCAACGTGACGCTGGGCGCGCGCGCGCCGCTGGCGCTCGATGGCGCGATCGCCTTGGTGGGCGCGGGACCGCTGCAGGGTGCTCGCCTCGATACGCGGCTGGGCGGAACGCTCGCGGCCATCAGCCTCGACGGCGCCGGACAATGGCAGGACGCGACGCTCAAAGCGGACGTGCGGCTGACGCCGTTTGCCGCTAACGCCGTCGAGGCGATCGCCGTCGCACTCGACAAGGTCGACCTGGCAAGCCTGGTCCCGACATTGCCGCGCACCGAGATCGCGTTGACGCTGCAGGCGCAGCTGGGAGCCGATGGCCCCGTCGGAACCTTCGATGCGGTCAACCGCCTCGCCGGCCCCATCGACCGCGCACGTTTGCCGATCGACGGCGCGCGCGGCTCTTTCGCCGCCAGCGGCAGCAAGCTCGCGCTGTCCTCGGTCGAGCTTCGTCTAGCCGGCGGCGGGCGCGCCAACGGCAGCATCGACGTCGACCTGGGTGGCTCCGCTGCGCCGTCGCGGGTATCGCTCACGGTGCGGAATGTGGACCTGCGAAGCCTGCATTCGCAGCTCATCGAGACTCGTCTCGCGGGCAGGCTCTACGCCGATATCGAAGGCTCGCGCCAGCGCATCCGCGGCGATCTCGCGGACGCGAAGCTGTCGGTCGCGTTCGACGCCACGGTCGCGAACAAGCGCGTCGACGTCACGTCGCTCCGCGCGCGCGCGGGCGGCGGCAGCATCGAAGGCAGCGGACAAATGGAACTGGCGGGCGCGCGGACCTTCAGCGCCAATCTTGCGGCGACGCACATCGACCCGTCGCGTTTTGGCGCCTTTCCCGTGGGCAATCTCGATGGCAAACTCGTCGCCCGCGGCCGGTTGCAGCCGGCGTGGCAGGTCACCGCCGAGCTCGCGCTGCGCGAGGGCAGCAAGCTGTCCGGCGTCGCCGTGTCGGGCACCGCGAGTGGCACGATTGCAGCCGCGGCGCTGCGCGATGTCGTGGTCGACGTCCACGCAGCGTCGGCACGTGCCCAGGCCAAGGGCAATGCCGGCACCGTCGGCGACAAGATGGCGTTCACGCTATCGGTACCGAAGCTTGCCGAGCTCGCGGCATGGCTGCCTGCGAACGCGCCCAAGCCCATGGCCGGCAGACTGCAGGCATCGGGTACGCTGCGCGTCGAGCCGGGTGGGGCTGGCGGCGATGTCGTGCTCGCTGCCGAGCGGCTGCAGATCGGCGCGACTTACGCCGCGCGCACCCTCGACATCAAGGCGTCACTGGCCCCGGGCGGGGACGCGCAGCATGCGCTCGCGCTCGATGCACGGCCGCTGACGTTGTCGATCGCGGCGACCGATTTGCGCTCCGACCTGCGCGCGCTCGACAGCGCGAGCATCAACGGCACCGGCAGCCTGGCGCAGCACCGTGTGACCCTCGCGGCGCGCGGCGAGGACATCGACGCCAGCGCGAGCCTCAGCGGCGCGTTCATCGACTTCAAGCGGGGCGCGCGGCACTGGAAGGGAATGGTGGCCGAGTTCGAGAATCGCGGCGTGCTCAAGCTCGCTCTCACGGCGCCCGCCAACTTCGACATCGCACCCGACCGCATTTCGATCGACTCGGTCCATGTCGCCGTGGCGGACGGTCGCGTCGACATCGGAGAATTCGTGCGCGAGCAGGGACGCATCACGTCGCGGGGGAGCTTTACCGGCATCTCGCTCGCCGCCGCTTCGAAGCTCGTCGGCCGACCATTGACGCTGGGATCGTCGCTGCGGTTTGGCGGCCAGTGGGACCTCGCGGCAACGCCGCGCCTCAACGGCACTTTTTTGATCGCGCGCGAAAGCGGCGACATCTACGGCCGGGAAGCGCCCGCCGACGCCCCGCAGAACCTTGGCTTCGGCATTACCACCCTCCGCCTCGACGGTACGATTCGCGACGATACGCTCGATGCGAGTGCCAGCATGCAGTCGGCGCGCATCGGCAATGCGCGGGCGACGCTCAAGCTCGCCACCGCGGTCGATGCGCCGCGCGGCTACCTGGGACCGGATGCGCGGCTCGATTTCAGTCTCGACGGCGATATCGCGTCGCTGCAACCGCTGCAACCGTGGCTCGGCACCACTGCGGTCGTCGACGGCACGGCGACACTGCGCATTACCGGCACCGGGACGCTCGGCGCGCCCAAATTCTCGGGCACGCTCGCCGCGGACCGGATGCGCATCGACGCGCCGCAGCTCGGCATCAATCTCCGCGATGGCCGGTTGCGCGCGCACCTGGTCGAACGCAGCATCGTGGTCGATGCAATGCAGTTTACCGGTGGCGATGGACAATTCGTCGCGTCCGGCACGCTCGGTACAACAACACTTGGCGACACTCCGGATGGCGCAACGCAGATCACCTGGCGCGCGCAGAAATTCCGCCTGCTCAACCGCCCCGATCGGCGCCTTGTCATCGGCGGCAACGGCACGCTGGCGATCATCAAGCGTCGCCTTGTGATCTCGGGTGCCGTCAACGTCGAGGAGGGACACATCGAGTATCAGCGCTCGCCGCCCGGCAGGCTTGGTGCGGACGTCACCGTCAAGGGATGGCCGGCTCCGGAGGCGCGCCGTGCGGACATGATCGATCTGCCGCTTGCGCTCGACCTCGAGGTTGATCTCGGCCAGAAGCTGACGTTTGTCGGCGAAGGACTGGAAACCGGTCTCACCGGGCACGTGCGCGTGGCAACCGGCACGGACGGGTCGTTGCAGGGCCACGGCACGATCAGCGCGGTCAACGGGACGTATTTCGCGTTCGGGCAGAAACTCACCATCGATCGCGGTCAGCTGATCTTCGACGGGCCGCTGAGCAATCCCGCGCTCGACATCGTCGCCTTGCGCCGGAACCTGGCGGTCGAGGCCGGCGTGCGGGTGACGGGTACGGTGCGGGTGCCGGCGGTGACGATCACCTCGAATCCACCGGTTCCGCAAAACGAGGCGCTGGCGTGGCTGATCACCGGGCAGGGGCTCTCCGGGAACGGCAACTCGAGCTTCGGCGCGTTGTCCGCTGCCTCGGCGGCGCTGCTCTCGCGCGACGGCAAGCCGCTCACGACACAGGTCGCGCAGACAATCGGACTCGACGACATCACCATCCAGAATTCGGGTCCGACCACGACCGGCGGCGTGCGCAATCAGGTGGTGGTTTTCGGCAAGCGCATCACCAACGACCTCACGCTGGGCTTCGAGCAGGGCGTGTCGCTGGCGAGCGGGGCGGTGCGTCTCGAATACGCGCTCACCCGCGCGTTGACGATACGCGTCGAAGCGGGGCCGGTCAGCGGCGTCGGCCTGGCGTATCGCCACGCGTTCGACTAGACCCGGGGGATGCGGCCTCAACGCGCCCTTGCTATGCTCCACAGGACGGTTGCGGTTCCGCGCAGACGGTTTCCGCGCCACTCGAAGGAGACTCGTCATGCAAGGCTTGATGCAGGATGTCCCGCTGCTGATTTCGTCGCTGATCCGGCACGCGGATCGCCACCATGGACAGGTCGAAATCGTGTCGCGGCGGGTCGAGGGCGACATTCACCGCACGAACTACCGGCAGCTGCATGCGCGCGCCAAGCAGCTCGCCAACGCGCTCGATACCTGGGGCGTCGGCATGGGAGAGCGCATCGCCACGCTGGCGTGGAACGGCCACCGCCACATGGAGCTGTACTACGCGGTCGCCGGCAAAGGGGCGATCGTCCACACCATCAATCCGCGGCTGATCCCGGAACAGATAGCGTGGATTGCCAATCACGCCGAGGACAGCGCTCTGTTCTTCGATCTCACGTTCCTGCCGGTGATCGAGAAGATCGCAGCGCAATGCAAGACGGTGACTCGCTTCGTGCTGATGACCGATCGTGGGCACATGCCCGCCGCCACGCCGCTCGCCGACCTCCACTGCTACGAGGAGCTGCTCGCGGCCGAGCCCGCTGAGTACAACTGGCCCATATTCGACGAGAACACGGCGTCGTCGATCTGCTACACGTCGGGGACCACGGGCAATCCCAAGGGCGCGCTGTATAGCCATCGCTCGACTTTGCTGCACACCTTTGCGGCGGCGCTGCCGGATACCCTCAACATTTCCGCCAAGGATGTGATCCTGCCGGTCGTGCCGATGTTTCACGTCAATGCCTGGGGGATACCGTACGCCGGCGCGATGGTCGGCGCGAAACTGGTATTTCCCGGTGCGGCACTTGACGGCAAGTCGCTGCACGAACTCATCGAGGGCGAGAAGGTTACCCTGTCAGCCGGCGTGCCGACAGTGTGGCTTGGGCTACTCGCCTTCATGGAGCAGAACAACCTAAAGTTCACGACCATGCGCCGGACGATCGTCGGGGGCTCCGCGCTGCCGCCGGCAATGCTGCGCAGCTTCGAGGAGAAATACAACGTCGCAGCGCTGCACGCGTGGGGGATGACCGAACTCTCGCCGCTAGGTACCGCGTGCTCGATGCGCGCGCAGCACGGTGAGCTGCCGCGCGAGGAACTGTACGCCGTCAAGGCCAAGCAAGGGCGCGCGGCGTTTGGCGTCGACATGAAGATCGTCGACCGCGACGGCGCCGAGCTGCCGTGGGACGGCAAGGCGTTCGGCGACCTGTACGTGCGCGGTCCGTGGGTCATCAGCCGATACTTTCGCGACGACGGCGGCGACCCGCTGGTCAAGGACGCCGAAGGACAGAACTGGTTTCCCACAGGCGACGTCGCTACCATCGACTCCGACGGCTACATGCAGATCACCGATCGCACCAAGGACGTGATCAAGTCCGGCGGTGAATGGATCAGCTCGATCGACATCGAGAACATCGCGATTGCGCATCCGGCGGTGGCGATGGCCGCGTGCATCGGCATCGCCCACCCCAAGTGGGACGAGCGGCCATTGCTCGTGGTGGTGCTCAAGGCAGGCGCGGCAGTGACCCGCGACGAACTGCTGCAGTACTATAGCGGCCGCGTCGCCAAATGGCAGACGCCCGACGATGTCGCCTTTGTCGACGCGATTCCGATGGGCCCCACCGGTAAGATGCTCAAGAACAAGTTGCGCGAGCAGTTCCAAGGCTACGAGCTGCCCTCGGCTTGAACATTTATCGCGATTCGCTGGAACTGCTGACCCGGCGCGATCTGCTGCGCTTTGGCATATTGCTCGTGGTGCTGCTGGTGCTTGCGCTGTGGGGGCTGTGGCGATTCCTGGAAAGCGCGACACCGCGCCACATCGTGCTCGCATCGGGCACCGCCGACGGCATGTATCACCGCTACGCGTTGCGCTACAAGGAAATCCTTGCCCGCGATGGCGTCGTGATCGACGAACGCATGACTGCGGGCGCGGGCGACAATCTCAGGCTGCTGCTCGATCCCGCCTCGGGAGTGGATGTCGGCTTCGTACAGGGAGGCGTGGGGCCGACCGGACCGAGTCCGGTCGAAATGATCGCCGCGCTGTACTACGAGCCGATGTGGATCTTCTATCGCAGTTCGGCGCCGATGCCGCTGATCAACGCCTTCCTGTACAAGCGAGTGGCGATCGGCGCGGCTGGCAGCGGCGCGCGCATTCGTCAAACCGCTGCTGGAGGCCAACGGCATCACGCCTTTTAATTCTGATGAGGTGTCGCAGGGGGGCATAGCAGCATTGCGCGCGTTGCAGCGGGGTGATGTCGACGCCGCGGTCATGGTCGGTCCGGTGCAGTCTCCGGCGATCTGGCAGGCGCTGCACGATCCGAGCATCAAGTTGCTGGGCATCGCCCGCGCCGACGCGTACGTGCGCCGCTTTCCCCATATCGTGCAGCTTAAGCTGCCGGAAGGTACGGTCGAGCTCGGCCAGAACATTCCCGCGGAAGAGATTACGCTCATCGGTACCAAGGCGATGCTGGTCGCGCGCGACGGCCTGCCGCCCGCTTTGATCAACCTCCTGCTCGACGCGGCGCACGAGATTCACGGTGGTCAGGGTTACTTCGAGGCGGCGGGGGAATTTCCCAGCACCACCATCGTCGACATCGAGGTGTCGCAGGAGGCTGAACGGCACAAGCAGTTCGGCCCCAATCTGCTGCACCGCTACATGCCGTTCTGGGCCGCGACGCTGGTCGAGCGACTGATCATCCTGCTCGTGCCGCTGCTGGTCATCCTGGTGCCGATTTTGAACTACCTGCCGCAGGTGCTGCGCTGGCGGGTGCGCTCGCGCATCTTTCGCCTGTACGGAGAACTGAAGCTGCTGGAGCGCGACGTCAACGCGCTCAAGGGACCGTTGCCGACCGACAAGTGGCTGCAAGACCTCGACCGTATCGAACACTCAGCGCAATCGATCAAGACGCCGATGAGGTTTGCCAGCGAGGCGTATACGTTGCGCGGGCACATCCGCCTGGTGCGGCGGACTGTGCAGGCAAAAGTGGTTGCGTCGCAGGCGTGATTTAACGCTGCAGGTATTGCAGCGCGGTGCGCAGCGGCGCGTCGGAAATGCGCAGCACGCCGCCGAAAGGGCGATCCATTTCGATGATCAGGAACAGGGCGCTGGCGACGGACAGCGCGCAGACGACGATCACCGTGTAGAACGTGCCGTTGCGCGGCGCGAACAGGCCAAGGCTCGCGAAGATCAGTGCCACCCACAGCACCAGCAGCACCAGGAACGGCAGCGGTATCGTTCCTCCCAACTGCTCGACCAGCAGCCAGCGCGTCTGCGCCAGATCTTCTCCCAACTGGAGCGCGCGCGCGTGCGCCAGACGCTGGCCTGGAGTTCCCGGAGACATCGCGCGCAATTTCTCCTGCAGGCGCTCCATCGGCAACGGGTCGGTGGTCGTGCTGGGCTCCATCACTGTCAGGCTGCGCAAATCGATCCATTTGTGGTCGACCCGGCGCTCGATGGTGTCGCGCAGCAGCGCGCGAAGCTCGTTCGTTTCGGAGCCGTACTCGCGAAAGGTGCGATCGAGCAGGATGATCTTGGCGGCACTGGTGCGGATTTCGTCCGATTTGGTATCGAAGGAACTCTTTGCAGTGGCCAGGAGCAGCCCGAGCACCAGCGCGGACATGGTCGCGATCAGGCCGACACCGATGCGCACCGCATCGCGCGTTTCAGCGTCGAGGTGATGCTTGGGCAGTACCGTGCGCAGGTGCGCGCCGACCCAGGTACCGGCGATGATCACGACGAACGCGGCTAGCGAGACGAGCAACGCGGGCATTGAGCG
>JBDTLK010000166.1:0-7402 GCA_039934835.1 Edaphobacterium sp. (SeqCode) | reverse complement strand
CCCCTCGGGGGGAGGCGGCGCGCAGCGCCGCTTC
This sequence comes from Edaphobacterium sp. (SeqCode), assembly GCA_039934835.1. Lineage (GTDB taxonomy): Bacteria > Pseudomonadota > Gammaproteobacteria > Burkholderiales > Casimicrobiaceae > PALSA-1003. Next base: position 7,368 of record JBDTLK010000166.1, on the reverse strand, counting down.
GGGGGGATTGATGAGCGCCGCCGGGCCGCCCCAAGGCGCGCGCCCCCTCGGGGGGAGGCGGCGCGCAGCGCCGCTTCGGGGGGATTGATGAGCGCCGCAGCGCCGGATCGAGGAATGATATGAGCTCGCCGCTGCTTGCGGTCGACGGGCTTTGCACGCAGTTTTTCACGCGCGCAGGCGTAGTGCGCGCGGTGCAGGACGTGAGTTTCAGCATCGACCGCGGCCAGGTCGTGGGACTGGTCGGCGAATCGGGATCGGGCAAGTCGATGACCGGCTATTCGATCATGGGCCTGGTCGATCCGCCGGGCAAAGTCGTCGCCGGCACGCTGCTGTTCGACGGCGCCGACCTGTCTGCGCTGTCGGCGGAGGAAATGCGGCAGGTGCGCGGCAACCGCATGGCAATGATCTTCCAGGACCCGATGATGACGTTGAACCCGGTGCTGCGCATCGACACGCAGATGGTCGAGGCGGTGCTTGCGCATAAGCGCGTGTCACGCGGCGACGCGCTGGCGCGGGCGCGCGCCACGCTGGTCAAGGTCGGCATCGCCTCACCCGACGAGCGCCTGCACGCGTACCCGCACCAGTTCTCCGGCGGCATGCGCCAGCGCGTGGCGATCGCGATCGCGCTCCTCAACGATCCACAACTGATCATCGCCGACGAACCCACCACCGCGCTCGATGTGACCATCCAGGGGCAGATTCTGTACGAGATGCAAAAGCTCGCGCGCGACACCGGCGCCGCGCTGATCTGGATCACCCACGATCTGTCGGTGATCGCCGGGCTGGCGGACCGGGTGTGCGTGATGTACGCAGGGCGCATCGTCGAGCAGGGCACGACCGCTGAAGTGCTTACGCGACCGCTGCATCCGTACACGCGCGGCCTGCTCGATTCGGTGCCCGGCAACGCCGATCGACGCTCCCGGCTCAAACCCATTCCGGGAATGACGCCGTCGCTGCTGGACCTGCCCGCGGGCTGCGCGTTCCGTGCCCGCTGCCCACGTGCCGATGGCGAGTGCGAGCGCGATCCGGTCATGCGGGAGCATGAAGGCGGCGGGCACGCGTTGCGCTGTTTTCATCCGCTGGAAGCGGCGGCATGAGCGCCAAGGACGGCCACGAGCGCGAAGCCATCGCTGTCGCCGAACCGGCGGCGGCGGCGCCGCTGGTCGAACTGAAGTCCGCGTCGAAGCGCTTCGTGAAACCGCTGGACTTCGCCGCGCGCATCACCAACCGCTTCGGCGGCGACGCACGTGCCGAAGTCGTGCACGCTGTCGATTGCGTGAACCTGATGGTGCGCGAACGTGAAGTCGTCGGACTGGTTGGTGAATCCGGCTGCGGCAAGTCGACGCTGGGGCGGCTCGTCGTCGGACTGCTCGAGTTGTCCGAAGGCACGCGTTACTGGCGCGGCGTGTCGCTGGCCGGGCTGGCGCCAAGCGCTGCGCGCGAGCAGCAACTGAAGATGCAAATGATCTTTCAGGATCCCTACGCGTCGCTCAACCCGCGCATGCGTGTCGTCGACATCGTCGGTGAAGCGCCCGTGGTGCACGGCATGATCGGGCCGCACCAGCAGGTCGAGTACGTCGGCCTGCAGCTGAACCGCGTCGGTCTCGACCCGACGCTGATGCGACGTTTCCCGCACCAGTTCTCGGGCGGCCAGCGGGCGCGCATCGGCATCGCGCGGGCGCTCGCGGTCAAGCCCGAATTCCTGGTCTGCGACGAGTCGGTGGCGGCGCTCGACGTGTCGATCCAGGCGCAAGTGCTCAACCTGTTCATGGACCTGCGTGCCGCGCTCAATCTGACCTACCTGTTCATCAGCCACGACCTCGGCGTCGTGCGCCACATCAGCGACCGGATCGTGGTCATGTACCTCGGCCGCGTCGTCGAGTCCGGCGTGACCGCGGAAATCTTCGCCGCGCCGAACCATCCGTACACGCAGGCACTGCTCGCCGAAGTCGGGCGCATCGACGCCACCAAGCGCCGCTACGTGCCGATCCGGGGCGAAATCCCATCGCCGCTCGCGCCGCCGCCCGGATGCCATTTCCATCCGCGCTGTCCGCACGTCATGCCGCGCTGCCGGCGCGAGGTCCCGATGCTCAGGGAAATCGCGCCGGGCCGCTCCAGTGCGTGCTTTCTCAATGAACCGGAGACCACGCCATGACTGTCGTGCGCCGCCACGATCCACCGGGCCCACCGATCGCACTGGTATTGGATTCTCCGCACAGCGGAACGCAATATCCGGCGGATTTCGACCACTGGGTTCCGCGCGCAACGGCGCGCCAGGCCGAAGACACGCACGTCGCGCAACTCTATGGCGCCGCGCCTGCCCACGGCGCGACGCTGGTCGAGGCGCTGTTCCCGCGCGCGTATATCGATCCGAACCGGCACGTGGCCGACATCGACGAGAAACTGCTCGACGGTGCGTGGCCCGGACCGGTCACCGTGTCACGCAAGACCGAGCTCGGCATCGGCCTGGTCTGGCGCCTTGCCGAAGGCGGCGTGCCCATGTACGCCCGCAGGCTTGCGGTTGCCGAGGTGCAGCGGCGCATCGCCGACTACTACGATCCGTATCAGGCCACCCTCACGCAGGCTCTCGACGAGCGTGTTGCGGCCTTCGGCGCGGTGTGGCACATCAACTGTCATTCAATGCCGGCGGTCGGTGGAGTGATGTCGGACGATCCGGGCCGCGCCCGTGCCGATTTCGTGCTTGGAGACCGTGACGGCACGACCTGCGAAGCCGAATTCACCGTCTTCGTGGCCGCGACGTTGCGCGCGATGGGCTACGCGGTCGCGATTAACGACCCGTACAAGGGCGTGGAGCTGGTGCGCAAGCATGGGCGGCCGACCCAGCGGCGGCACAGTCTGCAGATCGAGGCAAATCGGCGGTTGTACATGGACGAGTCATCACTTGAGAAAAATGCAGGATTTGCCGCGTTGCAGGCGAATTTGACGCGACTTGTGAATTCGCTGCGGGGTTACGTGCTTGCCCGCCTCTGAGCGCGGGTTTCGGCGCGGCCTTTTACCAGGCCGGTAAAGGGGTTGGTATCCGGGCTGGAAGTTACTCCGGACCGACAATTCCTTGCGCTTCCAAGCGGCGAGCCCGGACTAAGGGCAGCCTTGCTGCACCGCAGCGCGTTGACCCCGTCAGCGCCGGCAGGGTAAAATTGCAAGGTTGGATCGGTATCGCCTGATTGGTGTGCGACCAAGCCGGAATGGAACCTTAAGCGATGCGTGGCAAGCTGGTCGTCGGCAACTGGAAAATGCACGGCGACTTGAGGCGCAACGATGCCTTGCTGGCCGACCTGCGTACGGGTTGGGATGCGCCGGCGGGCCGCGAAATGGCGGTTTGCGTACCGTTTCCGTACCTTTGGCAGGCCCAGGCAGCGCTGTCCGGTTCGGCCATCGCGTGGGGCGCGCAAAACGCCAGCGAGCATCCTTGCGGAGCATTCACCGGTGAAGTCGCGGCGACCATGGTTGCGGAGTTTGGCTGCAGGTACGTCGTCGTCGGCCACTCCGAGCGCCGCACGCTCTACGGCGAGAGCGATGCGATGGTAGCCGCAAAAGCCGCGGCGGTCGTTGCGGCGGGAATGACGCCGGTGGTTTGCATAGGCGAAACGCTGGCCGAGCGTGATGGTGGCGAAACCGAAGCGGTGGTGCTGCGACAGCTCGACGCGGTCGCGGCACAGGCGGGAGTGCGGGTGGCGGAAACGGTGCTGGCGTACGAGCCGGTGTGGGCCATCGGTACGGGTCGCACTGCGACTCCCGAGCAGGCGCAGGCAGTGCACAAGGCCATTCGCAAGCGGCTTGGTGCTCTCGGTGCGAATACGCTGCTGCTTTACGGCGGCAGCATCAAGCCGGGCAACGCGAAGGAGCTCTTCGCGATGCCCGATATCGATGGTGGCCTGATCGGCGGAGCGGCGCTGAAGGCCGATGAATTCTTGGCGGTTGCCGCTGCCTAGAGTTAAGTTAGGTCAAGTTGGCAGACCGAAGGACGACGGATGATTCTGGAATCTGCAGTACTCGCGATACACGTGCTGGTGGCCATTGCGCTGATCGGCTTTGTCCTGCTCCAGCACGGCAAGGGAGCCGACATGGGCGCCGCCTTCGGCAGCGGCTCGTCGGGCAGCCTGTTTGGCGCTGCGGGGTCCGCCAACTTTTTGTCACGGACCACGGCGATTTTGGCGACGGTATTCTTTGTGTCGAGCCTGGGTTTGACATATTTGTCGGCGACCCGCTCGGCGCCGAAGGACCTGATGCAGCAAGGCGCCACGCCGACGCAAAAGGCGGGCGAGCCGGTCGCGAAGGACGCCGCCATTCCACCGACCGGCGCGCCTCCCGCCGCGGCGCCGGCGGCGGTCGCACCCGCAGTGCCATCGGCGGTTGGCGGCGCAGCAACGAAGTCGGGTGAAGTGCCCAAATAGGCGGCTTGGCACTTGCCGGCCGCACTGATCCGCAGCCGGCACACACAGGAAATAAAACGCTGGCAAGGCCGACGTGGTGAAATTGGTAGACACGCTGTCTTGAGGGGGCAGTGGCTTAGGCCGTGGGAGTTCGAGTCTCCCCGTCGGCACCAGGAAGCAGCAAACGGACACCGCCCGGCGAGCGCGATCCGGCAGCAATGGAGGCAGGCAGGCGGCAGGATAACGCCGCTTCGGATGCGATTGAGGGGGTTGGAGTCGTTCGATCATGTTGGAACAGTACTTTCCGATCCTGCTTTTCATCGTGATCGGCACCGGTATCGGCCTGGTGCTCCTGACGCTGGGCACCCTCGTCTCCCCCGACCGGCCCGACGCCGAAAAACTGTCCCCTTACGAGTGCGGCTTCGAGGCATTCGAAGACGCGCGCATGAAATTCGACGTGCGCTACTACCTCGTGGCGATCCTGTTCATCCTTTTCGACCTCGAAATTGCGTTCCTTTTTCCCTGGGCGGTGGTGTTGCCCGATATCGGCCTGTTCGGTTTTTGGTCGATGATGATCTTTCTCGGCATCCTGATCATCGGTTTCATCTACGAATGGAAAAAAGGCGCCCTGGAGTGGGAATGAGCATGTTGATTGGAGACGGTTATGCCCATTGAAGGAATTCTCGAGAAAGGGTTCGTCACCACGTCGCTCGACTCGCTCATCAATTGGGCGCGCAACGGCTCGATGTGGCCGATGACCTTCGGGCTGGCGTGCTGTGCGGTGGAGATGATGCACGCCGGCGCCGCGCGCTACGACCTCGATCGCTTCGGTGTGGTGTTCCGGCCGAGCCCGCGCCAATCCGACGTGATGATCGTCGCCGGCACGCTGTGCAACAAGATGGCGCCGGCGCTGCGCAAGGTCTACGACCAGATGGCCGAGCCGCGCTGGGTGATCTCGATGGGGTCGTGCGCCAATGGCGGCGGCTACTATCACTACTCCTATTCCGTCGTACGCGGCTGCGATCGCATCGTGCCGGTCGACATTTACGTTCCCGGATGCCCGCCCACCGCGGAGGCGCTGCTCTACGGCATTCTGCAGCTGCAGAACAAGATCTGGCGCACCAACACGATCGCGCGCTGATGAAAATCGACGCAATCGTCGCGGCGCTGCCCAAAGCGCTTGGCGACAAGCTGACCAGCGTCACCACCGCGCTGGGGGAGGTCACCGCCGTCGTGCGCGCCGACGGGCTGCAGGCAACGATGCGCATCCTGCGCGACCTTCCGACGTTGCGATTCGAGGAGATGGTAGATCTATGCGGGGTCGACTACTCGACCTATGGCGGCGGCAACCACTCCGGCCCGCGATTTGCGGCGGTGTATCACCTGCTCTCGCTCGCCAACAACTGGCGCCTGCGGGTGCGCGCCTTCGCGCCCGACGACGATTTCCCGGTGCTGCCGTCGCTGGTCGACGTCTGGCCCGGTGCCAACTGGTTCGAGCGCGAAGCGTTCGATTTCTACGGGATCATGTTCACCGGGCATCCCGACCTGCGGCGCCTGCTGACCGATTACGGTTTCGTGGGACATCCCTTCCGCAAGGATTTTCCGCTGTCCGGACACGTGGAGATGCGCTATGACCCGGACCAGGGACGCGTGATCTACCAGCCGGTGTCGATCGAGCCGCGCGAAATCGTTCCGCGCATCATCCGCGAAGACGCTTACGCCGAGAGCGAAGGCTTCCGCAAGGGCTGAGACATGGCGGAGATTCGCAACTACACCATGAACTTCGGGCCGCAGCACCCGGCGGCGCACGGCGTCCTGCGGCTGGTGCTGGAACTCGACGGAGAAGTCATTCAGCGCGCCGATCCGCACATCGGGCTGCTGCATCGCGCGACCGAAAAGCTCGCCGAGCACAAGACCTACATCCAGTCGCTGCCGTACATGGACCGCCTCGACTACGTATCGATGATGGTCAACGAGCACGCGTACTGCATGGCGATCGAGAAGTTGCTCGACCTCAAGGTGCCGATCCGCGCGCAATACATTCGCGTGATGTTCGACGAGATCACCCGCATCCTCAATCACCTGTTGTGGCTCGGCGCGCATTCGCTCGACGTCGGCGCGATGACCACATTCCTGTACTGCTTCCGCGAGCGCGAAGACCTGATGGACGTATACGAGGCGGTATCGGGTGCGCGCATGCATGCCGCTTACTACCGGCCGGGCGGCGTTTACCGCGACCTGCCGGAGCAGATGCCGCATTACAAGGTCTCGCCTATCCACGATGCCAAGGCCGTGGCGCGCATGAACGAAAATCGTCAGGGCAGCCTGCTCGACTTCATCGCCGACTTCTGCAAGCGCTTTCCTGGGCACGTCGACGAATACGAGACGCTGCTCACCGAGAACCGGATCTGGAAGCAGCGCACCGTCGGCATCGGCGTGGTAACACCGGAACGTGCACTGGCGCTGGGTTTCAGCGGCCCCATGGTGCGCGGTTCGGGCATTGCCTGGGACCTGCGCAAAAAACAGCCTTACGAAGTCTACGATCTGATGGACTTCGACATCCCGGTCGGGACCAACGGCGACTGCTACGACCGCTATCTGGTGCGCGTGCAGGAAATGCGCGAGTCGAAGCGCATTGTTGAGCAGTGCATCGCCTGGCTGCGCGCCAACCCGGGGCCGGTGATCACCGACAACCACAAGGTGGCGCCGCCCTCGCGCGTCGAGATGAAGGAGAACATGGAGGAGCTGATCCATCACTTCAAGCTCTTCACCGAAGGCATGCACGTTCCCGCGGGCGAGGCGTATGCCGCGGTCGAGCATCCCAAGGGTGAGTTTGGCGCATACATCATCTCCGATGGCGCCAACAAGCCGTACCGGTTGAAGCTGCGCGCGCCGGGCTTCGCGCACCTGGCGGCGCTCGATGAAATGTCGCGCGGGCACATGATCGCCGACGTTGTCGCCATCATCGGCACGC
>JBDTLK010000165.1:0-7487 GCA_039934835.1 Edaphobacterium sp. (SeqCode) | reverse complement strand
GGCGCGGCGGGCGCGGGACGGGGTTACATCCATTTTGTCGCGCCCAAGACGGAAGCGTGGCATTGGTCCGAGATGTTGCGGCCGCTGGTCGACGACTCGATTCCTGCAGCGGATGCCGCACTGTTCTGGCTCGCCTGTGCCGAACGGGGTGAGGTCTTCTCGCCGGCTGCATCGATAGAGGACGACAAACGCGCCATCGCCCTCTATCGCCGTCTCAACGACCGACTGGGCAGTTATCTGGGATGGTGCCACCTCGTGTATGCGTTCCAGAGCATCGGCCAGCTGGACGAAGCAAGACATGCCCTGGACGAGGCGCTCGCGTTGCGCGATCCGGCATGGCCGCCGGGGCTTCGAGTCCTCATAGATAACACGGCCGCCATCTTTTTCTCGCAGCTCGGGGCGCTGGATGAGGCGCGCGGGCATGCTCTCGACTATCTGGCGGTAGGGCGGGAGCTCGGCAGCGCCGTTGACGAATTCACGGCGTTGTCGATCCTGGTGGACTTGGACATAGCCGCCGGCAACGTACAGGAGGCCGCGGTGGTGGCGAGTGAAATGCTGGCACGCCCTCGCGCATCACTGGAAACGTACTACGACGGCCTGAGCTTGCGCTCCCTTGCGACCGCGCTGATGAGCGCCGATCGGCTGGACGAGGCCGAGCCCGTCTACCGCGAGGCCCTGTCCCGGGTCAGGAGGAACTACGGTACCGGAGCATCCGTACTCTACGACGTGGCGATGCTGCTTGCTCGCCGCAAGCGAATCGACGATGCCGCCCGTGTGTGGGCGTACGCGGAGGGCGTCTATGCAGCGGAGGGAAAACTCCCGCGGCTGGTGGCGCGGCAGATTCGCGAGCGGCTGCTCGCGCTGCTGGCCGCCGAGCGTTCCCCCGATACGCTATCGCGGTTGTACGACGAAGGTCGCCGGTTGACCGATGACGAGGCCTGCGCGCTGGCGTTCCCGCCTTCGGCGCCCGGGGCGTGAGGGTGCACCGGGTGCGATCGGCGCACCTTGTCTCAGTGCCCATTGGAACGGCGTGCGATGAGGACTGCATTGGTGCCCCCGAAAGCAAACGAGTTCGACATAACGGCCAGTGTTGCGACACCGGTCCGCGCTCGCCCGGGCACGTAGTCCAGGTCACATTCCGGGTCGCTCACGCGCAGATTGATGGTCGGTGGAATCATGCCTCGCTCCATCCCCAACACTGCGGCTGCGAATTCGATCGCTCCGGCAGCCCCGAGGAGATGGCCATGCATGGATTTGGTCGAACTCACCGGTACGCATGGAGCGTGCTTCCCGAACACCTGCCTAATCGCTGCTGTTTCAACGACATCATTGGCGAGGGTAGCGGTCCCATGGGCATTGATGTAGCCAATGTCCTGCGGCTGCAATGCGGCGGCGGCGAGCGCGCGCCGCATCGCCGATGCCTGGCCCGCAATCGTGGGCCGCGTGATATGGGCGCCATCGTTGCTGAGCCCATAACCGGCGAATTCCGCGTAGATGTGGGCGCCGCGCGCTCGCGCTTGCTCCCATTCTTCCAGCACCACGATCGCCGCACCTTCGGCGAGAACAAGGCCCGTTCTGTCCTTCGAGAACGGCCTGCACGAAGCTCCCGGCTCCAGGGGATCCTCGGTCGCCAGGGTCTTCAGGGCGTCCCACGCGACCAGCGTGCCGAGCGACAGCGGCGCTTCGCTGCCCCCAGCCAGCATCAGGTCGGCTTCGCCATTGCGTATCCGTTGCGCCGCCTCGCCGATCGCAACAGCCGACGATGAGCAAGCCGTCGAGAACGTCAGATTGGGACCGGCCAGGCGATACTCAATCCCTATCCACGACGCTGCCGCATTGGTCATCGCCATAAGCACACTGTACGGCTTGACCCGCTCGGTGCGCTCGGCGTAGAGCGTGTAGTAGCCATCGTCGGTGGTCTCCGCGCCACCCATCCCGGTGCCGAGAAAAACGCCGCAGCGCTCTCGATCGACGTCCTCCCACGCGATGCCCGCGTCGCGAACCGCCTGCTCGGCCGCGAAAAGCGCGAATTGACTGACGCGATCGAGCATGCGCAGTTTCGGCGCCGAAAAATGAAGTGCGGGTTCGAATTCAACGACGCCACCGACATGTGTCCGCGCCGGCACGCTCCACGCGGCGGTGTCGCGGCGGGTCGCCGGCGGCCGCATCAGGCGCGATATTCCCGAGCGTCCGTGAGTCAGACTGGCAACGAATGCTTGGACATCATTGCCCAAAGGCGTGATGACACCGATGCCGGTGACGGCCACGCGTCTCAAGCAGGCGCTCCCTCGTCGCCAACCGGAGCCTGCTCCGCGACGAGCCTGTCCACATAGGCAACGAGGTCGCCGACCGTCTCCAGCCTCGTCTGTTGCGCCGCTGGCTCCGGCGGTACCGTCACCTTGAACTCGTCCTCGACAGCGAACAGGACCTCGACGGTGGCGAGCGAATCGATCTCGAGATCCGCCAGTCTGGCGTCGGGCGTGAGCGCATCGGGCTCCAGATCGAAGTTCGTCTTGAGTATGCGATGCAGGATTTGCAGTGTCGTCAATTGGTGTTCTCCACGAGCCAGCGGCGCAACATTTTGGACAGTAGTTCCGGGCCGCACCGCGCGTTCAGCGTTCGCTGATCCCCGCCAGGTCGAGCGCGCCGTGGCTGCGCAACGGGTCTGCCTTTCCGCTCCAGCGCGAGCCCAATGTCAACGCGGAAGGGAATCGCCGCATGACTGCCAAGGCGATGCGTGTGGAAATGCCTCGGCTGAATATCTGCGCATAGAACGTTGCGACATGCAGGCGTAGCGCAAAATTCCGGCGCCAGGCCCTAGCATAGTCATGCCGGATGGAGACCAACACTGCGCGAGTCAGCGTGGAACCTCCACGTGCGACCAAGCGCTCGCAAAGCAGCGCTGCGGACTGGATCGCCATGCTGATGCCCTCCGCAACGATGGGATGCGCTTCGGCAGCGGCATTGCCCAGTGTAAATAGGCCGTCGGTGCCGAAGCCGCGGATGCCCGGCCGGATCGGGCCCGCGGCCAGCCAGGCGCCTTCCAGCGTCGCCCCGGATAGCGCCGCGGCGACACCGACGCAATGCGCGTTAAGGTGCGCGAGCACGGCGGCGCCCGCCCGGTGCTGAGGCCACTTTCTGCGGCAGGCTTCGAGGTGATCGCGACGGATGCAGCACGACAGGCTCATCGTTCCCCTTCCGGTGTTCACCATTCCGCCATAGCCTCCCGGGAAGGCGAGCAGTGGCATCAGCTCCGCTGCAAGATTGCCGCCGCGGAATTGGGCCTTGAATCCCAGCAGATCGAATGGCCGCGGCGCCTGCCGGAAGTCCTGCGTGGGCAGCGCCCCGGATTCCCATGAACCGTGCGCGGCGATCAGCAACGGCGCGTGCAGGGTGCGCAACTGGCCGCTGCCCCGCTCTTCGACTAGACATGTATAGCCGGCAGTATCCAATGCGTATTTTACGACCGTCCACGGCTGCCAGATTGTCGCGCCAGCCGCGCCGGCGCGCTCGAGCAAAATCGTGTCGAGGATCTCGCGGCCGACCGCACGGCCAACGTCCACTTCGCCGTTGCGCAGCGGCGCCATGGCTGCCGTCAGTTGCGTGGTACCGGAAAATACGCCGACGCGTCGAATGATGGGACCGGCATTCTCTTTCAGCAAATCGACAACGCCGAGCGCGCGCAACAGCGGCCAGGTCGTTGCGGAAATGAACTCGCCACAGACCTTGCGGCGCGGGAAGGTTGCTTTTTCCAAGACCGCGACGCGCCAACCGGCCTGCGCCAGCAGGATGGCGGCGGTGGCACCCGCAGGTCCCCCGCCGATGACAATCGCATCGTAGTTGAGGTGCACGGCGTCAGACACTGCCGCGCATCGCCAGAAGACAGTGGCTGAAAAGTCCTGCAGGATACTCGTGCAGACGCCAGCCGCTCTCCGGCGGCCACGCCGCCGTGAGCTCGCGATCTCGAAATCCGGCGTGAACGCTCAGGACCGCGTCCTCGCGCGTGACCGGGCCGGCGCCGAGCAGGCCAATCAAATGGCTTCCCAGGAGCGCAGTCGCGCTGCGCCGGGGTTCGCAGCAAAAGAAGATCTGCGTGTGCAAAGCGATAGCACTCAGGAGCCGGGACAGGTCCGGCGGCGGAAAGTGATGGACGAAAAGATTGGCGACGATGATGTCCCACCGCGCTGGGTGTGGCCGTTGCAGCCAGTCGAACACGTCGGCGGTAACCACTGACGGCAGCCAGCCGACGGCGCGAATGCGGTCCAGAGTTTTTTCCTCGACGACGCCTTGGCGATCGAGCAGGGTAACGGCGACACTCGGCCAACGTCCTGCGCGCCGCTCCGCCAGACGCACCAGCAGTGAGCCATCGCCTGCGCCCAGTTCCAGCAGCGTTCGCGGCGAACTGCCTGTCGCGCGATCGAGTGCGCGCATAACAATGGAAAGGGTGCCCATAACGTGATGCAGCCGACGCAGATCGCGTCGCGCGCGCCGGGCGGCAGGATCGTCGGCGCCGAGGGCATCGAGCAATTCCGGCCACACGCGCCGTGGCAGGCCCTGGTCACTACGCATGTCGCGAATGGTGGTCATGCCACCTTGAGCAACGCGCCGTGGCAACTGAAGCCTGCGCCGAATGAGGACATCCACCACCAGCCAGGTGGGGCGTTGTCCCGCAGCGCGGCCTGCAGCACGTAGTACACGAACGCGCTGCTCATGTTGCCGTACTCGCGCAGCATCGCGGCGCTGTAACGCAACTCACCGTCGTCGAGTTGCAGCGTCTTCTCCAACGCGAGGAGTACATCGCGGCCACCGGCATGCATGATCCAGGCCGCGATGTCGTTCGGCGAAATGCCTCCGGCGTCGTTGAGCACTCGCGTCAGGACTTGCTGCGCATGATCGGCCGCAAGCCGTGGAACGGGCCGCGTCAGAACGTTGCGCAGCATCCCTTGTTGCGTTTCGAACTTGAGCGCATCGCGTTGGGCCGGGTTGGTCAGCGATCCGAAAGCCCGCCATTCGATGCTCCGACGTCCTGGATCGGGGCGCTGCGACAGCACGGCAGCGCCCGCGCCGTCGCCAAACAGGCACGCACTGATCAATACGCCTGGATCGTCGTCCAGGTACATCGCCGCGCTGCTCACCTCGACGCATACCGCGAGCACGTGTCGACACGTTGCATCTGTCAGCAGCGCCGCGGCCAGCCGCCAGTTGGGCAGTGCCGCCGCGCAGCCCTGACCGACGAGGTCGAAGGCCAGAATGTCGGATCGCAGGCCCAGGCGTTCGATCACATGACTCGTCAGGCCGGGGCAGACATAACCGGTACAGGTGCTGACCACGAGCGCGTCGATCTCTCGCGTCTGCAGGCTGGCATCGACCAGCGCCGCACGGGCGGCATCGGCGGCGAGCGCGGGCGCATGGGTGAGAAATCGCTGATGCAGGGTATCAGGGTCAATCCGGAAGACATCGTCGAGGCCATCCAACGCGAGGGTTCGCGCCTCGATGCCGTTATCCTTGGTGAGCACAGTTTCGGCGATCATGTGCGAGCGGCGATCGAGCTTTCGAAACCACTCGGAGTCTTTGAACGAATCCCAGCACTCCGCCTTGGTGTAACGGCGCGGTGGATTGGCAGTGCCTAATCCATTGACGAACATACGGGCTCCAGTACGGATCACGGCCCGCCGGTGATCGCAATGACTCAGGCGAAGTCGCCTCCACTGCATCATACCGGCAATTCCGCTAGGCCGGCTGGGCCGCGATTTGTTTATGTTCCTTTCTCTCGATAGCCTGTCATCGCGGAAATCCTTGCTGCGTTGGGGTCGAAAACTGGCTCGGATCGCTCTCCTGCACTGACATCCGCAACGACCCGCCGTCTATTGCCGTTCTGTCACACGCGAGCGCTGCGGGCGCAAGCAAAGGACGAATACTCTGTTGGCCGTTGGCTCGCGTTGCATCAGCTTGCCGCGACGACGCTCGTTCTGACCGCAAACGGCTAACTGCGAACTTAGCGTAGAGCGCTCCATGCCAGCGGTCGCTCAACTTGGTTGAACGAATGGCCACCTCTTTGCCTGATGTCCGCAATAGACGAGGCGACGCTACACTGCTCCACACCGAGATAAAATATGGTCAATTAGGACAGTCATTTCAGTCCCCCGCGAGAAGATTCGAACTTCTGGACGACGACACAGACACACAAACCCGATCGTTTGGCCTCGTCGGAGAAAGCCAGTCGAACTTGCGCGCCGATCCGATCCGAGATCGCTTTGACGATGGAAAGCCCCAGCCCTGATCCCGCTTGATTGCTTCCAACGGTGCGATAGAAAGGATCAAACACGCGCTCGCGTTCACCCATTGGAATGCCGGGCCCCGAATCTTTGATTTGCAGCATTGCATTTCCATTTGCACTGACTACAGATAGATCGACCCTGCCGCCCTCCGGCGTGTAACGAATGGCGTTGTCGACCAAGTTCTTGATCACGGCCATCAGGTCGAACTCGTTCACCAACACTTGGGCGTCCTGCTCCCCCACCACACCGATGTCGATGTGTTTGGCCTCGGCCAGCGGCATGAGATCTTCCAGAACGCGGCGATAGATATGCTGCACTGAAACCGGAGAGGGCGGGCTGGGTGAGACGGATTGGGCCTTAGCCAAGGTCAGGAGCTGTTCCAGCAGATTCAGCCCGCGTTCGATGCCTTCACGCAACGTGATAAGTCGCTCACGCGCAGAGTCAGGCATCGCAGCCTCCGAAAGCCGCTCAGCTTGCAGAGACAAGGCGGTCAACGGGGATCGCAGCTCGTGCGCAGCGTCGGCAACAAATCGGCGCTGGACATCCATCGACTGGGCAACGCGGGACAGCAAGCGATTGATCGCCATTACAAACGGACGCACCTCGACAGGAAGGTGCAATGCTTCCACCGGATGAATGTCCTGCTCGGCGCGTTGATCGATTTCCGTCGAAAGGGCGGAGATGGGCCGAAACATCTTGCGCACGAGATCAGCAACGATCAATAGCAAGATGGGAACCAGAATCAGGAACGGCATCACGGTGCGCAAGGCACTGTCGCGGGCGATTTCGTTGCGAACGCCGGTTTCCTGGGCCACCGCGATCCGCTCTCCGCCGGCAGTTGTCTTCACCAGCACGCGGAACGGCTCGCCACGAACCTCGAGCGTATGCAGACCATCGCCCAGTGCGGACGGGAGTGGCAGTCGCCCCGGCGCAACCCCATTCCCGGCTGCCTTGCTGCCGTCGGCAAGATACTGAACGGTTACGCGGGACTCTTCGTCGCTGTCTTTAGCGGGACCGTCGCCGCCAGGAGGTGCCGGTAAGAGACTTTGGCGATTAAACAGCGCTGCAATCTGCCGCAGCGTATCGTCTTGGAGTTCGTGCGCTTCATTGAATGCGGACATGAACGAGAAGACGCCGGCTACCGCCGCGACGATGAGAATGGCCAGCGACAGCGAGAACGATAGCTTGAGCTGAATCGACTCGTTCAAA
>JBDTLK010000164.1:0-7544 GCA_039934835.1 Edaphobacterium sp. (SeqCode) | reverse complement strand
GAAGTGTTCAGGCAACGCTGGGACTCGACTGTTCAGTTAACGCTAGGACTTACCCGGTAACGAGTCACATCTGCCGCGGGGCTCGGTACGAGCAAAAATGCTCGGTTGACCTGCGCAAGCGCCTCTTCCGGCTGTCCCATAGCGATCAATATGTCGGCGCGCTGGCCAAGTGTATTGAGCCGATGCGGATCGATCGTTTCGGCTCTTGCATTGGCTTCGAGCGCTGCGTCCCACCGCCACTGTTTCTGCAGCGCATCCGCGCGAATATTCCAAGCGCGGGCATCCCGATCCGCTACCGCCACCAGGCGTCTCGATGTCTCGTCGTATTCGCGAAGAAGTCGATCCCAGTCCGCGTGAGGATCGAGCTCAAGCGTGCGGCTCAGTGCATACGTCTTGCTCATCAGTGCCTGGATCAGGTTGGGATCGAGCCGAAGCGCCTTTTCGTACAACGAACGCGCTTCGACAAGTGCGTCCAGTGAGTCCGAGTCACGCTCCGATACGGTAGCGCCACGCAACGTGAGTTCTTCCGCATTCAAAACTGAGACGGGTAGTGCGAGAACTCGACGCTTCTCGCCGTCGTACGCAGCGCCGCTTACCTGACCCCTGACCCGCGCTGCTACGCCTGCCCGGCCCTGTGCGTCTGCCGCACTTTCGCGTTCAAGTTCGAACTCGTCGCTCCAGAGCTCGTTGCCCGTGCTGGTATCAGTAAGCCATGCCTTAGCCTTCGTCTTCTCTCCCGCGGTACGTACAACGCCCTCCAATAGGTAACGGACATTTAGGTCGTGCCCTGCCACGCGAGCATCGACAGCCTTTCCCCTGTACGTTGCTGCGACACTAGGCGAGACCACGGACCACTGTGCCGAACGGGTGAATGATGAGGTGAGGTCAGCGGTAAGCGTATTCGCCAATTGCTGTTCCGACGGGTCGGTCGTAGTCGAGGAGAACGGCAGGATTGCGATGGAATAGGTTGGCGGTCGTTGCGCGCTAACCGGATTGAAAACCGGCAACAACCACCGCCCGCCGATCACTCCTAGTCCAGTCGCGACGACGGCGACGGCGAGCCACCGCCCGCGCGAACCTCGTGCCATACGCTGCCACAATTTGCGACCCGGATTAAGCGACTGAGGGGTGCCAGCGAGATCGATACGGTAGACATCAACCAGACGGGCAATGTTCTTGACCTGCTGCGCACCAAGCTCATCGAACGTGAAGCTCAGCTTGTCGAGCACCTGGTCGCGGACCCCACGGCTTACGCAAATCCCGCCAGGCTCGGCCAACGTCTGCAGCCGTGCCGCTACATTGACGCCATCGCCAAAGATGTCTTCGCCATCGATGATGATGTCACCGACGTTGATCCCAATGCGGAACTGGATCTGCTTTTCCGCCGACACGTCCGCATTGCGCTCAGCCATGCCGCGCTGTACGTCGACCGCACAGCGCACCGCGTCAACGACGCTAGGAAATTCCAGCAGCAGGCCGTCGCCCATGGACTTCACCGTGCGGCCGCCGTATTCGGCAATCTTGGGATCGATCAGCGCTCGCAGATGGCCTTTCAAGCTGGCAAGCGTGCCGCTCTCGTCCAATTCCATGAGACGGGAAAAGCCCACGACATCGGTGGAGATGATTGCCGTCAGCCGTCGCTGTTCACGCGCCATCGCATCGCCCGGTGCTCGTAACAAGTGCTCAAGAGTCTACCGTACGCGGCGGGGGTCGTGCGTCAGCATCGGTGTTCCCGCGCGCTCCTTCTCTGGCGGCTTCGGGTCGATAGCGCCAGTTGTCGGCCTGTCGCTGATACGCAGGTCTCCAGCGCATTCCTGACGTTCGAGTTGCGTAGGCAGCTCTGCGACCCAGACCCGACGTTCAGCACCGACGACTGAGCACCCGCCATCGGCAGAAGGGGACTCTTGCCAATTGCGCCGCGAGCCGACACTCGATGCTGCGCTGCGCGCACCCTAGGTCATTACAGGCGAGCGAACTCTCTATAGCGAAAATAGACGTAGCGCGAATTGCCCTGCGCCGGCGTCCCGTAGGTGCAGGACTGCCTCCCGCATCGTCGCGGGCACTTCATCGAGCTCGGGTTGGGCGGCACGGCAGCCATCAGACAGCAGAACGGGTGCAGCAAGAGAGGCAAAGTTCAAGTCGGCGGCGGTGAAGCGTTCGCCGACCAAGAACCGTCGTCGATCGTCGAGCCGCTCATCGACCTCCCGGAAAATCGCGTACACGCGCTGCATGGAGCGTTGTGCGCTTTCCGCTGTGATCCGCAGACCATTTCGGATGGCGGGGATCACCATTGGCATGATTACCGGCAGCAAGCTCGCTTCGGCCCGCGGCACGCCTCGGGACATCATCCTGCGCAGGATGCCTTTCTCGTGCAGTAGCTGGGCGTAGGCCCAACGCCTCGTAGGCGGCCCTAACTCTCCGTCGAACTGCTCTTCGAGTGCTTCGACCGCGCGTCGCTGCGCGGGATCGCGTGGGTACAGCCGGTCACTGCCGCAGACGGAATCCGCATGCTCCATGATGTCGGTGGAATCAACGAGATGCGAGCGCCATGCAACAGCACCGGTACGCTGCGACCGCCGATGCGAGTCGTTGCAATCCAATGCAGCAAAGGTACATGTGGCTCTTCACGATAGGGCAACGATAGCCAGCCCAGCGCCCACCGCGCCTTCTCGGCGTAGTGGCTGTGCGGCATCGTGATCAGGACGGCGAGATTCGCGCTGCTGTCGGACATCAAGATGGGGTATATGGATTGGCCGCTGCCGCATTACTTCTAGAAATGGCGAGCAATCAGTGGTCTGAACGTTGGCCGAACGCGGTCACTTTCGTCGGCCGCTCAGGAGCCCATCGCGGCCGCCCTTCGGCGGCCGTTTATCGGCCAAGTGCGCACAGCTGTAGTAGCGCGCCACGCCGACCGTTCAATCAGCGCGAACAATAGATCACTTAGCCTGTCTGGCAATAACTTGATCCTTAATCTTGTCGTAAACCGATTGCGACAGGATCTTGCGTTCAACGAGCTCGTCCTTGCCTTTGTATGGGCGCCCCTTGATGATCGCCTTGGAGCGAACGTCACCGATCCCCGGCAACTGGGCTAGCTCCTGCTCGGTGGCGGTGTTGAGATCGAGTCTTTCTGCTGCCGAAGGGGCTTTCTGGGTCGCCGTTGACATTTTGTCAGCAGCCTTGGCGTCCTTGTCTGCAGCGCAGACCAGCCCAGACGAGCTTAAGAGGATCGCAGCGGCCAGTATCAACAGTTTTTTCATAATTTAGTCCCTCATGTTTTTCCAACAATGCGCGGCACTCATTTGCTGTCGCGGTTCACTAGATCACGTCTGAATCGCGACGCTGTCGCGAATCTGGGCCACTATAACCCGGCGGCGGGTTGCCAGAAATAATAAACCAGTTGGAAAAAGCGAGCCCACCAAAGACTCTGCATCGACCAATGGGAATGCGGGAGCAGTCACAGCGACCCCTCCAACGACAGCTCATTGCCCCGATATGCGGTCCTTCATCTTCATCATGGCGACGGTGGCTGCAATGTCGCCGTTGCTTGCCTATGACAGACGCTGGTATCGGACTTAGAATCGCTACGATGCGCGCTTTGGTCTTGGTGCGCGATTACTGGGGACAGCAGGATGATGGAGAAGATTGACCGCGGGAGCCTCAAGGTCTTCGTTTTGACCCTGGCTTGGAGGTTCGTTTGCTTTTTGGGCAGGATCGTCAGGCGCTTCCTTGTCGCCGTGGGTGTGCTCGTGGCGGTGGTCATCCTGGGCTATGTCTATTTCGAATCCATCGTCGAAGCGATCGATTCCCGCTATTCCCAACAGATCGACGACTATCTGGGCATCGACAAGAATGCGATCGCTCGCCTGCACGACCCGGCCTACTTCGCCCAGGAATCGGTGATCGTATCGGGGGACCAAAAGACCGTCGCCTGCATTTCGTCGCCCGAGCATCGAATCCTCATTGAAGATCCTGCGGAGATCCCGCCGTTCTTCGTCAGCGCAATTCTTGCATCCGAAGACAAGAACTTCTTCAAGCACGAGGGAATCGATAAGGGCGCCATCGTGCGCGCGCTCGCTAAGCGAATACTCCTGGAAAGTCGCTCAGGTGCATCGACGCTGACGATGCAGATCGCCAAGAACCTGCGCGACGGCACCGGCCGTCAATCGACCGAGATGGAAAAAATCGGCGACATCGTTATGGCACTGCGGATCGAGCGTGAGTTTTCAAGGCAACAGCTGCTGCTCAAATACGTCAATATGCCGTATTTCGGCCGCGGACAATACGGCATCGAAGCGGCCAGCCGTGGGTATTTTGGCAAGCCCGCGCAAAATCTCGCGCTTCATCAGGTGGCTTTCATTGTGGCGCTCATCAACAAGCCCGCACTTCCTGATCGTGCGTTTGCAATGGATCCGTTGCTCAGGACGCGCGACGAAATCCGCAATGCGAATTGGGTCGAAGCCGCGCGCGGCAGCGATCGGGTGCTTGAACTAATGTTGGACCAAGGTGTGATCAGCGATGTGGAGTACGTACGCGCGACGAATTTGGTTGAGAAGTCGCTTCGCAAGGAAATCATTTCAATTGCAATAGGTTGCGGCGCCCAGGACTACTTTCTCGAGCGGGTGCGAATCCTCTACAAGGATCGCTTCCCCATCAACAAAGGTGGGCTGACGATCTCGATCACGCGTGACGAGGGGCTGCAAGATGCCCTCATCAAGGCGGTCGACCTGACGCTGCACACTTATCTGGCTCGTCATACGAGCGATGTCGACAATAACCAACTGCGTGCGGGAGCGTTTGCGGTGGACTTTACGGGGAATGTGCTCGCCGAGGTGGGAAACGTCGACTTTGGACGCGTGAAGTACGACGTGATCGCGACCGGCTGGCGACAGCCGGGATCGACCTTCAAGGTCTTCACCTATGGCAGCCTGGTCGAGAAGCTCGTAAAGGAAGTGCTTGCCGCCAAGCCGCCGCCGGAGACGGTTGAACAAATCGCCGCAGAGGTGCTTCGGCGATGTACGGTGCTCGATGAGCCGATCTATGTGTCCCTGGGTCGCGGGCGCGGGACCAAAAAGATCGAGAACTTCCACTCGAAGTCGGAGCCGGAGTACCGCGGAGACATCACGTGCCGGATCGCCTTGGGCGAGTCGCGCAACACGGCGGCGATGCGCGCTGGAGCGCGTGCGGGTATCAAAAATGTCATCGATCTCACGTATCGCTTGGGAATGCCCAAGGATGCAAAGCACATCCTTCAGCCCTACCCGACGACGGCGATCGGCGCGTCCGAGGTGAACCCGTTGTCGATGACATCGGCGGCTGCCTTCGTGAACGGTGGTTTTCGAGTGACGCCGCGATTCGCCAACGATGTCTGCCGCGACGGCAAATCGCTTCTCTACGACGATGGACAAGGTCGACCGAAAGATTGTGATACCAGGGGCGAAAATCGTCCGCCGCCGGAGCGGCTCATTCATCCCGCAGTCTCTGCGGCGATGATCGAACTGTTGAAGGGCCCCGTTGATATCGGAAGCACCGGCACGGCAGCCGCGCTGCGGAGCGGGGCCGTCCCTGGAGTGGACCCATTGAGCAATGAAATCTGGAACATGAAACCTGAAGAAAAGAAAAAGCGGACGCTCGCATTTCCATTTGGCGAAGCAGGCGAGATCGCGGCAAAGACCGGTACGGCAACCAACGCAGACGGGAAAACTTCCGACGTCTGGTTGCTCCTGTTTGTTCCAGGGCCATTGGAGAATCCGGAAAACGGCGTCATGCTTGGATTCTGGATGGGAAAAGATTCGAAGGATCATCCTCTGGGTGAGCGCGGCTCGACGGGAGGCCCGGGTTTCGCTGAATCGGGCGCTCGCAACTGGGTGCATTCAGCGATGACGGTACTTGCGTTCTTGCAAAAGGAGCGTGGCCTGTTGAAGGCCGGATACAAGTTTCGGCCGATCATTCGGGACGATGTGCTGATGAAACTGGAGGCGAAGAAGGCGAATCCACCGCGTCAGCAGGTCGTTCGTGACCCCATTGCCGGTGGCAAGGTCGATCCCGCGGGTCCCAAAAATAGCGATCCAGCGGCGCCCACGACGGCATCGTCGGCCACGCCACCATGATCGATCGGTGGGGTGCTACGGACGAAACTCTGCGCTGGCTCCGTAGGCCGAACGACGCTTCGGGAGCGTCAGCTTGTCGCCAAGCGGACGCTGTCAATCAGAATATGCTGGATGTCGCACCGAAGCCCTTAAAAGGTTGCGAGATGTTGCTATGAGGTGGGGAGTTGTCATCGGGTTGAAGTCGCTGTCCACGACACCGTGGGAAGTCCATACTACTGAAAGACATCGACGCGCGGGTAGCGCCGGCGCCAGCCTGCCGTTCCTACCTGGCCGCCTCGCGACCTTGTTATGCCCTGGGACGACTGCCAGGCCAAGTGAAGCCGTTCACTCGGGTTGAGGCGAAACTGCCTTGACGCGAGCAGCAATCAGCGCCGGCTGGCGAGCGCCTGCCGCAGTGCCACCGGCACCAGCGCCAGCCCCCCCAGCAGTGCGAGCAGGAGCAGCGTTTCCGGCGCCAACAGGTCGTGAAGCGATTCGATCTGTCCGAGCTTCTGACCGAGGCTCGTGACGACCAGCGTGATGGGCACGATCCCGAGCATTGTCGCCAGCGCATATGTGCCGATCCGGATGTGGGTGATCGCGGGCACGAGGTTCACGAGCCAGTACGGCACCAGCGGCGTGAGGCGCAGGAACAGCATCCAGCCAAAGGCGTTTTGCGCAAAGCCTGCCACGCCGCGGGTCGCCTTGGGGCCAAGGCGCCGACGCACCGCATCGGCGAACAGATGGCGCACGGCGAGGAAGAGCAACGACGTCCCGATCGTGGCACCGACCAGGATCAGCGCCGTCGCGACCCAGCGGCCGAACAGGAACCCCAGCAACAGTGCAAACAAGGTGCCCAAAGGGATCGACAGCGCAGTCGACGCGACATATGCAATCAGCGCGATCGACAGCGCCTGCGCGTAGTGTTGTTGGGTGAATTCGAGCAGCGCGGCGCGATGCTCCTTGATCGTCTCGAGCGACAAATAGTGCGGCCCACCGACTGCGATGAAAGTCGCTATGCCCGCGAGAAGCACTGCCGCCAGCGCCAGTCTTGGCCACAGCGGCGCGGCGAGCGCTTCATCGCCGGTCGATCTTGGGGTCAAGTGCATCGCGCAGCCCGTCGCCCAGCAGGTTGAACGCCAGGACGGTAAAGAAGATCGCCAAGCTGGGAAACAGCGCCACATGCGGCGAGGTCATCATGTCGGCGCGTGCTTCGTTGAGCATCGCGCCCCACTCGGGCGTCGGCGGCTGCGCGCCCATGCCGATGAACGACAGGCTTGCCGCGGTGATGATGGAAGTGCCGATGCGCAGGGAGAAATACACGACGACCGCGGCGATGGTGCCCGGAAAAATGTGCCGCAGCACAATGGTCCAATCGGAAGCTCCGACGCTGCGCGCGGCTTCGACGTAAGTCAGGTGCTTCAGCGACAGCGTATTCCCGCGCACCAGCCGCGCGAA
>JBDTLK010000163.1:0-7560 GCA_039934835.1 Edaphobacterium sp. (SeqCode) | reverse complement strand
GGCGAGGGCGGCGCCTGGTGTGGCGGACATCCGGATCCTCACGCCGGCTGGACCGAAGGCGATATGCCGCCGATGCCCGTTGATGCAATCCTCATGGGCGACTTCAATTTCGAATGGGATTCGCCCGAATACGCGCTGATTGCCGGACCGATCGCAACGCGTTTTGGTCGCCTCTCAAGGCTGACCGGATTCGTCGATGCCTGGACCGCGGCGGGCAATCGTGAGGACGAAGGCGCGACGATCGCCGGAGGACGAAGAATCGATTTCTGTTTTGTGTCCTGCTCCATCGCGCACCGCGTGCGATCGGCGCGAATCGATGCCGCCGCAAGCGGATCCGATCACCTGCCGCTGTGGATAGACATCGATCTATAGACGAAGCGAGCGCACCTGGCCAGCGTCGCGGATAATTCCAGCGCGTGTCGGCACTGTGCGGCGGTACGTTACACTCCAGGCATGGGGGGGAATCACCAACGCGGCCTCCGCGTCAAGCGTCGGCTCCTGAGCTTCATGGACTTCGTAAGACTCGTTGCCGATCACGGCTACACCGCAACCTTCATTGGCTCGCTGATCGAGGGCGAGACGGTGCTGACCGTCGCGGGTCTGGCGGCGCACCGTGGTTATCTGCACTTTGCGCTCCTTCTCGCGCTGGCGAGTGTCGGCAGTTTCATCGGCGATCAGGCGTATTTTATGATCGGACGCATCTGGGGCAAGCGCCTGCTGGCGCGCTTTCCGCGGTTTCGGCCGGCCGTGCGTCGCGTCGACGCTTTGCTCGTGCGCTACGCAGGCGCGGCGGTGGTGGCGGTACGTTTCCTCTACGGCTTGCGCAGCATCGGTCCTATCGCAATGGGCGCGAGCCGCCTGAAGTGGCATACGTTCATGATCTACAACGCCATCGGCGCCGTGCTGTGGAGCGTCGCCTGGCTGGGCGCGGGGTACTTCGTCGGCGAAGTCTTGCAGCAATTGCTTGGGAAGCTAAAGCACGTCGAAGCATGGCTGTTTGCTGGCGTAGCAACGGTGGTGCTGACGATGGCGATAGGGTTTCACTGGCGACGACGCAAAATCGATCGAGTCTCCTCCCGACCCGGATCCTGAACCTGATTCCAAAACGGTGCGGTGCAATGTCTCGCGCACCCAATTGGATCGCCGCTTTCAGCGGTGTCATCCCCGCGAAAGCGGGGATGTGCGACCATAAATCGAACGGCGCCGAGAGCATATCAACGTGATGCGAAGCCGCAATCCGCAAAGTTTGGCGAGCGCACTGCTTGCCTTCGGCCTCGTAATGGTTGCCACGAATCGGGACGGCCGGTGGGGCTGCTCTCGCATGGGCAGAAGCAGTGGCTGGAAATCGGCATGCTGCTCATGCAGGAACCGCTGCTGCTGCTCGACGAACCTGTCGCCGGCATGACCGACGACGAGACCATGCGCAGCGCGGATCTGTTCCTGTCGCTGGCCGGCAGGTACACGCTGATCGTCGTCGAGCACGACATGGACTTCGTCGAACGCGCTGGGTATCGGCTACGTGCCGCAGGGTCGCGACATCTTTCCCCGCCTAACGGTCCTCGAGAACCTGCAGATGGGACTGGCGCCCAGGAAAGGCGGCGCCAAGTTGCCGGAATTCGTCTTCGAAGTGTTTCCGGTGCTCAACGGCATGCTGCAGCACCGCGGCGGCGATCTGTCGGGCGGCCAGCAGCAACAGCTGGCGATCGGCCGCGCGCTGGCGATGCGACCGCGCCGGCTGATCCTCGACGAACCGACTGAGGGCATCCAGCCATCGATCATCAAGGACATCGAGCGCGCGATTCGCAAACTGGTCGCCGCCGGCGACATTGCCATCCTGCTGGTGGAACAGTATTACGATTTTGCGCGCTCGCTCGCCGACCACTATGTCGTGCTGTCGCGTGGCGAAATTGTCGCCGAGGGTGTAGGCGCGACGATGGAACAGGACAACGTTCGCGCGCACCTCGCGGTCTGACGGGTTTCTCGGCACGGTTGGCCTAGCGCCCGGAACCGGCTGCGATGCGCAGCATGTCGACCACAACCCTGCTGCGCAACGGGCTGCGCGTAGTGCGGCTGGGAAAATGGAGGTCCCGGAGCGGAACAGCGCGAAGGGCGAGGAGTGAAACCAGGGAGCGCCGCCCCGTCCGGGTATTGCTTACTCAGCAAGCGTCGTGCCAAATGACCGTCGTCCTATTCAGCGGGCGTCCGGCAGGGTAAGCGAGCCCGAGTTGCGTGTTGCAGGTGCCGCTGTGCGACGCGTAACGTCACGCAGCGACCGCCAGTGGCAGAAACGTGCGCTAAAAAACGACCGCGCGCGTTATCGCATTACAATGCCGTCTGCCGCGCCCAGCACAAAGACTCCGAATATGAGCGAACGATTCCACGCCACCGTGTACGGGTTGTTGCTCGCGCTGGGCATCGGCGGGGTCTCCACTACAGCGGGAAGGACGTCGTGGTTCCCAGCGCATTCGGCGTTCTTGTCATGTACGTAATCGTCGGCCTGACGCGAGTCCTGTTCAGGTTACGGCTTGTGCGGTTCCTGCCGCTGCAGCCTGGTTACACGCATTCACCGCGGGTCATCCTGCTTTCGCGCAATGGCCGGATCTGAGCGACGCGCCGGCCCTCTGCGCGCCGCCTTCGGGCGGTTGCATTGGTCGCGCCTGCTGGCCGGTGCGCGTAACGCGCCGCGTTTCCTGCGCCAGGTGCTTGTTACTTTCATGCACAACAAAGGCCTGCTGCTGGCCGGCGCGGTCGCGTACTATTCCCTGCTGTCGATCCTGCCGCTGCTCATTCTCCTCGTTCTCCTGCTGTCGCATTTCCTGCCCGAGGATCAGCTGCTTTCGACATTGAGCCGCTATCTCGACCTTGTGGCGTCGAGTCAATCCGTACCCCTGGTCGAGGAATTGACGAAATTTCTTCGTCATCGCGAGCTTACGAGTTGGGCCATGCTGGCAACGCTGCTCTTCTCGAGTTCGCTGGCCTTCGCGGTGCTCGAGCGATCGATCGCGATCATTTTTCATCACCGCGTGCGTGCTCACTCGCGGCACTGGATCACCACCGCGATCATTCCTTACGCCTACATTTTAGTGCTCGGTGCCGGCCTGCTGCTGGTGACGATCGCTTCGAGTGCGCTGGAAACCCTTGGGGCGCACGAGATCGACATCCTCGGCCACCCGCAGTCGCTGATGCGTATGTCCGGCGCATTGCTCTATGTGGTAGGCCTGGCCGGCGAAATACTGCTGGTGAGTTCGATCTACCTCGTCATGCCGGTCGGCCGCATTACGTGGCGCCAAGCCTTGGTGGGCGGAGTCACCGCCGGCCTGCTATGGGAAATAACGCGTCACGCCCTGGTGTGGTTCTTCACCACGCTGTCGAAGATCAACGTGCTCTACGGTTCCTTCGCGACTGTAATCTCGCTGCTGCTGAGCTTTGAACTCGCTGCCACCGTGCTGCTGCTGGGAGCGCAGGTCATTGCGCTGCGCGAGCAGAACCGGCAGGCCCGCGCGCGAGCGCGCTAGACGAGGTTGCGCCGCCGCCTGACCACGGCGACGTTGCGGGGGCAATCGTGACCTGGCGTTTCGCACCTGGACCGATGCCTATCGCCAGAAGTGCGGAGGCGGTATGCCGGCGCCGGTGACGTTGACCGGCCAGCCCTCGGAGGCGCGCAGCATCATCGCGATGTTGCCCGGACCCGGAGTGACGGTGGTTGCGTTCGATCCATCGGTGGGACCGGTGCCGCCGCCTATGAGGGTGGTCGTGCCATTGGACAGCGCGGCGTACGCCTGCTGCGGAGAAATGAAATGGATGTGACTGTCGATGCCCGCGGCGGTCAGAATGAGATGGTTGCCCGAGATCGCGTCGGTCGCGAGTCCGAGCTCGAGCCCCGGCGTCACTCCGTCCATGGTCTGCGGATTGCCGGACTTGCCGATGCCGCAAATGCGCCCGTCGCGTATGCCTACGTCGGCCTTCA
Organism: Edaphobacterium sp. (SeqCode); assembly: GCA_039934835.1. Taxonomy (GTDB): domain Bacteria; phylum Pseudomonadota; class Gammaproteobacteria; order Burkholderiales; family Casimicrobiaceae; genus PALSA-1003. Next base: position 3,593 of record JBDTLK010000163.1, on the reverse strand, counting down.
CCACGCCTAGCACCGCGTCGATGATGGTCACGTTGGTGATGACGAGATCGGGCGTGCGTGTGCCGTAGGCCAGCCGATTGTCCATCCCCATGCCTTCGCGCAGGCTCTTGCCGCCGCCGAAAACGATCTCGTCCCCGTATGTGCCGCGCAGATCGCGCTCGATTTCGACGAACAGGCCGGTGTCACCGAGGCGAATGCGATCGCCGACCGTCGGGCCGAACAGGCCGACGTACTCATTGCGCGACAGAGTTGCCATGTAACGTGTCCTCGGGTCGTCGAAGCCGGCGCTGCAGTCGCGCCCGCGTCACGCCTTGGTGCGGAAACCGCGCTTCGCGGCAAGCGCAATGGACTTGGTCTTTTGCGCCGCACCGGCGTCGCCCGCGGTCTCGCCGTCGACGAGATTGTTGAATCCGTAGACCGCGCGCTTGCCACCGTATGGCACGAGCCTGACCTCGCGCTCGTCGCCGGGCTCGAAGCGCAGCGCAGTGGACGCGGGGATGTTCAGATGCTGTCCGAAGGCTGCTCCACGATCGAACTCCAGCGCGCGATTGACTTCGAAGAAATGGAAATGCGAACCGACCTGCACCGGCCGATCTCCGGTGTTGCGCACCGTGAGCACCGTCACCTTCAAGTTTTCGTGGAAGGAGATAGGCTCGGGTCGGCACACGTAGCCACCCACCGCGACGTCGGCAGTCGCCGGATCAACGTCGGCGCCGATCGACGGCCCCGCTTTTATTTCGGCCACGCTGCTGCTCCCCGGTCTGGGCCTACTGGATCGGCGTGTGGACGGTCACCAGCCGACTGCCGTCCGTGAACAAGGCTTCGACCTGCACCATCGGAACGAGGTCCGCGACGCCATCCATCACGTCCTCACGAGTCAGCGCGGTGCGCGCTTCCTTGGTGACTTCCTCGATGGTCTTGCCCGCGCGCGCGCCGTCCAAGGCGTTGGCCGAGATGATCGCGACGGCTTCCGGATAGTTGAGCTTGAGGCCCTTCGCTTTGCGCTTGAGGGCTACCTCGGCCATCATGTAGATGAGCAGCTTGTCGAATTCCCGCGGAGTCAATTGCATCGCGCTCTCCCTGCCTGATGCCGTCGATTGTAGCCTAAGCTCGCGACCTCACGCGCGAAACGCGGCGCGTCGTCGCGCACCGGATCGGGGCACCCGCAGCGTGCCTGGGCCGGACGGATCGGCGAACCATTGCGGTCCCGCGAGCGCTGGTCGCGACGTCGCGCTGACGTCGGATCGACGACAGGTGCAACAGCGCGCGCGGGGATTCAAAAAATCTGGGGCGCGGCCAAAGCGCTTTGTTTTAGCGCCCTGGCTCCAGATGCCTTCGAAAACGCTTAACGGAAATCAGGCAAGGTCGACGCGGTCCAAGTCCATTATCTTGGTCCAGGCCGCCACGAAGTCCTTCACAAACTTCTCCTTTGAGTCCGCGCAGGCATGGACCTCCGCCAAGGCGCGGAGCTGCGAGTGCGAGCCGAAGATCAGGTCAACGCGCGTACCTGTCCACTTGACCGCGTTTGTCTTGCGGTCGCGGCCTTCGTACACGCCTTCAGCACCGGCGACCGGCTGCCATTGCGTGCTCATGTCGAGCAGGTTGACGAAGAAGTCGTTCGTCAAAGTCTCCGGATTTTTGGTGAAGACGCCGTGTTTGGACTCTCCCGCATTGGCGCCGAGCACGCGCAGGCCGCCGACCAGGACGGTCATTTCCGGACCGGTCAGCCTCAGCAATTGTGCCCGATCGACCAAGGCTTCCTCAGGCGCCATGAACTGCTTCTTGCCGCTCATGTAGTTGCGGAAGCCATCGGCACGCGGTTCGAGCGGCGCAAAGGAGGCGACGTCGGTCTGGTCCTGAGACGAGTCCATGCGCCCCGGCGTGAAGGGCACCGTGACGTCCACGCCCGCGTCCTTTGCGGCCTTTTCGACCGCCGCTGAGCCGCCGAGAATGATCAAGTCGGCAAGCGAAACCGTCTTGCCGAACTCGCTCTGAATCGCTTCGAGCTTTTGAAGTACCGTTGCCAGATGCTTCGGCTGGTTGACCTCCCAGTCCTTCTGAGGTGCGAGGCGGATGCGCGCGCCGTTCGCTCCACCGCGTTTGTCGGAGCCACGGAACGTTGACGCCGATGCCCAAGCCACCGAGACGAGTTGGGACACCGACAGGCCGGACGCGATGATCTTACCCTTCAATGCCGTAACGTCCTGCTCCCCGATCAGCGGGTGATTTACTGCGGGAATCGGGTCTTGCCAGATCAGCGTTTCCTTCGGCACGAGCGGGCCGAGATAGCGCGCGATCGGGCCCATGTCGCGGTGCGTGAGCTTGAACCAGGCGCGGGCGAATGCGTCCGCGAACTGGTCCGGGTGCTCGTAGAAGCGCCGCGAGATTTTCTCGTAGGCCGGATCGAGCCGCAGCGAGAGGTCCGTAGTGAGCATGGTCGGCACATGCTTCTTCGATTTGTCGAAGGCGTCCGGGATCGTGGCTTGCGCATTTTTGGCCCGCCATTGTTTCGCGCCCGCGGGGCTCTTCGTCAGCTCCCACTCGTTTTCGAACAGGTTCTTGAAAAACAGGTTGCTCCACTTCGTCGGCGTCTGCGTCCACGTGACTTCGGGACCGCCGGTGATGGTGTCGGCGCCGAAGCCTGTGCCATGCTTGCTCGCCCAGCCGATGCCCTGATCCTCAATGGCGCCGCTTTCCGGCGCCGGTCCGATTAGCGATGGATCGCCGGCGCCGTGCGTCTTGCCGAAACTGTGACCGCCGGCAATCAGCGCAACCGTTTCTTCGTCGTTCATCGCCATGCGAAGGAACGTCTCGCGGATGTCCTTGGCCGCCGCGACCGGGTCCGGGTTGCCGTTCGGGCCTTCCGGATTGACATAGATCAGGCCCATCTGCACCGCGCCGAGCGGCTCCGCAAGCTGACGCTCGCCACTGTAGCGTTCGTCGCCCAGCCACGTCCCCTCCGGTCCCCAGTAAAGTTCCTCAGGTTCCCAGACGTCGGCGCGGCCGCCGCCGAAGCCGAACGTCTTGAACCCCATAGACTCGAGCGCGACATTGCCGGCGAGAATCATCAGGTCGGCCCACGAGATTTTCCGGCCGTATTTGCGCTTGATCGGCCACAGTAGCCGGCGCGCCTTGTCGAGGTTGGCGTTGTCAGGCCAGCTGTTCAGCGGCGCGAAGCGCTGCTGACCCGCACCTGCGCCGCCGCGGCCGTCGGTGATGCGGTACGTGCCTGCGCTATGCCATGCCATACGGATCATCAGACCACCGTAGTGACCGAAGTCGGCCGGCCACCAGTCCTGCGAATCCGTCATCAGGGCATTCAGGTCTTTGATCACCGCGTTGAGATCAAGAGTCTTGAATTCCTTGGCGTAGTCGAACGCCTCACTCATTGGATCCGACAAAGGGGAGTTCCGGTGGAGAACCGAAACGTCGAGCGCGTCCGGCCACCAGTCGCGGTTGCCGTGTCCGCGAGTACCGCCTGTGAACGGGCATTTGCCCGATTTGTCATCCGTCGCTTCGTCCATAATTCTCTCCAATCAGTTCCGGTTTTGAGATGGTGCGCCTGCCACTGCCCTTAGGCGAAGTTGCAGTTC
>JBDTLK010000162.1:0-7703 GCA_039934835.1 Edaphobacterium sp. (SeqCode) | reverse complement strand
CGTCATCCCGGCGCAGGCCGGGATCCAAGTTTGGTTATTGAGTCGGGGTGCGCAACGTGCCTACCCCGTCCAGCCGAGGTGGCTGAGGAAATCCCGAGTCCGCTCGGTCAACGGCGCGTCAAAGATCTGCGTCGGCGGCCCCTGCTCGACAATACGCCCGGCGTCGAACACCGCGACCCAATCGCCGACCCGACGCGCGAACGTCATCTCGTGCGTAACGACGACCATGGTCATGCCTTCGTCGGCGAGTTTTTTCATGACGTTGAGCACCTCGCCGATCGTTTCTGGATCGAGCGCCGAAGTCGGCTCGTCGAAGAGCATGACGTCGGGCTCCATCGCCAACGCGCGGGCAATCGCGACGCGCTGCTGCTGGCCGCCCGATAATGCCGAAGGGTAGTTCGCGGCCTTCTCGGCGAGGCCGACCTTGTCGAGCATCGCGGTGGCACGGCGCTGCGCTTCGGCGCGATCCTTTCGCAGCACGGTGCGCGGTCCCTCGGCGACATTCTCGAGCGCGGTCAGGTGCGGGAACAATTCGAAGCTCTGGAACACCATGCCCATGCGCGTGCGCACGCCGCGCAGCGCGCGTTCGTCGCGCGGCAGCGGCGACCCTTCGAACTCGACGTCACCGCCGTCGATGGTTTCGAGCCCGTTGGTGCAGCGGAGCAGCGTCGATTTGCCGGAGCCGGAAGGGCCGATCAGGCAGACGACTTCGCCGGCATGCACGTCGAGGTCGACGCCGCCCAGCGCCTGAAAGCTGCCGTAGCGCTTGATCACGCCGCGGTAGCGGATGATCTTCGCGCCGGAGGCCATTTCGCGCGGCGGCGAGGTCGACGCAGTACTCATTCGGTGACGGCGAAACGGCGCTGGATCCAGTCGACGAGCTTGGCCTGCGGATAGCCGAGTAGCCAGTAGATCGCGGCCATCGCGGTCAGCATCTCGAGCACCCGGAACGTTTGCGCGCGGATCTGCATCGACGCGTAGGCGAGCTCACTGACCGCGATCACCGACACCAGCGAAGTGTCCTTGAACAGCGAAACCCAGGTGCTCGCCAGCACCGGCAGGATGCGCCGCAGGGCCTGCGGCACGATGACCCGGCGCAGCGCCTGCGTGCGATTCATGCCGATCGCCATCGCCGCCTCCACCTGGCCGCGGCGGATCGAATTGATGCCGGCGCGAAATGTCTCGGCATTGTATGCCGTGACATTGAGGGCGAGCGCGGCAAGTCCGGTCGCCAATGGCGACAGACCGATGCCGGTCAGGATCGGCAACACGTAGAACGCCCAGAAGACGACCAGTATCAAGGGTAGGTTGCGGAACAGCTCGACGTACCCCGTCGCCAGCGCGCGCAGCGGTGCCCAGCCGTAGAGACGCAGAATCGCTACCAGCATGCCGCACGGCACCGCGATCGCCATCGTCGCCACCGTGAGCAAAATGGTCGTGGCGGTCCCTGCCAGCAGCGCGTCGCGATGCACCCAGATCACGCTCCAGTCGAAGGTCACGAGCGGCCTAGATGCGCCACGCGGCGGTAGAGCCGGTCGACGCCGCGCGTCACCGGAAACAGCATCAGGAAATAGGCGAGCATCGCGAAGGTGTAAACCTCGATCGGCTGGAAACTCTGGCCGGCGACCGTTTCCGACTGGCGCATGAACTCCGGCACCGCGATGACCGACGCGATGGCGGTGTCCTTGATGGTGATCGAGAGCAGCGAACCGAACGCCGGCAGCATGCGCACAACGGCTTGCGGGACGATGATCCGGCGCAGGATCTGCGCGCGCGACATGCCGAGTGCCAGCGCCGCGCGCGTCTGCCCGGCGCGCACCGATTCGATGCCGGCGCGGATGATCTCGGCGGCGTAGGCGGCAAGGTGCACGGTCAAGCCGATCAACGCCGCGAAGAACGGCGGCATGGTGATGCCCGCCACGATGGGCAGGGCGAAGAAGGTCCACACCAACACTACTAGCACAGGGATCGCGCGCATCGAGTCGATGTAGAGGACGACGACTGGGCGCAGCCAGCGCGGGCCATAGAGCCGCAAGAGCGCCACGCAGAAGCCCGCGGCAAGGCTGGTCGCGCCCGACACCACCGAGAGCAGCAGCGTGACGCCTATCCCCGACGCGAGGAACCGCCAGTGGCTGGTGATAACCGAAAAGTCGAAGTCCAAATTGCGGCCGGTTCGCGCAAGTGAGCGGCGGATTTACGGCGCCGCCCCCGTCACTTCATGGTGTCGACGACTTTCGCCTCTTCCGTCTTCAATTTGCCTTCGAGTTCCTTTTCCACCGCACGCGCCCAGGCCACGAACGCCGGCTGATTCTTGTCGACCGCCATGCCGACCGGCGCCGCTTTTTCGGTGCTGTTCTGGCAGTTGCTGTCCTTCGGCAGGACGGCGAGTTGCTTGAGCTTGCGGCCCATCGCGACCCATGGCACGCGATTGATCGGCACCGCGTCGGCGCGATTGGCCATGACTTCCTCGACCGGCGCCGTCCCCGAGCCTGCCACCCCGCGCAGCTTCGCTTTCGGGAAGCGCTCCTTGACCCAGCCTTCCTCGCCGCCGCCGGTGTAGTAGGCGATGGTGATCTCGGGCCGGTTCAAATCGTCGACGGTTTTCGCCGCCGCGAATTTGGGATTGGTCGCCATGCCGAACATGCATACGCTGGTGTTCGAATAGATGACGAAGTCGACGACCTTGAGCCGGTCGGCGGTTTCGGCGAGCGGCGTCACCGAAATATCGACCTGATTCGACGCCAGCACGGGGACTTTGGTCTCGTGACTGACGGGTATTGCCTCGAGCTTCACGCCCAGACGCTTGGCATACTCGTTGGCGAGCACCCACGCCGGACCGCTCCACGCCTCGCCCGAACCCGAGGTGTTCTCGACAAGCCACGGCGCGTTGGCAAGCACCCCCACGCGCAGCACGCCGGCTTTTTTGATCGCGTCGACGCGCGGACTCGCACCGGGTGCCGGTGTCGCGACATCGGCCCGCACGGTTGCTGCAAACGCAAGCGCGGCGAACGCCGCGCTAAAGCGGTAAACGACTTTCATGGAACTCCTCCGAGTAAGCACCGGCCCCGCAAGAGGGCGCGACACGCTCCGCCCGGTCGATGCCGGCGGATTCGGGTCAAGTGTAAATCAAACGGCGACCTGCGGTCATGGCAGAATCCGCGCTCTACCTTCGCCGCTCCTCCTTCGCTGCTGTCTTCATCCTGCGCACGGACCGACTCCATGAACGCCCGCCCACCTCGCACCGCCGCATGCCATCGCGCTTTGCTCGCGCTCCATTGCGCGGTGCTGCTATCGGTCAGTGTCAGCATCGCGCAGGTCCCGCCGTCTGAACCCGAGCGCAACGGTTATACCGGTCTGTTCGCCGCGGCCGCCCGCGGTGACGCCGCCGGGATCACCAGGCTAGCGGGCGCCGGAGCCGCCATCGACGCACGCGACGGCTACGGCCGCACGCCGCTGCACGTCGCGGCATACGCCGGCTGGCACGACGCCATGCGCGCGCTGGTGAAGGCCGGCGCCAATCCGAATGCTCTGGAGAACGATCGTTACGACATCGTCACCATCGCCGCGGTCGCGAATGACGTGCCGACGCTCAAAGTCGCGCTCGAACTCGGGTGCAGCCCGGGCAATGTCACCAGCCGCTATGACGGCACCGCCCTGATCGCGGCCGCCCATCTGGGACACGTCGAGATCGTGCGCGAACTCATCCGCGCCGGCGCGCCGCTCGACCACGTCAACAATCTCGGCTGGACCGCGGTGATCGAGTCGATCGTGCTCGGCGACGGCGGTGCGCGGCACACGGCGACGCTCAAGCTGCTCGTCGCCGCCGGCGCCAACGTCAATCTCGCCGACCGAAATGGCGCCACTCCGTTGGCGCTGGCTCGCGCTCGCGGCTACGCCGCCATGGCGGCGAGTCTCGAACAGGCGACCCGGTCGCGCTGAGCGCGCTCAGAAAAGTATCGCCACACCGACCCGATGGACCCGCTGTGGAACCTGCTCGACGTGACTCCGGAAGGCCGCGGGAGCTTGCCGCCGAAACTCGCCTATCCGTGACGCTGTCACACCTTCGCAAGCGCGATTATTCCAACCGTTTCAAGGAGTCGCCATGCAGAAGATCACCCCGTTCCTGTGGTATGCCAAGGAAGCAGAAGAAGCTGCCGCGTTTTATGCGTCCATCTTTCCCGACTCGCGGGTCACCAAGGTCACCGCGATGCCCAGCGAGTCGCCAAGCGGCCTCCCGGACTCGGCAAAATGGTCGAGTTCGTGCTCTTCGGACAGGACTTCGTCGGGATGAGCGCGGGCCCGCTCGATCCGTTCAACCCATCTGGCTGGTCGTGAATTGCGACAACCAGGCCGAGCTCGACCGCTACTGGACCGCGCTGCTCAAGGACGGTTCGGCCAGTCGCTCGAGGCGCGGGTCGCAAATGCGCCACAGCGGCGGCGCGGCGTTAAGCGAAGCTTCGGTGTTTCAGATCGCCAAGCTTCGCGTCCGAAAGGTAACCGTAGCGATTGATCCAGAGCGGCAAGCCTGTCGCGGAGGCAATGGCCAAACGGTGCATGAAGTCGGACTCGGGACCGTAGGAGTGCACGAACGCGCGCACCGGAACACCGTTGGCGAGCCGCGCGGCGTCCAGCAACTTGTCGCGTTGCGCGCGCGTTCCCGCCGGATGCGCTTCGTGCGGCTCGGGATAGCGCAGCGTCGCGCCGTCCGAGTCAAGAGCATCGCTGAAGCCGAACAGGTCCGTTACTGCCGCCGTTGCCGCATCGAGCTCGCGCTCGCCGCCCGTTCCCGCCAGCAGGTCGCGCGCCCAGTAACGCGCGAGCATCGGCCAGTGCATGGTGTAGAGCTTGACGCCGATCGCATCGACGACGCCCTTGATCGCGCCGACCGGAAATCCGGAGATCCGCTGGAAGGGCGGCGGAAAGATCTGCGGTTCCAGGCGCCGGCGTCGGCCCGCGACGCTGTCAAGCGCGACGCGACACGCGCGCAGCAGCGCGAGCACGGCCTGGCGCTTGGCGTCGTAGACAGCAACGAGCGGTCCGTCGCTTGCGGTCAACGCGCCCCAGTTCGCACCGAGCAGCGCGTCACGCGTGACCGTCGGGCCGCGCGCCGCGGATGACCGTGTCGCGGTCCCGAGTTGCGCCGCCCATCGCGCGACGTCGGCGGCAACGTTCTTCGGATCGTGGCCCGCGCGGGCCATTTCGGCAAGCGCGGCCGGATTGAAATCGAACAGCGCGCTGCGAAAATCGTAAGGCGGATATTCAGGCCAGTCGAGGCGAAAGCCGGCGACACCGGGATAACGCTCCGCCAGCTCGACCAGCAGCGTCGCGACGTAGGTCACGACCTGAGGGCTCGCCAAGCTCGCGTTGCGATCGACGCGCCGCTCGTGCGGCAATCCGTCGGGGCCGAGGCAGCGATCTTCGGCGCGTGCCTCGGAAAACTGCACGCGATAGCCCGGCGGGCTCGCCGCCATGACCTGCAAATAGACGTTGATCCCCCGCGCGCGGGCGGCATCGAGCAGGCGATCGAGCCAGTGGCCGTGCGTGTGCGTCAACGCGTCCGCGGACGACGGCTGGTAGCGCAAACCGCCGTAACGCGCACTATCGTGTACCATCGAAGGCGCGGTTCGCACCGACAGTTCGCGCTTGCCCCACAACGACCGATCCAGCGGCCGGACGCGGCCTGCGTCGCCATCGGCGGGTGGCTCCCGGCCCCCTTCGCCCACGGTGCTTTCCGCCATCACGTAAGGGCTCGTCGCGATCGCCATGGCACCGATACCCTGGAGGCGATCGAGCACGGGGTCGATGCCCTCGTGTTGAAACCACTCGGGCATGACCGTCACGCCCAAGGGTTCCATGGCAAAGGAGTCGGTGGTCAGGATTGGCATTGACACGGGCAGACAGCGCCGCGATTGAAGCGCGGCGCCGAGTTCATTAGACTAGCAGCCCGGCGTCGCCCAAGGAAGGAAGTCGCAATGAACCGTGCCACTCGTCCCCGTTTCGTCACGCGCATCGCGACGACGCTCGTGATGACAATGTTGTTGACCTTAGTAACTTCTGCGGTCGGCGCGCAGGAGGCGTTCCCTTCGCGCCCGATCAAGCTGATCGTGCCGGTCGCGGCCGGCGGCGGCATCGACACGGCGTTTCGCACCATCGGCCCATTCTGGTCGGAACTGCTGGGACAGCCGATCGTCATCGAGAACCGGCCCGGCGGGGGTCAGATCGTCGGCAGCGACGTGGTCGCCAAGGCCAAGCCCGACGGCTACACGCTGCTCGGCGCCGGCGTGCCGATCGCGTTCAACACCGCGCTTGGGCGCAAGCTGCCCTACGACGCGCTCAAGGATTTCACGCCCGTGTCCGAAGTCGTCAGCCAGCCGCTGCTGATCGTCGTCAATCCCGCCGTGCCGGTGAAGAGCATGGCAGAGCTGGTCGCCTATGCGAAGAAACAGAGCGCGCCATTGCAGTACACCACCGGCGGCATCGGCAGCTACGGGCATCTGTGGTGGGAGATGTTCCGGCAGAAACAGGCCATCGACGGCCAGCACGTCGCGTACAACGGCATTGCACCTGCGCTCAAGGATACGATGGGAGGACAGGTGCCGTTGTTGATCGACGCGATCGTTCCGACCGGTGCGCAGATCAAGGCGGGAACGGTACGCGGAATCGCCATCGTCAGCGCGAGTCGCTCGAAGATGCTCCCCGACCTGGCGACGTTGTCCGAGCAAAGCTTTGTGGGACTCGACGCCGCGCCGTTCTACGGCGTGCTCGGACCGGCGAATCTCGATCCCGCCGCGCTGCGCAAACTGTCGAGCACGCTCACGCAGGCGCTGGCCTTGCCGGCGCTGCGCGAAAAGCTCCAGGAGCAGGGTTTCGACATCATCGCCAGCACGCCGGATGCGTACGCCAAGCTGATCCGCGACGAAATCGAGCGCTGGACCAGGGTCGTACGCGCCGCCGGTATTGTCGTGGACTGAACGCAGTCGCGCCTCGCTTCAGGGGCGCTGGATGCCGCGCGTCGCGAGCCGAATGCGGTAGATCGACGTCGACGCCGCGATGTACAACTGATCGCGCGCGTAGCCACCGAAGGTGAGGTTGCCGATCTTTTCCGGCACGTGGATCTTGCCCAGCAACGTCGTGTCGGGATGATAGATCTGCACGCTGTCGAGCGAGCTCGTATAGATCCAGCCGTTCTGGTCGAGACGGAAGCCGTCGGGCACCCCGGGCGCCACCACTGCGAACACTCGGCCGTTGACGAGGGCATGGCCGTCGCGCACGGCGCGCACTTCAAACACCCAGATGCAATGGTTTCCCGAACCGTCGGCGCGCAGCGCCGCCGACGTATCCGAGACATAGAGCAGCTTTTCGTCGGGCGAGAAAGCGAGACCATTGGGCTCGTCGACGACATCGGTGAGTTTGCTCAGCGTCCCGGTGCGCGGATCGAGCCGGAATACATGGCAATCGCCGAGTTCCGACACGCCCGGATGACCTTCTTCAGGGATGACGATGCCGTACGGCGGATCGGTGAACCAGATCGTCCCATCGGACTTGACGACGATGTCGTTGGGCGAGTTGAAGCGCCTGCCTTCGAAACGATCGGCGACGATCTCAGGGGGACCATCACCGCGGGTCCGATACACCGCGCGCAAACCGTGCGAGCAATGCAGCAGCGCTCCGTCGTGCTCGCGGGTGTGCCCGTTGGTGAACTC
>JBDTLK010000161.1:0-7719 GCA_039934835.1 Edaphobacterium sp. (SeqCode) | reverse complement strand
TGGCCAAGGACAAGATCATGATGGGCGCCGAGCGCAAATCGATGGTCATGTCCGACGAAGAGAAGAAGAACACGGCATACCACGAGTCGGGCCACACCATTCTCGCCAAGCTTCTGCCCAAGTCCGATCCGGTGCACAAGGTCACGATCATCCCGCGCGGCCGTGCGCTTGGCGTGACCATGCAGCTGCCCGAGGGCGATAGGTATTCGTACGATCGCGATTACCTGCTGCAGCGCATCGCGGTGCTCTTCGGTGGCCGCATCGCCGAAGAGATCTTCATGAACCAGATGACGACCGGTGCCGGCAACGACTTCGAGCGTGCGACGTCGATGGCGCGCGACATGGTCACGCGCTATGGCATGTCCGATGCGTTGGGCCCAATGGTCTACGCCGAGGCCGAGGGCGAAGTCTTCCTCGGCCGCTCGATCGCGACGCAGAAAAACGTGTCCGAAGCGACGATGCAGAAAGTCGACCTCGAGATCCGCCGCATCATCGACGAACAGTACGCGCTTGCACGCAAGCTGATCGAGGACAATCGCGACAAGGTCGAAGCCTTGACCAAGGCGCTGCTCGAGTTGGAAACGCTCGACGCCGACCAGGTCGAGGACATCATGCAGGGTCGTCCGCCGCGGCCGCCCAAGGTGCACCCCACGCCGGGCAGCCCGACTTTCGGGCCGGACGCGGGTCCGGACGCCGCGCCGTCGGCGACGCCGGCCTGAGGCCCTGCCGCGCTCGCGTGACGCGCGCGGCGACGCTTCGCAACTGAACCAACTGGGGCACCTCGCGGTGCCCCAGTGCTTTTCGGGCCCATCATGCTGCCTGCCTACGGACATCCCCCGCTGATCTGCGGCCGCCATCGTCTCGCACTGGATCGTCCACGGGTCATGGGCGTGATCAACGTAACTCCCGACTCGTTCTACGACGGCGGCCGCTTTGCCGAACCGGCGGCGGCGCTTGCCCGTGCCCGCGCGCTGCTCGCGGATGGCGCCGACATCATCGACATCGGTGGCGAATCGACGCGCCCCAGTGCGACGCCAACGCCGGACGCCGAAGAACTCGCGCGCGTCATCCCGCTCATCGAACGCCTGCGCGAGGGCTGCGACGAGCGTGGCGTACCGATCTCGGTCGACACTCGCAAACCCGCGGTGATGCGCGCCGCCATTGGCGCGGGCGCCAGCATGATCAACGACATCAGCGCGCTGCGCGCCGCGGGCGCGGTCGAAGCGGTCGCCGGCAGTGGTGTACAGGTTGCAGTGTGCCTCATGCACATGCGGGGCGATCCCCAGACGATGCAGCAAGCCGCTGTCTACTCCGATGTCGTCGCGGAAGTCACCAGCTTTCTCAACGCACGCGTGGCCGCGTGCGTCACCGCTGGTATTGCCCGCGAGCGCATTGTGGTCGATCCGGGCTTTGGCTTCGGCAAGACTGTGGAACATAATCTCACCCTGTTGCGCCGTCTGGAGGCGATCGTGGCGCTCGGTTACCCGATCCTGGTCGGGTTGTCGCGCAAATCCACCATCGGCGCGTTGACCGGTCGCGATGTCGGCGCGCGCATGGCCGGCAGCGTGGCGGCGGCGCTGGCCGCCGTGGCGCGCGGCGCAACGATCGTGCGCACCCATGACGTGCGCGAAACCGTAGATGCGTTGAAGGTTTGGCAGGCGATAAACTAGGCTCGTCATTCCCGCAACAGCGGGAATCCATTTTTGATGATCGCACCATGACAAAAAAATATTTCGGTACCGATGGTGTTCGCGGTCGCGTCGGGGAGCCGCCGATCACGCCTGAACTCGTGCTGCGGCTGGGCTACGCCGCCGGCCGCGTTTTTGCCGCCGAATCGGCGGGCCGCGCGGGCGAAACGCCGGCGGTGTTCATCGGCAAGGACACGCGCATTTCCGGCTACCTGCTCGAGGCCGCACTGGAATCCGGGCTCTCCGCCGCCGGCGTCGACGTCTATCTCTCGGGTCCGCTGCCGACGCCCGCGGTCGCGTACCTCACACGCGCGCTGCGCCTGTCGGCGGGCATCGTCGTCAGCGCGTCGCACAATCCGTTCGAAGACAACGGCATCAAGTTCTTTTCCGCCGCCGGCACCAAGCTGCCCGATGCGGTCGAGCTGGCGATCGAGCAGGGCATGGACGCCCCGCTGACCTGCGTGCCCTCGGCCGAACTGGGCAAGGCGTTTCGCGTCAACGACGCTGCCGGGCGTTACATCGAATTCTGCAAGGGCACTTTCCCCAACGAGCTCGACCTGAAGGGCCTCAAGATCGTGGTCGATTGCGCGCACGGGGCCGGCTATCACGTCGCGCCGCCGGTGTTTCACGAACTCGGTGCGGAAGTCATCGCCATCGGTGCCGAACCCGACGGCCTGAACATCAACGCCGACGTCGGCGCGACCCACCCGAAGCACCTGCAGGCCGCGGTCGTCAAGCATGAGGCGGACCTGGGCATCGCGCTGGACGGCGATGGCGATCGCCTGGTCATGGTCGACGCCGAGGGGCGCATGTACGATGGCGATGAGCTACTCTACGTCATCGCGCTGGACTACTGGCGGCGCGGCGCGATGTCCGACGGCGTGGTCGGCACGCACATGAGCAATCTCGGTTTCGAACAGGCGCTCTCCCGCCGCGGCATTGCGCTCGCGCGCGCGCCGGTCGGCGATCGTCACGTGCTGGAACTGATGCAGCAGCGCGGCTGGATGCTTGGCGGCGAGAACTCTGGCCACATCATCTGCCTCGACAAGCACACCACCGGCGACGCGATCGTGGCCGCGCTGGCAGTGTTGCGGGCGCTGCGCGAGCAGTCGCTGACGCTGGCCGAGGCGACCGCCGATGCGCAGCTGTTTCCGCAGCGGCTGATCAACGTGCCGATACGCAGCGGTTTTCCGTGGCGCTCCAACCACGCGATCCAGTGCGCCGAGCGCGATGCGATGTCGACGCTCGACGGATCGGGCCGCGTGCTGTTGCGCCCGTCGGGCACCGAGCCGGTGCTGCGCGTAATGGTCGAGGCGCGCGACAAGGACATGGCCGACCGCTGCGCGCAGGGCATCGCCGAAGTCGTTCGCAAAGCCGCGGCGTAGGCGCGCCGCCGGCATGGTCGCTGTCTCCCGTTTCGCTGCGCAAGCGTCCGCGCCGGCCGCGCTCGCCGCCTGGCTCGAGCAGACGCGCTCGCTCTACGGCGAGGATGCACGCGCCGCGATCGGGCTCGCGGTGACCTACGCGCGCGAACACTACGGGGATCATGTCACCGCCGACGGCGAGCCGTGGCTCGATCGCGCGCTTGGCACCGCCGCCATCGTCGCCGGACTTAATCTCGACGCCGGCTCGGTGCGCGCGGCGGTGCTGATCGGCGTGCCGCACATCGCCGGCTTCAGTAGCGCGGCCTTTGCCGAACGGTTCGGCGCGGAGATCGCCGATATCGTCGCCGGCGTGGCGCGCATGGGCGCGATCCGCGCCGCGACCGAGGGCGGCGCCAAGGACGCCGGCGATACGCAGGCCGAGAACCTGCGCAAGATGCTGCTGGCGATGGTCGGCGACATCCGTGTTGTGCTCATCAAGCTGGCCGAACGCACGCAGGCGCTGCGCTTCCTGACCGTCGGCGATTCCGAAGCGCGGGCGCAGGCCGCACGCGAAACGCAGGACCTGTTCGCGCCGCTCGCCAATCGCCTGGGTGTGTTTCAGCTCAAGTGGGAGCTCGAGGACCTCGCGCTGCGCGCGCTCGAACCCGAGACCTACAAGCAGATCGCCAGGCTGCTCGACGAGCGCCGACTCGACCGCCAACATTACATCGAGGAAGTAAAGGCGACGCTGAAACGCGACCTGCTCGCCGCTGGCATCAAGGCCGATGTGTCCGGACGTCCGAAACACATCTACAGCATCTGGAACAAGATGCGGCGCAAGCAGAGCGGCATCGACTCGGTGTACGACATCCGCGCGGTGCGCATTCTCGTCGACGACGTCAAGGATTGCTACGCCGCGCTGGGCGTGGTGCACAACCAGTGGGTGCCGCTGGCGCGGGAATTCGACGACTACATCGCCAAGCCCAAGGGCAACGACTACCGCTCGCTGCACACCGCCGTCATCGGTCCCGAGGACAAGCCCCTCGAAGTGCAGATCCGCACGCACGAGATGCACCAGCACTCCGAATACGGCGTCGCGGCGCACTGGCGTTACAAGGAAGGCGCCAGCGCCAATCGGCGCGATCCGGGCTACGACGAGAAGATTGCATGGCTGCGCCAGGTGCTTGATTGGAAGGATGCGGTCGCCGATGGCGGCGAGTGGCTGCAGCAATTCAAGTCGAGCCTGTTCACCGACGCGATCTACGTGCTGACCCCACAGGGCCGCGTGGTGGATCTGCCGCGCGGCGCGACCCCGGTCGACTTCGCCTATTCGGTGCACACCAGCCTCGGTCATCGCTGCCGCGGGGCGCGCGTTGACGGCGCCATGGTACCGCTCAACTACGCGCTCAAGAGCGGCCAGCAGGTCGAGATCGTGGCGGTGAAGCAGGGCGGCCCGTCGCGCGACTGGGTCAATCCCGATCTCGGTTACGTGCACAGCCGCCACGCGCGCGCCAAGGTGCGCCAATGGTTCAAGGCGCAGCAGGTCGAGGAGACCATGGCGCAGGGCCGCGCCATGGTCGAGCGCGAACTCGCTCGCTCGGGCATGACCGCGCTGAATCTCGAAGCCGTCGCGCACGAAGGTGGCTTCGCCAAGCTCGACGAATTCTTCGCGGCAGTGGCGCGCGCCGAGTTCAACACACGCCAACTGCAAGCTGCGATCCAGGCCGTCGCCCATCCCACTTCGGCGCCGGCGACTGCGGTCGAGGCATTGCCCGCGCTGCGGCAGAGCCAGTCGGCAGGCTCCGGCAGCGGCATCCTGATCGTTGGCGTCGATCGGCTGATGACGGGGCTCGGGCGTTGTTGCAAGCCCGCGCCGCCGGATCCGATCGTCGGCTTCGTCACCCGCGGCAAGGGCATCACCATTCATCGCCAGTCGTGCACCAACGTTGCCCGCATGCGCGAGAAGCAGGCCGAGCGCCTGATCACCGCCGACTGGGGCACGCGCCGCGAGGAGGTGTTTCCGGTCGACGTCATCGTCGAGGCAATGGATCGAACCGGATTACTGCGCGACGTGTCGGAAGTGTTTTCGCGCGAGAAGATCAATGTGACCGCGGTGAACACGCTGTCGCGCAATCTCCAGGCGCGCATGTCGTTCACGCTGGAAGTCGCCGATCTCGAGCGGCTCAAGCGCGCGCTGCTGCTGGTGCGCGACGTGCAGGGTGTGCTGACAGCAGGCAGACGCTAGTTTCTGTCGCAGCGCGATCCGCGCTCCGAGCCTGGCGCTTGCCGTGGCCCCTTGAACCGACGCGGCATCCGGCAAACTGATCGACCGCTTCCAAAAATGCGATTGGACGCAGGAGGACCTCGCCCCTAGATTGACTCCACGGTGTGCTGCCTATCCAGCGGGCACACGCAAGGCCCACAAGGCCTCAAGGAGCAGGACATGAAAGCGATCAACTTTCACTTCGGCGAGACCGCGGTCACCGGTGCGTGGGCGCGAGTCGCGTTCACGGAAATTCTTGGCAGGTTCCAAGCGGAAGCGCAACCGCGGCCAATCGCCGCGGCAGCGCGCGGCGGCGAGCGCAAGCACGCGTACGTCTCCCTGTTCGAACGCCTCGACCGGTGGGTCTACCGCCAGCAGCAGCGCGACCGCGAGGTGTGGCTCAGCGGTTCACAGGACATGTTTGAGATCGAAGAGCGCATTCGCTACCTCGAACGCGCGGTCGGCGGCCGCTACTACTGACCGGCTTCGCCCGAATAGAGACTCTCGGCCCGGGCCGAGTGCCTGTCTAACACAACTCCAAGGACTTCCATCATGGATATCGCCATCGACCGGAAGCATCGCGCTACTGAGCTCGCGCAGTTGCCGGACCCAGTCGCTGTCAACGTGCGTTACCGCTATACGTGGCCCCTGTTCGCCGCGCAGCTTTGCATGTACGCCCTGTTCATCGGCATGTCCCTGGTCGCGATCGCGGTGAACTCGTGGCTGTCGGGCGATGGCACGCAACGGACCTCGGCGCACTTGGGGCTCATGCTGGCCGGCGTGACGCTCACGCTGCTCGCGTGGCGCGGCGGCGCACGCTGGCTTGCCCACCTCGACATGAACGATGGGCGTCCAGTGCAGACCGAACTCTTGCTGGACAGCCGCGATGAGCGGCCAGCGCCGCCGGCGTCACTGCTCGGCATCGCGCATCCGCGCAACGGCACCTTGCTCGCTTCGCATCGTTAGCTCAAGGCGCCGCGCAGCAGCGCGAGCGCCAGCCCGATCGCGGCGCCTGCCAGGATCACGGCAATCACCCCCACCTTCCAGCGCAACAGCGCGGTGACCGCGCCGATGCCGATCAACAACGCGACCCAGTCGAACCTGCCGCCCGAGCCAGCCGGCCAGAGCACGTGCAAGGCGAAGAACACCGCCAGATTGACGATGACGCCGACTACCGCGGCGGTGATGCCGGTAAGCGGCGCGGTGAACCGCAATTGGCCGTGCGTCGATTCGACCACGGGCCCGCCGGCGAGGATGAACACGAAGCTCGGCAGGAATGTGAACCAGGTCGCAACACACGCGGCGGCCGCGCCAGCGACGAACAGCGCGTCCGCACCGTACACCTGCTTGCTCCACCCGCCGACGAAACCGACGAAAGTCACGATCATAATCAGCGGGCCGGGAGTGGTCTCGCCCAAAGCCAGGCCGTCGATCATCTGCGCTGCAGTGAGCCAACCGTAG
This sequence comes from Edaphobacterium sp. (SeqCode), assembly GCA_039934835.1. Taxonomy (GTDB): domain Bacteria; phylum Pseudomonadota; class Gammaproteobacteria; order Burkholderiales; family Casimicrobiaceae; genus PALSA-1003. Next base: position 943 of record JBDTLK010000161.1, on the reverse strand, counting down.
TTCTCCACGGCACCCTGCACGACGTAGGGCAGCACTGCGTACGCGCCGCCAAAGGTCAGCAGCGCCGCCTTGGTGAAGAACCAGCCCATCTGGGTCAGCGCTGCGTCCGCGCCCGTGGCCCAGGCGAGCGCTGCCAGTGATGCGCCCCAGAGCAGTACGCCGAGCGTGACGACTGTTGCGAAACGCGCCGCGCTGAAGCGCGCGTGCTGGGGCGCCGGCGTCGCATCGTCGATGACCGCCGGCAAAGGCGGCGCGTCCTTGGCAACGTGCGCGCCGCCGGTCGCGAATTGGCGGGGTGCGTAGCGGCCTCCTAGCGCGCCAAGTACGCCCGCCGCCAGCACGATGGCCGGAAAGGGAGCGCTGAAAAAATAGATCGCGACGAATGCGCCTGCGGCAATCGCCCACAGCGGTGGCGAGTTGAGCGCACGCGAGCCGATGCGCCACGCCGCGTGCAGCACGATGGCGGTCACCGCGGGCTTGACCCCGTAGAGGATGCCGGCGATCGCCGGAACGTTGCCATAGGCCATGTACACCCACGATAGCGCGATGAGCACCAGCAACGACGGCAATACGAATAGCGTGCCCGCGGCGATGCCGCCCCGTGTCCGGTGCAGCAACCAGCCGATGTAGGTCGCAAGCTGCTGTGCTTCCGGACCCGGCAGCACCATGCAGAAATTCAGCGCGTGCAGAAATCGCGCTTCGGAAATCCACCTCCGCCGTTCGACCAGCTCGTGATGCATGATCGCGATCTGGCCGGCGGGACCGCCGAAGCTGATCCAGCCCAGTTTCCACCAGTAGGCCAGCGCCTCGGCGAATGTCGGCGCGATAGGTGCTACAGCAACCCTTCGAGCAGTTGCACCGCTACCATCTCGCCGGCGGCGACGTTACCCGTGTCGGTGTCCAGCACGATGAAGCAGTTGGCGCGCGACATCGACGAGAGAAT
>JBDTLK010000160.1:0-8038 GCA_039934835.1 Edaphobacterium sp. (SeqCode) | reverse complement strand
TGTCGATGATGACCCGCGCCGGCGTGGAGCGAATCATGCGCTTCGCCTTCAGGCTGGCCCAGTCGCGTCCCCGCAAACTGCTGACGGTGGTCACCAAGAGCAACGCCCAGCGCCATGCGATGGTGATGTGGGACGAGATCGCGCTGCAGATCTCGAAGGAGTTCCCGGACGTCACCTGGGACAAGGAACTCGTCGACGCTTCGACGGCGCGGATGATCAATAAGCCGGCCTCGCTCGACACCATCGTCGCCACTAACCTGCACGCCGACATCCTGAGCGACTTGGCCGCGGCCCTCGCCGGCAGCCTGGGCATCGCACCCACCGCCAACATCGATCCGGAGCACCGCTACCCGTCCATGTTCGAGCCGATCCACGGTTCGGCCTTCGACATCATGGGCAAGGGCCTGGCCAATCCGGTCGGCACCTTCTGGTCGGTCGTGATGCTGCTGGAGCACCTGGGCGAAGTGGATGCCGCCAAGCGCGTGATGAGCGCCATCGAACACGTCACCGCGAACCCCGCGTTACACACGCGCGACCTCGGCGGCGACGCGACGACAGTGCAGGTCACACAGGCGGTCTGCCAGATCCTCGCCACTAACCGTCGCCGGAAGGCGGCCTGACGCCATCGTCGTCGCCAAGCAGTGCGCTCATGGCGGAGCTGCACAAATACTGCCCGCAGTGCGGCGTATCGCTGCTGGTGGTCGCGGGGCCACGCCGGCAGCCCTCCGAACCCGTCAAGACCAATGTCGCGGCGCCGTCGAAGCGCAGGTACAACCGGCGTCACGCAGTCCTCGCGAGCGCGGTTGCGCGCGTCCTGGGCGCGTTTAGCGTGACGCGAAGCTCTGTTTGAGCACTGCCGCGTAGGCCGCCTGGCCTGCGGGCGTCGGATGGAACGGCGCCAGACTGTCATCGTTGAGCAGTAGCACGCTCAGGCCATAAGCCCAGGGATCGCCGGTGCAATACTCGTGTCCCTGCACGACGTTGGACATGTCGGCAATGGTCACTCCATTGAGTCCGCTCACCGCCGCGATGAGCGTGCTCTTCAAGGTATTTTCGAGGCTGATGAGGTAATTGATCTCACCGCGCTCGAGATCGCCGAGGTCGAGGCACTCGTCAGATTGCCCCGGCGACGGCATCGGCTGGTGGTAGGTCGTGAAAATGATCTTCGGTACCTTGCCGGCTTGGGTTCCGCGTTGCTGGATGGCCGCGACGATGTCCTTGTAGTGGCCGGTGATCTGCCCGCTGTTGATCGGATCCCAGAACAGGCTGTTGATTGGCGCCCCGGGATTGGCGGCGGTGCAATACGATGACTCGAGCGCTCGCGGCGGCCGATGCTGCCACGCGTCGGCAGTCGGAAACTTCCGCGCGAAATTTCTGCGCAGTTGCTGTGACGGATTGGCGAGTTGGCCGAGTGCGGCTACCTCATTGGCGTCGGTGTATCCGGTCGCGCAGAAGGTGACGATATCGGCGAAGCTGACGTCGTCGGCGCCGAACGTGACGATCACGACATCCGGCTTGGCGAGGTCGTATTGCGCGTTCAGGTTGGTCATGCCCAGCCAGTTGCCGAACTGGGCCGGGCGGTAGAACAGTGCGTCGGCACGCCGGTCGAAGGCGATGCCGTTATCGTAGGTCGAGCCGGTACAGGCGAACTTAGTCAATGTCGCGGAGAGCATCGGCGCCAGGACGTCACCGTAAGCGAATACCGAGTCGTGACATAGCTGATAGTTGCCCTGCCAGACCGGGTTGTCGCTGCCGCCCGTCCACTTGTTGGGGAAGCCGGTGGAGTAGACGTAGCCGTAGTTGATGCCTTCGCCCGCCGCAATCGAGTCACCGATGACGACCACCGATAGCGGAGCCTGCGCACCAGCGTCCGTGGACGAATCTGAACCGCCGCCGCAGGAACTTGCCAGCAGCACCAGCAATACCGGCGGCAACTTGGATCTCGCAAATTGCATGTCAGGCATCCTTCGCAGTTACGTACGTATCTGGACCTTGGCCGCGCCAGTCAAACCGATTGCGGTCGTTGAACCTCGCGCACCGGGCTGTGGCGCTCACTTGTTCATGAGGTGGTTGGGCAGCCAGAGCGTGAGCGGCGGCCAGACCGTGATCGCGACCAGAACGATCAACAGCGGCACGAGCCACGGCAGAATGGCGCGCGATATTTTCTCGAAGCTGATTTCGGCGATACGGGCCATGACGAACAGCACCACACCGATGGGCGGATGAATGGTGCCCAGGATGAGGTTGAAGATCATGATCAGCCCGAATTGCACCGGGTCGATGCCGAAGCCGATGGCCGCGGGTACAAGGATGGGGATCAGAATCAGCAACGCGGCCAGCGTTTCCATGAAGCACCCGACGACGAGCAGGATCAGGTTCGACGCGAACAGGAATACTAGCGGCTGGTGGATCGCCGCGACCAAGGCCGGCGCGACGGTCTGCGGAATGCGCGAAATGGACATGCACCAACCGAGCGCGCCGGCGACCATCACCAGGACCATCACGATGCCGGTCGTTTCCGCGGTGTTGATAAGGATTGCGGGGATTTCCTTGACGCTTAGCGTGCGATAGACGACGAAGCCGAGAAACAGCGCGTAGATGTCGGCGACCGCCGCCGCTTCGGTGGGCGTGAACAGGCCGCTGAACATGCCGCCGAGCAGGATCACTGGCGCGAGTAGCGCCCATGACGCGCCCTTGAAGGCGACCCAGACGTCGCGTAGTCCGGCGAAAGCGTGGCGCGGCAGCCCCTGGCGCGGCGCGATGATCGCGACCATGATCATCAGCGACACACCCATCAGCGCCCCGGGCACGACGCCCGCCAGGAACAATCGGCCGACCGAGACGTCGGCGCTGACGCCGTAGATCACCATCGGCAGACTGGGCGGGATGATCGGCCCGATGGTCGCCGCCGCCGAGCTTATGGCGGCGGCCGTCTCCGGACGATAGCCGGCCTTTTTCATCGCGCGCACTTCGACCGCGCCAGTGCCCGCTGCGTCCGCCACCGCCGAGCCGACCATGCCCGCGAAAATCATGCTCGACAGGATGCTGGCGTGCGCGTAGCCGCCGCGCAACGAGCCGACCAGCGACGTCGCGAAGCGCACGATGCGGTCGGTGAGTTTCGCTGCGCCGAGCAGATTCCCCATTAGGATGAACAGCGGCGCGGCGACGATGGGAAAAGAGTTCATGGCCTGCGCCATCTTCTGCGGAATGATGGTCGGCGACAGGCCGCCAAGCAGCACAAACGCGAATCCGGCGAGCCCCATCGAAACGAACAGCGGCAGCCCGATCAGGATCGCGACCAGCCAGACCCCGACGATCTCGAGCATGAGATGATTCATTCGATCACCGGCTCATCGCCTGGCGCGGGAAGTTTGCGTCGGCGCACGACTTCAACCACTTCGTGCGCCCCCTGCACCGCAGTAACGAGGCCCGCCAGCAGCATCGGCACGTACATCCACGCCATCACGATCGGCAGCGAAGTCGCTTCGAGGTCGATGTTCTTGGCCACCAATCCTAAGCTGTACCAGAAGACAAAGGCGCCCAGGAGCATCGTTGCGAACTGGATCGCAAACTCCACCGTCCGATGCCAGTGAACAGGGAGCAGGTCCTGAAAATAGCGGATGCGCACGTGGATGCGCTTGCGGCTCGCGAGTATCCAGCCGAAGACGGCGAGCCAGACCATCAGGAAACGCGAGAGCTCGTCAGTCCAGATGAGCGGATCGCCGAGCGTGCGAGTAATGACACCGAGCATCACGCAGCCGAGCAACGCGACGACCAGAATGCAGGCGATGTAAAGGGCGACCGTGTCGAAGGCGCCGACGAGTCGACGAAGCATCAGGACTCCGTGGTGACGGGCGAGCGGCAACGCGTGCCGCCGTCCCCTCAGTGCGCTCAATACGCGGCGATGCGCTCCCAGAATCCCTTGCCCCACTTGGCTTCGAACTTGGCGGGAACGCTCGCCAGCACGGGCTTGCGGAAGCTTTCGATATCCGGCTGGATCACCGTCATCCCCCCGGCCTTGAAGGTGTCGACCAGCTTGGCTTCCTGCGCCAGGATCTCGTTGTCCTGCACCTGCGAGAACTTGTCGATGGCGGCCTTGAGCGACTGTCGCTCCTTCGCGCTCATCGCCTGCCAGACACCTTCGTTGATGACGATGAGGCGCGGCGTGAGGATGTGCCCGGTAAGTATCAGGTATTTCTGTACCTCGTTGAATTTTCCACTCTGGATGGTCGGCAGCGGATTCTCCTGGCCGTCGACGGCACCCTGACTCAGCGCCAGATACAGTTCGCCGAAATTCAGCGGCGTCGGCTTCGCCCCCCACGCCTCCGCCATTGCGCGAAATGTATCGACTTCCGGAATACGCAACTTGAATCCCTTCATGTCGTCCACGGTGTGAATCGCCTTGCTGCCCGACGTGACGTGGCGCTTGCCATAGTAGGTCGAGCCGATGACGCGCATCTGCCGCTTGGCCACCAGTTGCGCACTCATCTCGTCCATGATCGGCGAATTCAAAACGCGGCGCATGTGCTTCTCGTCACGCCAGATGTAAGGGGCCTCCAGAATGGAGAACTGAGGCACGAACTGGCCGAACTGGGCGGCGCCTTCGTCGACCACCTGGACCGCGCCGGACGAAGCGGCTTCGATGAGATCGCGCGACGAGCCGAGCTGTCCCGCGGGAAAGATCTGGATTTCCACCGAGCCGCCGGTCTCGTCCTTTACCTGCTTGGCCACGCTTTCCATCATCGCTACCTGCGGATGATTGGCGGGAAGCACGGTCGCCCAGCGCAGAATCGTCGCCGCGGCGGCGACGCGCGGGAGTGCCGTCGCGAATATGCCCGCCAGCCCTGCGCCAATGGCTTTGCGACGCGTCCAGAACGTCAAATCGCTCATGTATCTCCTCCTGTCTCGTTGCGGCCAGGGCATTTGTTTCGAGGCGCCTGGACAATACCTCTGCTAGTTTGCTCTCGGCCGCGCCATGATGACCGAGTTCGGTCCTGGCGACACGGCACGCGCCGGTCTTTTCCACGGTCGAGCGCGAACTCTACACGGATCTTCACCACGCTTCGAGACGAGGTTACACCACGAAGCGCGCCAGCCGGCGCAGATCCGGCTCCACGCCGAGCCCCGGCGCATCGGAGAGGACCACTCGACCGTTGTTGATCGCGAACACCGCGACCTCTTCGCGCAGCGGATTGGGATTGGCATCGACCTCGGCAAAACTTTGCGCGGTGCCCACTGCCGCCACCAAATGCATCGACGCCGCCAATCCCACGCCGCCACCGAGCCAGTGGGGACAGAATCCGACGCCGTGCTGCGCAGCACTGCGAGCGACGTCGATGCAGCCGCTGATTCCGCCCCACTTGCCAACGTCAGGCTGGACGAATTTCAGGTAAGCCGCGGCCAGTGCCTCCAAAAAACTGGCGTCGCCGCGCATGTTCTCGCCCGCGGCGAGGGCTATGGCGCTGTGGTGCGCCACCTCACGCCACGCGGCGGCCGGCTGGTCGGCGCCAATCGGCTCCTCGATCCAATGGGGATTGAACTGCGCAAGTTCGGCAATCCGCGTCGCCGCGACTTCCGGAGACCACGCCTGGTTGGCATCGGTCATGATGGTTGCGGCGTCGCCCAGTGCTTCGCGTAGCGCCGCGAGATTCGCGCGGTCGCGCGCCACGCCGAATCCCACCTTCAGCTTGAACGCGGTGTAGCCCTCGCCGCGTTTGGCGAGCGCCGTCTCCACAACCGCGTCCGGGCCGATGCCGCTGGCGTAGACGCGCAAGACATTTTGGCCAGCGAGATGCTGCCACAGCGGCTGGCCCGCGCGACGCGCGGCAATGTCCCAGAGCGCCTGATCGATGGCGCCCGTAATTTGCGCGAATGGTCCGGGTTCGCCGCATTGAATCGCCATCTGGCGCGTGCGCCGCTCGAGCAAGGCGCGGACTGCGCGCGGTTCGTCGGTTGCCGCGCCGGCGAGCAGCGGCGCAAAAATACTCTCGGCCAAGCGCGCCCGATGTTCGGCGCCGACCTGCGGGAAATTACAGAACACCTCCCCCCAGCCCCACGCACCGTCGCTCGACGACACGCGGAGAAATACCGCCGGGCGATTGGTCATTGCTCCAAATGCATTGGCGACCGGGACGGCGATGGGCGCGCGCAGCACCCAGCATTCGAGTCTTGAAATCGTCGTGTTCATCGCTGCCGTTTCCACCGGAACAGCGAGTAGTTTAGACTGACATCGAAGATTCGAATGCATGAGGCAGACTTGGCCTGCAGCAAGGCCATGGAGAACCGGGAGGAGCAATGACGTTGCGTTGGCTGGCCAGAATGACTCTGGCTGCAGGTTTTGCGTTGACGGCCGCCAGTGCCTTGGCGCAGTCCTATCCTTCGAAGCCGATCCGCATCATCGTGCCGTTTCCCCCGGGCGGCGCCGTGGATTTCTACGCGCGCGTCGTGCAGGAGCCGCTGTCCGAGGCGCTGGGCCAGCCGGTCGTCATCGACAATCGCGCCGGCGCGAGCGGAATGATCGGCGCCGACCTGGTCGCCAAGGCCGCTCCTGACGGTTACACGCTGCTGCTGGGCAATATTGCGTCGCTCGCGATCAACGTGGGCATTTACCCGAAAATGCCGTATGACCCCGTCAGGGACTTCACGCCGATCATGCACACCGTCGACGTCAATTACGTTCTTGTGGTGCATCCTTCCGTGCCCGTCAATTCCGTCGCCGAGCTCGTTGCCTATGCCAAGGCCAATCCGGGAAAGCTATCGTACGGGTCCGCAGGCAGCGGCAGCATGCCGCACCTGGCCACCGAACTCATGAAGTCGCTGACCGGTACCGACCTGGTTCACGTGCCCTACAAGGGCGGCGGCCCGATGGTGACCGATCTGCTGGGCGGCAGCGTTCAGCTCGTCATCGCCGACCAGGCCAACCTCATGCCACACGTGAAGACCGGCAGGTTGCGCGCGCTGGCCGTCGCCAGTCCCAAGCGCTCCGCGATCTATCCGGAGCTTCCGACGATTGCGGAGGGCAGATTGGCTGGCTACGAAGCGATCGCCTGGCAGGGGCTGGTCGGTCCCGCGGGCATGCCGCCCGAAGTCGTGAAGCGCCTGAACCAGGCGCTGGCGAAAGTCATGGCAATGCCAGCCGTGCGTGAGCGACTGATCGGCGGCGGACTCGATCCGGTGGTCGACACTCCGGAGGAGTTCGGTCGTTTCATTCGCTCCGAGATCGGCAAATGGTCGAAGATCGCCAAAGACGTGGGCGCCAAGGCGGAATGACCCTAATCTGACGTCTAGACTTGTCGAACCAAAGTCGCATCGCCGAACAGCGACGGTATCGTCACCTTGCGGATGTCCGGATGATCGGGCACCAGGAATAATATCGGCGTAATCAGTTCCTCGAAGATGCCGCGCAGGCTGCGCGCGCCGGTCTTGTACTCGAAGGCGAGCTCGGCGATCTGCTCGAAGACTTTTTTCTCGACCGTCAGCTCGACCCCCTCGTTCCTGAAGATGTCCTGGAACTGGCTGTAGATGGAATTCTTCGGCTCGACCATGATGCGGACCAGCATCGCGCGCGTCAGATCCTGGAAATTGGCGATGATCGGCAGCCGGCCCGTGAACTCCGGAATGAGCCCGAAGGTGAACAGGTCGGTGGGCTTGACCCGCGTGTTGAGCCGGTCGAGGATTTTCTGGCTGTCGTCCTTCGACCAGGTGATGAAACCGTAACCGTGCGTCTGCGACATGATCTTGTCGAGGCCGACGAACGCGCCACCGCAGATGAACAGGATGTTGGTCGTGTCGATGTACTGCCCATTGCCAAGCTTTACCTGCGAGCCTTCCATGATCTTGAGCAGCGCGTGCTGCACGCTTTCGCCGGAATTGCCGCGGACCTCGCCATCGGACGACTTGAGCTTGTCGATTTCGTCAATGAAGACGATACCGCTCGATGCCCTGCCGATGTCCGCACCGGCCTTGTCGACGAGCCGTTGAAGTATCGCCTCGATCTCCTCGTTGACGTAGCGCGTCTGCGCCAGCGAAGTCGCCTCGG
>JBDTLK010000159.1:0-8048 GCA_039934835.1 Edaphobacterium sp. (SeqCode) | reverse complement strand
CTCCACGCGGTCATCATCGTCGGATTCAGCGGTCAACTTCGCCGGAATACGCAAAGGGGCGCTCCAGGCGTATCTGTGGGTGCTCGAAGTTCAACGCCACGCGGATGCTGACATGACTCGAGCCAGCCTTCGCCGCTGACCTGGCTGGCCTGGATCGGTGCCAACCTTTCAATGGCCGCCTGACTGTACGAAAGCAACGGAAGGCGCTTCAACAAGGCAAGCGCGGTGAACATTGGCAACGCCGTGATGTGCCGGGCAACGTCCGTCCTGATCGGATGGTATCGATTCTGAGGGAAATTCGTAACGGCGCCCGTTCAGCAAAGCGCGCCGCCAATATAAAAAGCCAGCGGCGTTTAGCGGCGCGCTGGCTCAGAGATGATCGGGAATAGCGAGTTCAGCGCTTTGCCGTCGAAGTGCACTCCGCATGACCGCATTCGCATGCGTGGTCAGACGCGGGTGCCGACGCTTTCACTGTCGACGGCGGGAGCGTCGCAACGGTGCAGGAGACGCTGCAGCACGTTTGCGACGCCGAGACACGACACGCGCATGCCGGGTTGCCACATTTGGATCCGCTAGTTTCGTTGGCAGTGGCCATGGCTGTCTTTAAATGGCAACGCTGGGCGTACGCGCGCCGTAGTTACTGAGTGTTTCATCGGTAGAATGATCGACGGCGCTCGACGTCGCGGCGAGACTGTCCGAACTATCGTCGTCCAGGACGATCGCCAATACCAGCGTATAGAACATCGATCCGAGATAGCAGACCATTCCAATGATGAGGAACCACGAGACGGCGACCATTTCATACTCCGGTGCTTGATAGGCGACCTCATATTCGCGCCTGCCGTCGGCCCTGCCAATAAGTAGAGCGCCGAATCGCACGTCAGCGAAAGTACCGAAGCCTGTAGGAGGAATCGGAAGTCGGGCGCCGCGATTCCCTATGGGTGGGTGGCAATCCAGACGACATATAACGTCACCAGCAGGCATCCGCACGCCGACGCCATGCCGATGACGCGATTGGTCCTGAACGCCCGCTCGGGATTGCCGGCTTCGATCATGCGCTCGCAGGCAATCGAGGTCAGGAGCAAAATCAGCACCATCGAAAACGAAGTGACGACCACCACATTGACCGGTCGCGCACTAAAGCTGGCGTCGGTGGTCAACGAGTTGACGATGTACTTGTTGCCAACCGCGGCGAACACGGCGGTGCCGATCATCGTTGCCCGCGCCGGCAATAAGCGCGGATTGACCAGAAAGCCCGCGAGGCAGATCAGAACACTGGTGATGAAGCCGATGAAGTAGTCGATCGCATGCGTCCATCCCACGTGCCGCGCCGTCACTTCGACCACGGCGCGCGAGTACTTGGCGTTGCTTTGCTCGGGCAGTCCGAAGTTCGTCTGGTAGTGCTTGCGTTCATCGTGCAGTGCAAATTCGGTGATCTTCCAACCGGGCGAATACACTTCGGGGTCGAGCATGCTCCCAGCCGTGTCGACGACATATCTCAGGTAGTCGTCCGGATACGGCGACTCGATCTCGATGCGCAGACGATGGCTGTCGAAAGGAAACGCGCCCGCGTCGAGGATGCGCTCGATCGTGGCTTCGACGCGCGCGGCGACATAGGTCTCGCCATCGGCAAGCCGGCGCTTGTCGTCGACTGTAACGCTCACTAGGCGCGCATTGACCACTTGAAGCGAGGCGATAGGGTCGAAGTCGTCGCTGCGATAGCGCCACCAGATATTGAACGACACACGAAACGTATGCCGGGCGATGTCGAGTTCCTGGACTGAATACAGGAACACCCCGACGCGGACATCGCCCGGTCCCTGCACCTTGGCCGGCGATGGCGCATGGGGGGCGGTTCGCGGAGCAGACGCACTGGTTGTCGACGTGCCCTGCGCATGGGACGCAGCGCCAGCAAAGGCCAGCAGCATCGCGAGAGAAAGCACGAGCAACAGGCCGCGAAACGTCATCGGTTCACCACGGGGACCGGTGACAAGGGAAGGGGCCCACGCCAACGGTGCTTCCTTTCAAGTTGCGGGAGCATAGCCCGGCATCAAGGAAGTCGCCACGGGCAGGCGACTCTATCGAGAAGCGTGCTTCGTGTTCTGGGCTTACTTTCCCGGAACTCGGCAGCACTTCGCCGAAGCGGTCAGGTTCGCGACCGACACGCCGGAATTGATCGCGGAACAGAACCACGCGGTGTCGGCAATCGTGGCTTCGTGCGAGACGAGGTTCATGTTGAACGAGGAACTGTCGCAGTTACCGCCGGTCAACGTGTAGCCGGCGGCACAGGTTGGAGATGTCGCGCTGCCGGTGCCGCCGGAGCCCGGGATCGATACCAGGGCCGAGGACTGGGTCGTGCATTGCAGTGGCGTGGCGTCGGACAGCACGTAGTAGCCAGCCACGTCGAAGATGAGGTGCGCCACCAGTTGCGGCGGGAAGGCAAAGTAGATGTTGTTGGTGGAGACTTGGGGCACGATGTACATCGTCGACAGTCCCTGGCCGCGCGTGTAGTTCAGGGCGACCTGAGACAACACTGAATTGAGGTTATTGATGTCGCTGACGCCGAGCAAAGAATCAAAGTTCGGCGCCAGGATCGTGACCACGAGGGCAATCGCGTGAATGGCGTTGCCGGGTGGACTGGTCAGTCCGCAGTCCGACGCGGGATTGCCACCGTACTGCCCCCAGTTCTGCCCGCCATTGATGAAGCCCGGCACATGGTAGAGCACGTTGCCCAAAATGGGGCCCTGGACGCCGCTACCCGCCGTGGCATTACGGCTGTCCATGATCCGGCACGGCTCGAGCGGCTTATAGACCAGATTGGACGCATCGCCGAGCGCCTTGGGGCCGACGCGGCCACTGGCGATGCTGCTGCTCTTAAGGTCGCGCGCGGCCTGCTTGAGCAACCCTTCCTGCATCTGCCGGATGAGAGCGATACCGGCATTGAAATCCTGCAGCGTCCGCGAGTCCAGCAGGCCTTGCTGCAGCATCGGCGGTGCCGCGGCCAGCAGGCCCTGGACCTTGGCGGTCCATACGTCCGGCTCGTCGATGCTTCCGGCGGGCGAGGAGGGCAGCTTCGCGGGATAAAACCGTGTCAACGGCAGCACGCTCGGCACCGGCGGTGGCTTGGCGGCATCCGCAACGGCGGGCGGTGCGGCGCCGCCGGTGCTACTCACCAGGGCAATCGCCAGCGCCACGGCGGCGATGCTGCTTCGCTTCGCTAGATTCATTTGCGGATCTCCAATCCATGTACGCTCTTATCGCGCCGGCTTGCGCGCCACCTGAAATAGTTGGTGGTGCCGGTCATTTGCCGGGAACGCGGCAGCACTTCGCGGTCGCGGTCAATAGCGACGGCGCTCCGCTCGCATTGATCGCGGAACAGAACCACGCAGTGTCGCCGAGCGTCGCCTCGTGCGAAACGAGTTTGAGACCGGTGCCGCCGTCGCAGCTGCCTCCGGTCAGCGAGAAGCCGGCGCTGCACGCGGGCGATGTCGCAGTGCCCGTCCCGCCCAGGCCGGCGATCGAAGATGCCGCCGAGCTCTGCGTAGTGCACTGCAGCGCCGACGTGGTTGGCGCGACGTAATAGCCAACGACGTCATAGATGAGATGCGCCACCAGCTGTGGGGGCATCGCGAAGTAGATGTTGTTGGTGGCAATCTGCGGAACAATGTACATCGTCGACAGACCCTGGCCGCGGGTGTAGTTGAGCGCCACGTTCGCGAGCACCGTGTTGAGCTCGTTGAAGTCGCTGACGCCCAGATAGGCATCGAAGTTGGGAGCCAGGATCGTGACCACGATCGCCACCGCGTGGATCGCGGGACCGGGGGGATTGGTCAGTCCGCAATCAGAGGCGCCGGTGCCCCCGTACGGGCCCCAGTTCTGCCCGGCCTGAATGAAGCCGGGGATCTGGTAGAGGATATTGCCTTGCAGCGGTCCTTGCACGCCGCTGGCGAGCGTGGCATGGCGTGTGTCCATGATTCGGCAGGGGCCGATCGGTGTGTACACCAGGTCGCTCGCCAGCGAGGCGACGACCGATGAGTACACCCATGCCGCCCCGATGCCGGAATTGTCGCCGTATCCGCCGACGATGGCGGTGGCGCTGTCGCCCGACAGCGCCACCGACGCGCCCTGCAAGGCCGCGCCGACCGCCCCAGTGCCGACGAGCTTCGAACCCAGCTGGGTCCACACTGACCCGCTACGACTGAACATCCACGCGGCGCCGGCGTTCGCATTGTCGGCATAGCCGCCCACGGCGCCGGTGTTGCCGTCATCGGACAGCGCCACCGAGTAGCCCTGCCGAGCATTGCCCACGGCACCGGAGCCGACCAGCTTGGAACCCTGCTGTGTCCATACGCCGCCGCTGCGTGTGTATACCCAGCTCGCGCCGGCGGTGGCGTTGTCGAGGTAGCCGCCGACCAGCGCAGTGTTGCCGTCGCCCGCGAGCGCCACCGAAATGCCTTGGCGCGCCGCTCCCGTTGCGCCGGTGCCGACAATCTTGCCCCCCTGCTGCGTCCAGACACCACCACTGCGCGTGTAGACCCACACCGCGCCGACAAACGAGTTGTCGTTGGCGCCTCCCACGAGCGCAGTGTTGCCGTCCACGGACAGCGACACCGCGGTTCCCTGGATCGAACTGCCCACGGCGCCAGTGCCGATCAGCTTGGCGCCCTGCTGGGTCCAGACCCCACCACTGCGCGCAAAGATCCACACTGCGCCAACACCGCCGTTGTCGCCGTAGCCGCCGATGACGGCAGTGTTCCCGTCACGGGAGAGGCTGACCACATAGCCTTGCTGCGCGTTGGCCGTTGCGCCGGTGCCCACCAGCTTCGGACCCTGTTGCGTCCAGATGCCGCCAGCACGGGTGAAAACCCAGGTCGCGCCGATGAGGGAATCGTCTTCATAGCCGCCGACGATGGCCGTGTTGCCATCCGCGGAAAGGCTCACGGAGATGCCTTGTTTAGCGTTGCCGGTCGCCCCGGCGCCCACCAGCTTGGGCCCCTGCTGGCTCCAGGTGACGCCGCTGCGAATGTAGACCCACGCCGCTCCGGCATTGGCGTTGTCGCCGTAACCGCCGACGATGGCCGTGTTGCCATCGCTGGACGTCGACACCGATATCCCCTGCAGGGAGATTCCCACTGCACTGCTGCCGACAAGTTTAGGACCTTGCTGCGGCAGTTGCGCTGTCGCCGCGAGCGGCGACAGCAGCGCAGCGCTCATCAGCAGCAGTACCTTGAATTTCGCCAAGCTCATGGGAGACATACCATGAAAGTTGCCGGACTATCGCTCTACCGCACGTACGACTGCAGCGGATGATGCATCGGATGCTCCTTGATGCCTTTTGCGACTACGTTACATCATTTTCCCGGTACCCGGCAGCAGGTCGCTCTCGCGGTGAGGTTGGCCGCGGAGCCGCCGCGATTGATGGCGGAGCAGAACCACGTGGTGTTACCCCCGGCGGCCTTGTCCTGCGCAAGGTTTAAGAAAGCTGCAGTGCTGTCGCAACTGCCCGCCGTCAGAGAAAAGCCCGCGCCACAGGCCGGCGATGTGGCGCTGCCGGTCCCGTTGGTTGCCGCAATCGACGTCGGTGCGGACGACTGCGTAGTGCATTGCAGCGCAGTGGCATCGGCCACCACGAAGTAACCAACGACGTCGTAGATGAGGTGCGCCGACAGTCCTGCCGGCATCGCAAAGTAGATGCTGTTGCTGCCGATCTGCGGCACGATATACATCGTTGACAGGCCCTGACCGTGCGTGTAATTCAGCGCCACATTCGACAGCACGGAACTCAAGGTACCGACGTCGCTGATTCCCAGATACGCATCGAAGTTCGGATTGAGGATCGTCGCAACCAGAGCCAGCGCATGGATCGAGTTACCGGGCGGGCTGGTCAAACCGCAGTCGGTGGCACTTCCGCCGTACTGGCTCCAGCTCTGTCCGCCGGTGATGAAACCGGGAATGCCGTAGAGAACATTGCCCGCGATCGGCCCCTGCACGCCGCTTGCGGGCGTAGCGCTGCGCGTATCCATGATGCGACACGGCTCGAGCGGCTTGTACACCAGAGAGGCGACAGGCTGCGACGGCGCATTGCACGTGGGATATTTGAACGATCCGATCCGAGTGCTCCAATTGCCGCTGGTGCCACTGGCCTGCGTGTCGTAGTACTGATTGACGTACCAGAAAGTGCAATCGTCCGACGGGTCGATGGCCATGGCGGTGTAGTCGCCCCAGCGGTCGCAGGGACCGCCGCCGCAGTTGTTGGTTTGGGAGCCGCCGCCGGCGATGAGTTGCACTTCGGTCTGTGGCAAGGTGTTCGGCGGGTCGGTGGCGAGCCGGCCGGAATACGCGATGCTCGGGAAATTAGGGGTGAGTCCGCTGGAAGTGCTGTAACCCAGCGCCACGTTGCCCTGATTGTCGGCGGCGATGCTGCCCATCCACCGATTGAGCGCCGTGTCAGGGGTGTAGATCTGCTGCTGCACCGGCGTAGTGGTGACCGTGTCGCCCGTAACGTTGATCTGTGCCCATTGCATTGCCGTCTGGCCCAACGCGGTGTCGACATTGTGAGTGACCCACAGCGACTCGGAGCCGGCAACCTTGCGGTATTGCACCTTCTGCATGATCCGGTCGTCGATGTTGTCGAGCAAAATTGAGGTATTCGGTTGCGGTACCACGGAGCCGAACTTGAGCGCCGGGTACGAAGTCTGGCTCACCTGGATCGGCGCGCTGAACGTGCCGCCCGCGCCGCAGTTCGCGCCTGCTGTGAATTTGCGGACCTCGAAGGCGAACGCGCCCAGCGATTCTGAAACGTAATAGTTCGGGCGGCCCGGCTGCACCGCGTTGGCGCCGCTTCCATTGTTATTGCTCGGCACCATGCTGAAAACCAGGTTGGTGCCGAGGGGCACGTTGTAGGCGATGTAGCCCAGCGCGTAGGTCAGCGGCGCGCCGCTGTACATGTTGGTGCGGCTGAATGAGCCATAAGCCGCCCCTGTATAGGTCTCGCCGGCGAATTCGTTGGCCGAAAGGTACAGACAGTCGTGCCAGAGCCCGAATTTCGAGTAGTCGTTCAGGTTGCCATTTGGCGGTCCGGCGCCGCCCGGATCCATGCGCACCGCGTAGAGCCAGTAACCGCCGGCCACTGGGTCGTTGGTTTTCGATGCGGCGATGCACTGGAAAAATGGCGCGACCGGATCACCTGCCGAAGTTGCAAAGGCGAACCAGGTCAAGACCCAGCGATCCGCGAGCTGGTCGTAAAGCACGACCGGGTCGCCCTGACTGTTGCCGGTACACGGGGCCAAACCTGCACCCGACCAGAGATTGTTTTCCGTGAACGAAGCGAGCAGGGTGCCGGTCTTGCTGTAGATGCCGATGGCGTTGTTGACGCCGATGACGTAGTGATTCGGTCCGACATCGCCGTTCGGATCGGGCGGCCAGCGGCCGCCGCATTGACCGCCGACGCAGACGTCATCGTGACTGAGGCCGCGGAAATTCTGCAGCGGGCCAGGCATCGCGGCGAGCGGACCAATGCGTGGCGACGACAACGCGCTGCCAGCGCCAGATTGCACCTTGGTCGACGCCGGTCCGCGCAGTCGCGGCCGGAAAATCGGCGGATTGCCGGCAGCGTCGGCCGAAAAAGTGATCTTGCTCAGATCGCCGTCGAACTGGGCCGCCGTTACGGGCGGTCCAGCGACGGTTGTCGTCTGCGCTTGCGCGAGCCTCGGCGCAAAAGCGCCGAGCAGCAGCATGGCAACAACGGCAGCTGTCAAAATCGCGTGTTTGCCGCCGTCGACGGCAGCATGTGGCGCGCTAACGGTCAGCGCAAGGGTCGGTTCGAACATGACGCTAGTTCCAGTTGTGCACTGAGCGCACAGTGCCGCTCAGCGATTTCCGTATCGAATCGACGCAGCCTGAAGCTGCCTAAAACCTCTTACGTCGAAGTCGAGACGCTTGCACTCCGCGACGTAGCTGCGCGCTTCCCCCTTGCATCGGCGCGCGCAGCCTTTACTTTTTCAGATCGCCCTTCTGGAACTGCCGCTGCATCTGCAGCTCGCGTTGGG
>JBDTLK010000158.1:0-8121 GCA_039934835.1 Edaphobacterium sp. (SeqCode) | reverse complement strand
CTGGACCGCCTTCGCGATCTGCGTTCCGGCTTATCGGGAACGTCGGCGCACCGGGCAGCGCGGCGGCGCTCATGTGCGCTGCTTGCTGAAGCGCGCGCGCAGCGCGGTGAGACCACCCAGGATACCACCGCGCGCGAACAACACGATGATCACCAGCAGCAGGCCGAGCCAGAACTGCCAGTACACCGGATTGAGGCTCGACAGGTACGACTGCAACAGCATGAAAACCGCGGCGCCAACGAGCCCGCCATAGAGATAGCCAGTGCCCCCGAGGACCAGGATGATCATGAGGTCGGCAGAGCGATGAAAGGCGAACGTGTCGATGCCGACGAACTGCGTGGTCTGCGCGAGCAGCGCGCCGGCAATGCCGGCGATGCCGGCGCCGACGGTATAGACCGCGATCAGCTTGCGCGGTACCGATGCGCCGATGGCCGGCATGCGCTTCTCGCCTTCGCGAATACCGCGCAAGGAGAGACCAAAGGGCGAGCGCACCAAAGTGCGCGCCAGCATGAACACGATGAACAGCACCACCAGGCAATAGACGTACGCGGTCTTGCCGTTCATGCCGAAAGAAAAAACGCCGAAGAGCTTGCCCATCTCGACGCCCGACAAGCCGTCGACGCCACCGGTGATCGACGAGGCCTGATTGGCCGTCTCGTAGAGCATCAGTCCGATGCCCAGCGTAACCATCAGGCGTGCGAGGTCCTGGCCGCGCACCACCAGAAAACTGGTCAGCAGCCCGGCCAGCGTCGCCACTACGGTGGCCAGCAGCAATCCCGAGAGCGGTTCGCCCCATCCATACTTCGCCATCAGGCCGGCGGTATAGGCGCCCAGGCCGAAGAAGGCCGCATGGCCGAGGGAGATGATGCGCGCGTAGCCAAGGATCAGGTCGAGAGACATCGCGAACAGCGCGGTGATAAGGATCTGGCTGCCGAGTGTCAGGTATTTCGGGAAGAGAAAGAAGGCCACGACCGGAATCAACCAGAAGGCGATCTCCATGCGGGAGAGCTTCCAGATGGCGAGCGGATTCATGTGCGCCGTCCCACAAGTCCATTTGGAAACAGCAGCAGCATCACCACCATGACGACGTAGATGATGAACGCGCCCACTTGCGGCGCGTAGTACTTTCCGGCCACGTCGAACACGCCGAGGATCAGCGCTGCGAACAATGGTCCCTTGATCGTGCCGGCGCCGCCGACGGCGACAACGAGCAGGAAATACACCATGTACTTGAGCGGAAACGAGGGATCGAGGCCGAGCACGTCGATGCCCAGGCCGCCGCCCAGGCCGGCGAGCCCCGAGCCCAGCGCGAAGGTCAGGCTGAAGACGCGATGGACGTTGATGCCCAGCCCCGCGGACGCCTGCTGGTTGTCGACCGAGGCACGGATTTCGGCGCCGAAGCGCGTGCGCTCGATGAGCCACGTCAAGGCCAGCGTAACGGCGACCACGACGCCGATCAGGAACAGGCGATAGGCGCCGAAGTCCAGACCCAACAGATGCACCTGCCCGCGCAGCAACGGTGGCAACTGCACCGGCTGCTGCTGCGGTCCGAAGAAGTACGTCGTCGCCGCGATCGACATGAACACGAGACCGATGCTGAAGAGCACCTGGTCGAGGTGCGTCGCCTTGTACAGGCGGCGGTACAGCGTGCGTTCGAGAACGATCCCGGCCGCGGCGGACACCACGAAGGCAATCGGCAGCGAGGCCAGGAAGGGAATGCCCAGCCGGGTCATCGCCATCACGCAGGCATAGCCGCCCAGCATGGCGAAGGCACCGTGCGCGAGGTTGACGAAATTCATCAACCCCATCGTCACCGACAGGCCGATGCTGATCACGAACATCAGGCTGCCGTAAGCAACGCCGTCGAACAGAACGCCGATCAGGTTGCCAAGCACGCAGCTCCCCCGCGAATCGTTTTCCGCCCAGCCGGCGTCGCGTCGCGCTGCCGGCGCGAACCGCACGGGGCATCACGGCTGCTTTGACGAACCGCGCCACGACCCGGATGATAGCGCACGCAACCCGCCACCGTCCGTCCCGAGGAGTCATGCGTATGTCCGCCCGCACCAAGCCCCCGTTTCGCGCCGACCACGTCGGCAGTTTCCTGCGTCCGCAAGCCTTGCTCGACGCTCGCGACCGGCGCAAGAAGGACGAGATCACGCCACAGGCGTTGCGCGCCGTCGAGGACGACGCGATCCGCGAGGTCGTGCGTTTCCAGGAAGCCGCAGGACTGGAAGGCATCACCGATGGCGAGTTCCGGCGTACTTATTTCCACATCGATTTCCTGGAACAACTCGCCGGCATCGAGACCAAGGGCGGGATCTCGGTGCAATTCCACAGCGCCGACGGCAACGTCGATTTCGCACCGCCGGTGATGCACGTGACGGGCAAGGTGCGTCACGTCAAGCCGATCCAGGTCGACGACTTCAAGTTCCTGCAGTCGGTCACCAAGCACACGCCCAAGGTGACGATTCCGTCGCCGACGATGCTGCACTTTCGCGGCGGCCGCGAGGCGATCAGCCGCGAGGCGTATCCGGACATGGAGGGTTTTTTCGCCGACGTGGCTCTCGCGTATCGCGCCGAAGTGCGCGCGCTCGCCGACGCCGGCTGCCGCTACCTGCAACTCGACGACACCAACCTCGCCTACCTGTGCGACGAAAAGATGCGCGAAGGCGCGCGCAAGCGCGGCGACGATCCCAACGAACTGCCCCACCGCTATGCGCGGCTGATCAACGCCGCCATCGCCGAACGACCCGCCGACATGACGGTCTGCGTGCATCTGTGCCGGGGCAACTTCAAGAGCGCATGGGTGGCTGAAGGTGGCTACGAACCGGTCGCCGAAGTATTGTTCAACGAGCTTGCGGTCGACGCCTACTTCCTCGAGTACGACGATGCGCGCTCGGGCGATTTTGCGCCGCTGCGCTTCGTTCCCAAGGGCAAGACCGTGGTGCTGGGACTGGTGACGACCAAGCTCGGCACGCTCGAGACCAAGAATGCGCTCAAGCACAAGATCGACGAAGCAGCGCGCCAGATTCCGCTCGACCAGCTGTGTCTCTCGCCGCAGTGCGGCTTCTCGAGCACGGTCCACGGCAATGCCATCGCGCTGGAGGCGCAGGCGGCGAAGATGCGGCTCGTGGTCGAGACGGCGCGCGAAGTCTGGGGCGGCGCGTAGCGTCACGCAAAGGGCATTCCCACGTAGTTCTCGGCGAGCGACGCCGCCGCGGCGCGCGACGTGACGACGTAGTCGAGCTGCGAGCGCTGCAGCCGCTGCTGGAATCCGTCGTCGCTGGGAAATCGATGCAGCATCGACGTCATCCACCATGAGAAGTGCTCGGCACGCCAGACCCGCTTCAGGCAGGTGTCGGAGTAGGCATCGAGCAGATCGGTGCGTTTCGTCTTGAAGAATCCGGACAGCGCGCGGGCGAGAACGCGCACGTCGGCGACTGCCAGATTCATGCCTTTGGCGCCTGTCGGCGGGACGATGTGCGCCGCATCGCCTGCCAGATACAGACGTCCGTATTGCATCGGCTCGGCTACGAAGCTGCGCATCCCGGTAACGCCCTTCTCGAGCACCGGGCCCTCGCGCAGTTTCCAGCCGTCGCTCGTTTCCAGGCGCGCGTGCAGTTCCTGCCAGACGCGCTCGTCGGGCCACTGGGCGATGTCCTCGTCGGGCGCGACCTGCAGATAGAGCCGGGTGATTTCCGGAGAGCGCATGCTGTAGAGCGCGAACCCGCGCTCGTGATAGGCGTAGATGAGTTCGTCGTGGGTCGGCGGCGCCGCGGCCAGGATGCCCAGCCAGGCGAACGGATACACGCGCTCGAACACGTTCAGAATGGCCGCGGGAATGCTCTGGCGGCAGAGGCCGTGAAACCCGTCGCAACCGGCGACGATATCGCAGCTGAGTTCGACCGTCGTCGCGCCGTCGCGAAAGCTGATTCTGGGAGCGTTGGTTTCGACACCGTGCACGGCCACTTCACTGATCCCGAAACGCAGCTCTGCTCCGGCCGCCAGGCGTGCCGCGATGAGGTCCTTGACCACTTCCTGCTGTCCGTACACGGTGATCGAACGCCCGTCGGTGAGCTCGGGGAAGTCGATGCGGTGCCCGACCCCGCCGAAGCGCAGTTCGATGCCGCGATGCACCAGGCCTTCGCGCCGCATCCGCTCGCCGACACCGGACTCGTTGAGCAGGTCGACGCTGCCCTGCTCGAGCACGCCGGCACGCACGCGCTGCTCGACGTAGGCCCGGCTCCGTGCCTCGAGGACGACCGACTCGATTCCCTCCAGGTGCAGCAGGTGCGCGAGCAGCAATCCGGCAGGGCCGGCCCCGACGATCCCGACCTGCGTGCGCAGTCTTTGCGTGGGCATAGCTGGGCTCTCGCCTTAGCGCGGTGCGGTTTCCATCTGCGCGAAGACTTCCTCGGCGAGGTGAAACGCGGTGTTGGCCGCGGGCACGCCGCAGTAGATCGCGCCCTGCATCAGCACTTCCTTGATTTCATCGCGCGTCACGCCATTGTTGAACGCCGCGCGCACATGCAGCCTGAATTCGTCGGCGCGGTTGAGCGCGACCATCATCGCGATGGTGATCAGGCTGCGGGTGTGGCGAGGCAATCCTGGGCGCGTCCAGATCTCACCCCAGGCATAGCGTGTGATCAGCTCCTGGAACTCGTCGTTGAAATCGTTGCGCCGGGTGACGGTGCGATCGACGTGCGCGTCGCCCAGCACCGCCCGCCGCACCTTCATTCCGTTGTCGTGGCGCTCGCGCTCGTCCATGCTTGATGCTCCTCAGCGGGTCAGGAAATCGACGACGGCCGCGGTGAATGCGCTCGCGGCCTCGACGTTGGAAATATGCGCCGCATCGAGTTCGACGTAGCGTGCATTGGCGATCGCCTGCGCCATCCGGCGGCCGTCGGCGGGCGGGGTTGGCACGTCATGCGTGCCGGCGATCACCAGCGTCGGATTCCGGATCGCGTCGAGCAGCGCCCATTGGTCCATGTCCCGCACCGCGGCACAGGACGCGACGTAACCGTCGGTGGACGTTGCGACCAGCATCGCACGCAACCTGGCGAGCGCGGCAGGATCGCGAGCCCGGAACCGCGCGCTCAGCCAGCGCTCCAGGACCGCGTCGGCGATGCTGGCCAGCCCGTCCTTGCGTACCTTGTCGATGCGCGCGTCGTAGGAGTCGGGCAGGCCGATCTTTGCGGTGGTGTTGCACAGCACGAGCCGGTCCAGCCTGTCGGCCGCGTTGGCGCCTACCCACATGCCGACCATGCCTCCCATCGACAGGCCACAAAAATGTACGCGCGGTATCCGCAGCACGTCGAGCAGCCCGACGACGTCGCGCGCCAGTTGCTCGATGGCATAGGGACCCGGAGTCACCGATGATGCGCCGTGACCGCGACTGTCGTAGCGCAGAACGCGAAATCGCACCGTCAACGCGACCATCTGCGGCTGCCACATTGCCAGATTCGTCCCCAGCGAATTGGACAGCATGACGATTGGCGCGTCGACAGGGCCGTCGAAGCGGTAGTTGATGCGGACGCCTTGTACTTCGGCGATATCTGCCACTACAAACCCTCCAGCACCTGCCGCCTGGTGCTGCCGGCGATGCCCTTGGCCCGTCGTCCCGGCGAAAAGCCTATCCTCGAATGCTTGAATCGGGGGCGGGGACCCATTGCCTTTGGTTCTACGACACTGCATTCCCGCTTTCGCGGGAACGACGACTATTTGGCGCGACTACGTGATTGCAGGTTGCATTAGAAATCGAAAAACACCGTCTCGTTCGGGCCTTGCATGTGCACGTCCCACTCGAGCACGCCAGGTTTCGCGGCGCGCGCGATCAGCGTCGTGCGGCGCTCGGAGGGCACCAGCTTGAGGATCGGATCCTCGGCATTGGCTGGATCGTCGGCAAAGTAGATCCGAGTGAGCAGATGACGCAGGCTGCCGCGCATGAAGATCACCACCGCCAGATGCGGCGCCTGCAGGACGCCGCCGGGCCCGGGTACGCGACCTGGCTTGATGGTCGCGAAACGAAACGCACCCGCTGCGTCGGTCAGCACCCGGCCGTAGCCGCGAAATCCCGGCGCCAGCGCCTTCTTCTGCGTATCCTCGGGGCTCGCGTACTTGCCGTTGGCGTTGGCTTGCCAGATCTCGACCGAACTATCGTTGATCGCCTTGGCGTCACCGTCGAACACCCGACCCTGCAGCACAAAGTGCTCGCCCGGGACATTTTTCGCCGCGATCGTGTCGAAGGTCAGCGTGGCGAAGCCAATCTTGAGATACGGCCCGACGGTCTGCGATGCGGTAGTCAAAAGGCTCATGCTGCCCTCCTACGTGCGGCTGGTTTCAAGCGGGGTGTCCTCGCGGCCGCGCAGCACGATGTCGAAACGGTACGCGAGCGCGGTGTCGGGAATGGTGCGCTCCCAATCGAACTGCGAGATCAGCCGCTGCCGCGCTTTCTCGTCGGGAACGCTGTTGTACATCGGATCGTAGGCCAGCAGCGGGTCGCCGGGAAAATACATCTGCGTCACCAGCCGCTGCACCAGACCCAGGCCGAAGATCGAGAAATGCAGGTGCGCCGGGCGCCACGCGTTGTAGTGATTGCGCCACGGATACGCGCCCGGCTTGATGGTCAGGAAGCGGTAATTGCCCTGCGCGTCGGTCAGCACCCTGCCCCAGCCGGTAAAATTGGGGTCGAGCGGCGCGTCGTGATCGTCGACGACGTGCCGATAACGCCCTGAGGCATTGCATTGCCACAGCTCGATGAGCGCATTGGCAACGGGCTTGCTGTTTTCGTCGAGCAGGCGCCCGCTGACGACGATGCGCTCGCCCAGCGGATGGAACTCGTGCTGGTTGGTCAGATCGCTGTCGCCCGGCTTGACGTCGGCGGTGCCGAACACCGGTCCGGTGATCTCGGAGAGCGTGTGCGGCAGCAGCACCAGCGGCTTGGTCGGCGAGCGCTTGATCGTCGAGCGGTAAGGCGGATAGAGATAATCCGGCTGAGTCTTGAAATAGGGGCGCCGGTAGCCCACGACGTCGGTCATCGCATTCTCCTCATCTGTTCCTCCTTCAGGCGCGTCGCCTCAGACACGCTCGATAATCATGGCGATGCCTTGCCCGACGCCGATGCACATAGTGCACAGCGCGCGCCGACCGCCGGTGCGTTCGAGCTGATACAGCGCGGTCGTCACCAGCCGCGCACCGCTGGCGCCGAGCGGATGGCCGAGGGCGATCGCTCCACCGTTAGGATTGACATACGCCGCGTCGTCGGCGATGCCGTGGTCGCGCAGCACCGCGAGCGCCTGCGCTGCAAACGCCTCGTTCAACTCGATGACGTCGATGTCGGCGAGCATCATGCCGGCCTTGGCGAGCACCTTGCGCATGGCCGGTGCCGGGCCGAAGCCCATGATGCGCGGCGCCACCCCGGCAACCGCCGTCGCCACCACGCGCGCCCGCGGCTTGAGTCCGTACTTCTTGGCCGCGTCGGCCGACGCCAGCAGCACCGCGCACGCGCCATCGTTGACGCCCGATGCGTTGCCCGCCGTCACACTCCCGTCTGGCCGCACGACGCCCTTGAGTTTGCCCAGCGACTCGAGCGTGGTCGCGCGCGGATGTTCGTCGCGCTCGACCTTGACCGGGTCACCCTGCTTCTGCGGAATCGACACCGCAATGATTTCTTCGGCGAGACGTCCCGCGGCAATCGCCGCGGCCGCGCGCTGCTGGCTGCGCAGCGCGAACGCGTCCTGATCGGCGCGCGACACCTTGAAGTCGATCGCGACGTTTTCGGCGGTCTCCGGCATCGAATCCACGCCATGCAGCGACTTCATCAACGGATTGACCAAACGCCAGCCGATGGTCGTGTCTTCGATCTTGGCGGCGCGCGAATAGGCGGAGTCGGCCTTGCCCATAACGAACGGCGCGCGCGACATGCTTTCGACGCCGCCCGCGAGCATCAGGCCGGTCTCACCGCTCTTGATGGCGCGCGCGGCGATGCCGATCGCGTCCATGCTCGAACCGCACAGGCGATTGACGGTCGTGCCGGGCACGTCGACCGGCAGTCCGGCCAGCAGCAGCGCCATGCGCGCGACGTTGCGATTGTCCTCGCCGGCCTGATTGGCGCAGCCGTAG
>JBDTLK010000157.1:0-8144 GCA_039934835.1 Edaphobacterium sp. (SeqCode) | reverse complement strand
AGCGCTGCCGGGCCGCCCCAAAGCGCATGCCCCCTTGGGGGGAGATGGCGCGCAGCGCCGCTTCGGGGGGATCAATGAATCCCAGGAACCGCGCCGTCGCCGGCTGGCTGGTCGTCGGGGCGATCGGCTTCGTCGGCGTTCCCTGGTACATGCTCGAAGCCTCGCTGCTGTCGTCGGGGTGGCTCTCCAACTTCACCGACGCGACCAACGCCCCTGCGCTGCTGCAGGCGGCGAAACACGGACGCACGTGGCTGTGGCCGGTCGGCGTATTGCTCCTGGCCGGTTGCGCACTGCTAATACCCGGGCTCGATCGCAACCTGCGCGCGCGGGCGCTGCTGGTGCTCGGCGCCGCGGGTTTCCTATACACCTTCGCACAGGGCTTCGCCATCGGCGTGCAGGGTTGGTCGTTCGAAGCGCTCACCCGCGCCTGGGGACCGCTCGACGGCAAGCAATACGGCATGGGGCTGGGCGCTGCGCTCGCGCTCTCCGCCTTTGCGATGCTGTTCGCGCTGGGGCTGGCCGAGCGCGGAAATTTTGGCGGCGACGGGTTCATCGCCGGAAGCATCGTCGCGATACTCGCCGCGACGACAGTCTTTACCTTCTTTCCGATCCTCAATATTCTCATCAGCGCATTCCAGGACGACACCGGCGCGTTCCGCCTGTCGGCATTCCTCAGTCGCTTTCTGCAGGAAAAGGTTTGGGGTCTAGGGTGTCTTTCCGGCGGGCCGCGCTGCGGCGTGGCGTGGAATACGCTGCTGCTGGCGCTTATATGCGGGTTCGGCACGACTGCGCTGGGCCTGGCTTTCGCGCTGGTCGTCACGCGCAGCAATTTCCGCTTCAAGAAGCTGCTGCGCGCGATGTCGATCCTGCCAATCATCACGCCACCGTTTGTCATCGGCCTGGCGCTGATCCTGCTCTTCGGCCGCTCGGGCGTGGTCAATCAGGTGCTGGAGATGACCTTCGGCATCGATCCGTCGCGCTGGTTCTACGGCCTGCCGGGGCTGATACTCGCACAACTGCTCTCGTTCACCCCGATTGCCTTTCTGGTGTTGATCGGCGTCGTCGAGGGCGTTTCGCCGAGCATGGAGGAAGCGGCGCAGACGCTGCGCGCGAACCGTTGGCGCACCTTCATCGACGTGTCGCTGCCGTTGATGCGACCCGGCCTCGCCAATGCTTTCCTGATCGGCTTCATCGAGTCGATCGCCGACTTCGGCAACCCGATCGTGCTCGGCGGCAACTTCGGCGTGCTCGCGACCGAAGTCTTCTATTCGGTGGTCGGCGCGCAACTCGACCAGGGGCGCGCCGCCGCGCTCGGTCTGCTGCTGCTGGGGTTCGCGCTGGCGGCATTCTTCGCGCAGCGCTGGGTGCTCGGGCGCAAGGTCTACACGGTGGTCTCCGGCAAGGGCGATTCCGGATTGCCAACGCCGTTGCCCGATCGGGTGCGCAAGATCTGCTATTCGCTGGCGGTGCCGTGGATCGTGCTCACGGTGGTGATTTATTTAATGGCCTTCGCCGGAGGTTTTGTCGAGCAATGGGGCCGCAACTACACGCCGACGCTGCGCCATTACATCAAGGCCTTCGGCGTCGAGTCGGGCCCCAACGGCCTGCTGTGGGTCGGCACCGCGTGGAGTTCGTTCTGGACGACGGTCAAGCTCTCCGCGATTGCCGCCCCGCTGACCGCGGTGCTCGGGCTGCTCACCGCGTATGTGCTGACGCGCCACAAGTTTCGCGGCCAGTCAGCGTTCGAATTCGGCACGCTGCTGAGCTTCGCCATTCCCGGTACCGTGATCGGCGTGTCGTACATCCTCGCCTTCAATGTGCCTCCGATCGAGCTGACCGGCACCGCGCTGATTCTCATCGTGTGCAATGTCTTCCGCAACATGCCGGTCGGCGTTCGCGCCGGCATGGCGTCGATGGCGCAGATCGACAAGAGCCTCGACGAGGCCTCGACGACTCTCGGCGCGCGCGGCTTCACCACCTTGCGGCGAGTGCTGTTGCCGTTGCTCAAGCCGGCGGTCGTCGCGGCGCTGGTCTACAGCTTCGTGCGCTCGGTGACGACGGTTTCGGCGATCGTGTTTCTGGTGTCGGCGGAATACGAATGGGCCACCACCTACATCATCAACCGCGTCACCAACGGCGACTACGGCGTGTCGATCGCATATTCGTCGGTGCTGATCGTGCTCATGCTGCTGATCATCTGGGCGATTCAGCGCGTAGTCGGCACACGGCGCCTGGGCCGACGCGCGGCGGTGACACCCGCCGGTGTGGCACAATTGGGCAGCAGCGCGGCCTGAAACCGGAAATGACATGATCAAGCTCCCGCGATGAAAGCCGCCTCGATCGAATTTCGCAACGTCAGCAAACTCTACGGCGACGTCGCCGCGGTGAAGGAAATCAGCTTCACCGTTGCCGCAGGCGGCCTGGTCACGCTGCTCGGGCCATCCGGTTGCGGCAAGACCACCACCTTGCGCATGATCGCCGGGCTCGAACTGCCGACGTCCGGTACCATTTTCATCGGCGGCGCCGACGTGACCCGCATTCCAGCGTCGGAGCGCGACGTCTCGATGGTCTTCCAGAGCTACGCGCTGTTCCCGCACATGTCCGTAATCGAGAACGTCGGCTACGGATTGACGGTCGCCGGCCTGCCCAAGGCCGCGGTCCGCGACAAGGCGCAGCTCGCGCTGACCACGGTCGGCCTCACCGGCTTCGACGAGCGCCTGCCCTCGGAACTCTCCGGCGGACAACAGCAGCGCGTCGCAGTCGCGCGCGCGCTGGTCCTCGAACCGTCGGTGCTGCTTTTCGACGAGCCGCTGTCAAACCTCGATGCACGACTGCGCCGCCAGATGCGCGAGGAAATCCGCGACCTGCAGCAGCGACTCGGCCTGACGGTGGTGTACGTGACCCACGATCAGGCCGAAGCGATGGCCGTGTCGGACAGGATCATCGTGATGAACAAGGCGACGATCGCCCAGGAAGGCGCGCCGCGCGAACTCTACGAACAACCGCGCGACGTGTTCGTTGCGGGGTTCATGGGCGACGCCAATCGGGTGCGCGGCACGCTGCGCAGGGTCGACGATCGTCTCGGCGAACTCGTGCTCGGGCCGTTGACGATGACTCTGCCGCACCGCGGACTGGCGGGCAGCGTCGACGTTTCGATCCGGCCCGAGGCGATCGAACTCGGCGTCGCCAATGGCGGCGGCATGGCGGCGCAGGTGCGCAAGGCCGCGTACATCGGCGGGCTGATGGAATACACGATCACGACCGAACTGGGTGACCTGTTCGTCATCAGCATGGCGGTCGACCGGCCGCTTGCCGCGGGCGCGCTGGTGGCGGTCACCCTCGCCCACCACGGCGTCGTGCCGATCGCCGCGGCATGACGTCGGAAGAGGTCGCCGCACGCGCGCGGTTCGCAAGGCAGCTCGCACGTGACGCCGGGGCGCTGGCCTGGCGTTATTTCAAGCGCGACATCGCGTACACCACCGAGACCAAGGGTCCGCAGGATTTTGTCAGCGTAGCCGATCGCGCCGTCGAAGCGCTGATTCGCACGCGACTTAGCGATGTCTTTCCCCACGACACGATGTTCGGCGAAGAAGCCGGCGGCGACGTTGGCGAGCACGCCTGGATCGTCGATCCGATCGACGGCACGATCAACTTCGTGCACGGCGTGCGCTATTGGTGCATTTCGATCGCGTTTTTGGTCGGCGGCGAGAGGCGCATCGGCGTCATCTACGATCCCTCGCTCGATGAATTATTCTCGGCGACGCGTGGCGCGGGCGCGTTCTGCAACGATTCCCCCATGCAGGTTTCCTCGTGCAACCGAGTCGATGCCGCGCTGGTATGCGCTGGCTACGTGTCGCGCCAGGAGCTCGACGACCATCTGCGCGTCAGGCGGCGCATGTACGAGGCTGGCCTGGCCGTGAAGGACATGGGCGCGGGCGCACTGATGCTCGCGCATGTCGCAGCCGGCCGCTACGACGGCTATTTCGAGCCGCACATGCACGCGTGGGACGCGCTCGCCGGGCTGCTGCTGATCGAGGAGGCAGGCGGCAAGGTGCTGCTCTACCCCGGCACCGGCGGGCTGGCAGCGGGTGGGCGCGTGCTGGCATCTGCGCCCGGGATTTACGCGGCCCTCGAGGAAGTCGCGCGCGACGGCTGAGCGCCGCACTTCCCGCAACCGCGGCGGCATTCAGCGCAGCGCCGCGGTATCGATCGCGAATACCAGCGGAAAGAAAGTCTCCCAGCGATTCCAGCGCCGCGCTCCCGCTTCACTCGCGGCCCACAGCGTGCCGTCGGGTGCGAACTCGATGTCCTCGATGCCGGCCGGCATCGCGTATTCGGCCAGCACCCTGCCTGTCTGGGCGTCGACGCGCTGCAGACGGCCGAGCGTGCCGCCACTCTGCGTCAGCCACAGTGCGCCATCAGCGGCGATCGCCGCGCCCTGCGACTGCGCGGCGACCGGCAGCGTCGCCCGCGCAGAATTCTGATCCAGCACGCCGCCACTCGCCAGCAGCGCATCGACGGTCGCCAGCGGTATTCGCCACAGCCGCCCGGGTCCATCGAGGGCGCGCGTGTATTCGCCGATCCACAGCTCGCCTTTATGCAATGCGAGAAAGTGCCCGGTAATCGCGCCTCCGAGTTGCAGAGACTGACAGCTCGCCGGAGTACAACGACCGGCGTGTAGCGCCTCGGCGACGCGGACGCGAAACAGCACGTGCGTATCGGCGACATAGAGCGTGCCGTCGCCGCCCCACGCGGTTCCGCCGGCGTGGCCACAGTCCGGCGGCAGGTCGAAGTGGCCGCCAGTCGCGCCGCCGGCGGGATCGACACGAAACACGCGGCACGGGCCACGGTCCTGCGCGGGATCGGTGCTGCGATAGGTCGCGATCCACAACGCGCCATCGCCGAAGGCAACGCCCTGCGGCACGTACCCCTCGTCGAGACCGGGAACCCAGAAGTGACCGCGCAGCGCCTGCGCGTTCGGCACGCTGGAAAGCGCGCGAGCGGTATACGTGGGCGCGCTACCTGTCGGCGTGAGCCGGTCACCTGCCGGCGGCGCGGCGACTCCAGAGCCTTGCGGCGACTGGGCGCACGCCGACGCAGCAACCACCAGCGCGAACGCAATGGGCCCGCGCATCGCGCCCGTCAGTTCAGAACTGTTCGTCGGCGAGCGCGAGCACCGATTCGCTGCCGCGGGTAATCGACTGCGCCAGCGCGCCCGCCTGCGGCAGCAGGCAATCGGCGTAGAAGCGCGCGGTCGAGATCTTGCCGCGGTAGAACGCGGCATCGCCGGTGCCTTCCTCGAGTCGCTTGGCGGCGATGAGCGCGGCGCGCCCCAATTGCCAGCCGCCCGCGACCAGTCCCCACAACTGCAGGTAGGGAACGGCGGCGGCATGCGCGGCGCGCGTCGATGCCGCGTAGTTGGGCACCAGCCAGTCGATGGCTTCACCGAGCGCCGGCGCGGCAGCGGCAAGTGCAACGCCCGTGGCCTTGAGCTCGGCGCCGCTCGACGCGGACAGTTGCGCGGCGACCTTGGCGATCTCGGCGAGCACCGCGCGCGCCGCGGCGCCGCCATCGCGCGCAGTCTTGCGCCCGATGAGGTCGTTGGCCTGGATGCCGGTCGTTCCCTCGTAGATGGTCGTGATCCGCGCATCGCGATAATACTGCGCCGCGCCGGTCTCCTCGATGAAGCCCATGCCGCCATGCACCTGCAATCCCAGGTATGTGACCTGCTGCGCGACTTCGGTGCTGCAACCCTTGACGATGGGGATCATGAAGTCGACGAAGCCCTGGTGTCGCTTGCGCGCCGCGGGATCAGGGTGATGCAGCGCGTTGTCGATCGCGGCGCCGGTGACGTAGGCCACACTACGCGTCGCTTCGGTCAGCGCCTTCATCGTCAACAACATGCGCCGCACATCGGGATGCTGAAGTATGGTCGCGGTCGTCACTGACTTGTCCATGCCCGGCGCACGACCCTGCACGCGATCCTTGGCGAACGCCAGTGCGCGCTGATACGCGCGCTCGGAGATGCCGATGCCTTCCACGCCCACCGAATAACGCGCCAGGTTCATCATGATGAACATGTACTCGAGACCGCGATTCTCCTCGCCGACGAGGTAGCCGACGGCCCCGCCGCGGTCGCCATAGGCGAGCACCGCGGTCGGGCTGGCGTGAATCCCCAGCTTGTGTTCCAGCGAAACGCAATACACATCGTTGCGCTCGCCGAGCGAGCCGTCAGCGTTGACCAGGTATTTCGGCACCACGAACAACGAAATGCCCTTGACGCCTTCGGGTGCGGTCGGCGTGCGCGCGAGCACCAGGTGGATGATGTTCTCGGTGTAATCCTGGTCGCCGTAGGTGATGAAAATTTTCTGGCCGTGCAGCTTGAAGCTGCCGTCGGGCTGCGGCACCGCGCGCGTGCGCACCGCCGCCAGGTCCGAGCCCGCCTGCGGCTCGGTGAGATTCATCGTGCCCGTCCACACGCCTTCGACCATTTTCGGCAGGTACAGCGCCTTCTGCGCGTCCGTGCCGACGAGTTCGAGCGCCTCGATCGCGCCTTGGGTGAGCAACGGGCACAGCGCGAACGCAAGGTTGGCGCCGTGCCACATTTCCTCGACCGCCGTCGACACGAGTTGCGGAAGCCCCTGACCGCCGTGGTCCGGATGCTTGGTCAGTCCGTTCCAGCCGTTATCGGCGAACTGCTTGTATGCTTCCTTGAAGCCGGTCGGCGTCTTGACGATGCCGCCATCGATGAGCTTCGAACCTTCGCGATCGCCCACCGCATTGAGCGGGTCGAGCACTTCGGTCGCGAACTTCGCCGCCTCTTCGAGGATTGCGGTGACGGTGTCGTGGGTCGCGTCCTCGTAACCGGGCAGCTTGCTCACCTGCTCGAGGCCGGCGAGTTCGTTCATGACGAACAGCATGTCTTTCAGCGGGGCGTGATAGGCGCTCATGGGTGTAGCCTCGAAACAGGTTGCGCGTTACGGAAGCTGCGAAAATCGTCGCGAAACAGGGACGCACGCGCGGTCGCGCAACTGGCGCGCGCCTAACCGAGCTCGGCGGTCAGCGCAGGAATGATTTCGAACAGATCGCCCACCAGGCCGTAGTCGGCGATCTGGAATATCGGCGCCTCCGGGTCTTTGTTGATGGCAACGATCACCTTGCTGTCCTTCATGCCCGCCAGATGCTGGATCGCGCCGGAAATGCCGACCGCGATGTATAAATCCGGCGCGACAATCTTGCCGGTCTGTCCCACCTGGTAATCGTTCGGGACGTAACCCGCGTCGACCGCCGCCCGCGATGCGCCCAGCGCAGCGTTGAGCTTGGCGGCGAGCGCCTCGAGCAGCTTGAAATTATCGCCGCTCTGCAGGCCGCGTCCGCCGGAGATGACCACGCGCGCGCCGGTCAGCTCCGGCCGGTCCGATTTGGTCAGTTCCTGGCTCAGCAACTCGACGTGGCCGAAATCCGCAGGCGCAGCGACGCTCTCGACCGGCGCCTGGCCGCCGCTCGCGGCGACGGCATCGAAGCCGGTGGCGCGCACCGTGACGACTTTCTTCGCGTCCTTCGATTGCACGGTTGCGAAAGCATTGCCGGCGTAGATCGGGCGCACGAAAGTATCCGCCGAATCCACCGCGATGATGTCCGACACCTGCGCCACGTCGAGCAGCGCCGCGATGCGCGGTGCGATGTTCTTGCCGAAGCCGGTGGCCGGCAGCAGGATGTGCGAATACGCGCCCGCCAAATCGACCACGAGTGCGGCGACGTTCTCCGCGGTCTGCGCGGCGAGTTGCGGCGCATCGGCGTGCAGGACCTTGGCGACCCCCGGGATCTGCGCCGCCGCGGTCGCCGCGGCTTGCGCGTTCTGTCCTGCCACCAGCACATGGATGTCCCCGCCGATCTTTTGCGCGGCAGCGAGCGTGTTGAGTGTCGCGCCCTTGAGCGCGGTATTGTCGTGTTCGGCGATGACCAGGGTTGTCATGACTGAGTCGCGCTTAGGTAAGCATTCGATCGTCGCGTGGATTCCCGCTTTCGCGGGGATGATTGCATGACGCAGGCATCAGCTGCGTCATGCAATCACCTTGGCTTCGTCGCGCAGCTTGGCCACCAGCTCCTTGACGTCGGCAACCTTGCCGCCGCCTTTGCGCTTG
>JBDTLK010000156.1:0-8354 GCA_039934835.1 Edaphobacterium sp. (SeqCode) | reverse complement strand
ATGAACCGCCGTATGCGGAACCGCATGTACGGTGGTGTGGGAGGGCGACCGGGGTAACCCGGTCCCCTACCCGATCGTGCGCGGCGCATCGCCGCGCCGCTCGCGGCAGGTCCACAGATGAATGCGCGTCCCCTGTGACTGAACATCGGCGCATCGTTGTCGGTCTGTCCGGCGGGGTCGATTCGGCGGTCGCGGCGTGGCTGCTCAAGCGGGCGGGGCACGAGGTCGTCGGCGTGTTCATGAAGAACTGGGACGACGACGACACCGACGAGTATTGCACGTCGCGCGTCGACCTGGTCGACGCCGCCTCGATCGCCGACGTCATCGGCATCGAACTCGAAGCGGTCAATTTCGTCGCCGAATACCGCGAGCGCGTGTTCGCACAATTCCTCGCCGAATACCAGGCCGGGCGCACGCCCAATCCGGACGTGCTGTGCAACAGCGAGATCAAGTTCAAGGCGTTTCTGGCGTTCGCCCGGAAGCTCGGCGCCGACGCAATCGCGACCGGGCACTACGCGCGGTTGCGCACGAGCGATGGCCGCGCGCAGTTGCTGAGGGCGGCCGATGTCGGCAAGGATCAGAGCTATTTCCTGCATCAGCTGTCGCAGCAGCAGCTCGCCGCCACCGTGTTCCCGCTCGGGGACATGGCCAAACGCGACGTACGTGCGCTCGCGCGCCAGCAGGGAATTCCCGTGCACGCCAAAAAAGATTCGACCGGCATCTGCTTCATTGGTGAGCGGCCGTTTCGCGATTTCCTCGCGCGCTACCTCCCGACGGCGCCGGGGCCGATGGAGACGCCCGAGGGGCGCGTCGTCGGACACCATGTCGGGCTGGCGTATTACACGCTGGGCCAGCGCCAGGGACTGGGCATCGGCGGCACGCGCGAGGGCGCCGCCGCGCCATGGTTCGTCGCCGGCAAGGATCGCGAGCGCAATGCGCTGGTCATCGTGCAGGGTCACGACGATCCGCGCCTCTACGCCCGCAACGTCGACACCGGCCCGATGCACTGGATCGGCGGCGTCGCTCCGGTATCCGGTCAACCGCTCGGCGCGATGACCCGTTACCGGATGACGCCCGCGCGCTGTCGTATTGAAGCTCAAGCAGGTGGGCGCTGGCGCGCGCAATTCGACGCGCCGCAATGGGCGCCGACGCCAGGGCAGTATCTGGTCGCTTACGACGGCGACGTTTGTCTCGGTGGCGCAGTGATCGAAGGCGTCGCGATGGACTCTGCGGCGGCGGCGCAGCAATCAGCGCTGGCGTGAGTGCGGAGCGAGGCGACGTCGGTAGTGGCATAATCCACGACAACGGGGCCGGCATCGGCAATTCGCAGCGGCTGTCTACCGCAACAATACCTCGAGGCACCATGATTCGTCGCACGCAACGCTGGACCGTGCTGCTGCTCGCGCTGGTCGCGCTCGCGCCTGCAGGGCTTTACGCCCAGACTGCGCCGCCGCCCGATCTGCAGTCAGCGCCCGCGGCGCAGCTGCCACAGGACCAGCTCGACGCGCTGCTCGCGCCGATCGCGCTCTATCCCGATCAACTGCTGTCGCAGATTCTGATCGCCTCCACGTATCCGCTCGACGTCGTCGAAGCCGCGCGCTTCGTTCAGCAGAACCCGGGGCTCAGGGGTGACGCGCTCAATCAGGCTCTGGACGGCAGGAGCTGGGACCCGAGCGTGCTGTCGCTGGCCGCCTTCCCGCAGGTGCTCGCGATGATGAACGACAAGCTGGACTGGACGCAGCAGCTCGGCGACGCGTTCCTCGCCAACGAGGCGCAGGTGATGGCGACGGCGCAGTCGTTGCGGGCGAGGGCACAGGCTCAGGGAAATCTGCAGAGCACCGAACAGCAAAAGGTGTACGTGCAGGAGAAGACGATCATCATCGAACCGGCGCAGCCCCAATATGTCTACGTTCCGGTCTACAACCCCACTGTCATCTATGGCACCTGGTGGTCGCCGTCGTACCGGCCGTGGTACTGGTATCCGCCTGCCGTTTACGGCTACCCGCCGATCGGCGCCGCGATTGGAGTCGGATTCGTGTGGGGCACCGCGTGGGCGATTTCCGGCAACCATTGGGGTTGGGCCAATCCGAACTGGCGTGGCGGCAACATCAATATCAACGTCAACAATAATTATTTCTTCAATCGGCCGGGCTACAACAACCGTTACCAGAACGGCAACTGGCAGCACAATCCCCAGCAGCGCAGGGGCGTCGCGTACCGCGATACCGGCGTGCAGAACAGATATCGGCCGACCAATCCCGGTGCGCAGACCCGCGAGGCGTATCGCGGGCGCGACGGCAACGCCGGTCAAGTCCGCGCGGGAAGCACGCAGCGCCCAACCAACGCGCAAGTTGGCGGCGGCAATGCGCAACGACCGTCACCCGGCCAGGCTGGCGGAGGCAATGCGCAGCGCCCTGCAACCATGGATCGACCTGGCACTGGCGCCAATACGTCGACGCGTCCCGGCACCGCGAGTTCCGTCGACCGCAGCAGCGGTTCGATGACGCGACCGACCCCCACCTACAATGCTACCCAGTCGCGGCCGCAGGCGCAGCAATTCAGCGACCGCGGCGCGCAGAGCCGCGCGTCGGTGAGCGCGCCCGCGCAACGTGGCGCCAGCGGCGGTGGAGCTGCGCGCGGTGGTGGCGGCGGGGGCGGGGGCGGCAACATGACTCGCGGCGGTGGTGGCGGTGGCGGTGGCCGGAGATGATGCGATGACAATGAACTGTGTACAACGCGCGATGACCGCGACCAGGACGGGTGCGCTCGTGTTGATCCTGACCACATCGATGGCAGCTGGCGTTTCGACCGGCGTCATTGCCGCCGACGCTGCGCCCAGAGTCAGGGCAACCGACGGGATCGCGCAACTCAGTTTCGAATCGCCGGAGTTGGCGGCGCAGGCGCTGCAGGCGGCAATGAAGAGCGACGACTGGAAGCGGATCTATGCCGTACTCGGCCGCGGCAGCGGCAAGCTCATCTACACCGGCGACAAGGTCGTCGACGCTTCGACGCGAACGATGTTCGTCGCGGGGTACGAGAAGTCCGCGAAGTTCGATCGCCAGGGTGACGCCAAGGCAACCTTGCTGCTCGGAGAAAACGATTACCCGTTTCCGTTTCCGCTGGTCAAGGGCGCCGGCGGCTGGTCTTTCGATGCGCGCGCCGGCGCGGAGGAAATCGTCAATCGGCGCATCGGCGAAAACGAACTCGCCGCGATTCAGGTGTGCCTTGCGTACGTCGACGCCCAGCGGGAGTACGCGACCAAGGACCGCGACAGCAACGGCTTTCTCGAATACGCGCAACGGATGGTAAGCACGCCGGGCAAGCGCGACGGTCTGTATTGGGCGACCAAGGAGGGCGAGCCGCCGAGTCCCTTTGGTCCGGTGGCCACGCGCGCTGCCGGCGAAGGCTACGGTATCGAGTCGGGCGTGCCGCAGGCCTACCACGGCTACCATTACCGGATTCTCACCGCGCAGGGCCAGTTCGCGCAGGGCGGAGCGTACGACTATCGCGTCAAGGGCAGGATGATCGGCGGCTTCGCGCTGATCGCGTTTCCGGCAAGATGGGGTGTGTCCGGCGTGATGTCGTTCATGTGCAACCACGATGGCGTGGTGTACGAGAAGAACCTCGGGCGGGATACGCTCTCGCAGGCCAAGGCCATTACCCGCTTTGATCCGGATTCGACCTGGGTGAAGGCGTCGGGGCCAGCGACATAGATGCGCTACGCGTTCCCGCAGTGGGTTCGAGCTGGCAAGCGGTAGGACGGAGCAGCGTCGTCTCCGCGAAAGGGGGACCCGGTGGCGTGGATTGAACGACGCTAGTTTCCCGCGTTCGCAGGACCGACGGTCCTAGAACGGAATGTCGTCGTCAAGGTCGTCGACGTTTTTCTTGGCGGGCGCTGCGCTGCCCTTGCCCGCTGAACGGGCCTCGCCTTTCGGTTCCGCAGGCGCGCCGTGGTCCGGCGGTTCGGATGCCATCGTCGCGCTGCCACCCTCGCGGTTGCCAAGCATCTGCATTCTGTCGGCAACGATTTCGGTGGTGTAACGATCCTGCCCTTCCTTGTCCTGCCACTTGCGCGTCTGCAGGCGGCCCTCGACGTAGATCTGGCGGCCTTTCTTGAGGTATTCGCCGGCGATTTCGGCCTGCCGCCCGAAGAAGACGATGCTGTGCCACTCGGTGCGTTCCTGCTTTTCGCCGGCCTTGTCCTTCCACGTGTCGGTGGTTGCCATCCGGATGTTGGTGACGGCTTCGCCGCCGGTGGTGTAGCGCGTTTCCGGATCGCGGCCGAGGTTGCCCACCAGGATCACCTTGTTCACTGAAGCCATTGCAGTCCCCCATACAGACGTAGACGTGTCATTCGATGCTATCCCTGCGCGGATGGAAGCGGTATCGGTCGCTCGGCTGAGGCGCTGCGCGGTGCTTGCCGTCCGCTGAGTGCGGCCTTAGAAATCGCGCGCGGAAAGGAGTATATTAGCAGGTTGCCCATTCGTCCGTCAGAGCAGCGCCGTACAGCGCAGCATGTAAGCCGGCACCGCGTCTGGCAGGTCGAACCGGCCGAATATCCGGGACCGCATCCGCATGGAATACATCCGCATTCGCGGCGCAAGAACGCACAATCTCAAGAACATCAATCTCGATCTCCCGCGTCACCGGCTGATCGTCATCACCGGGCTGTCCGGCTCGGGCAAGAGTTCGCTGGCCTTCGACACGCTCTACGCCGAAGGGCAACGGCGCTACGTCGAATCGCTGTCGGCGTACGCGCGCCAGTTCCTGCAGCTGATGGAAAAGCCCGACGTCGATTTGATCGAAGGCCTCTCGCCGGCAATTTCGATCGAGCAGAAGGCGACGTCGCACAATCCGCGCTCGA
Source organism: Edaphobacterium sp. (SeqCode) (assembly GCA_039934835.1). Taxonomy (GTDB): domain Bacteria; phylum Pseudomonadota; class Gammaproteobacteria; order Burkholderiales; family Casimicrobiaceae; genus PALSA-1003. The sequence continues at coordinate 3,490 of JBDTLK010000156.1, read as the reverse complement.
CCGTCGGCACCGTCACCGAGATCCACGACTATCTGCGCCTGCTCTTCGCGCGAGTCGGCGAACCGTATTGCCCCGATCATCCGGAACAGAAGCTGACCGCGATGACGATCTCGCAGATGGTCGACGCGGTGCTGATGCTGCCAGAGGAAACGAAGCTGATGATCCTCGCGCCGATCGTCGCCAACCGCAAGGGCGAGCAGGTGGAGCTGTTCGTCGAACTGCGCGCCAAGGGCTTCGTACGCGTGCGGGTTGACGGCAAGGTGTACGAGATCGACGCCGCGCCCAAGCTCACCAAGAACCAGAAGCACACCGTCGAAGTGGTGGTGGACAGGCTGCGCATCCGGCCGGACCTGAAGCAGCGGCTGGCGGAATCCTTCGAGACCGCGCTGCGCAACGGCGACGGTCGCGCCATCGCGGTCGAAATGGATACCGGCGAGGAGCATCTCTACTCGGCCAAGTTCGCCTGCCCGATCTGCAGTTATGCGCTGCAGGAACTCGAGCCACGGCTGTTCTCGTTCAACAATCCCATGGGTGCGTGTCCGCGCTGCGACGGCCTGGGCTCGATCAGTTTTTTCGATCCCAAGCGCGTCGTCGCCTTCCCGCAGCTGTCGCTCGCATCCGGCGCCATCAAGGGCTGGGACCGGCGCAACCAGTTCTACTTCCAGATGCTGCAGAGCCTCGCCAAGCACTACGGCTTCGATCTCGAAAAGCCGTTCGAAAAGCTGCCCGAGCGCATCCAGCAGATGATCCTGTACGGCAGCGACAAGGAAAAGATCGCCTTCCAGTACTTGTCCGATCGCGGCAAGCCAATGCTGCGTGAGCACTCGTTCGAAGGCATTCTGCCGAACCTCGAGCGGCGCTATCGCGAGACCGATTCGGTGATGGTGCGCGAGGAACTCGCCAAGCATCTGAATTCCAAGCCGTGCCCGGAGTGCGACGGCACCCGGCTGCGCCGCGAGGCGCGCTTCGTCAAGGTCGGTGGGCGCGCGATCTACGAGGTGAGCAACTGGCCGCTGAAGCAAACCGGAGAGTTCTTCGTCGCGCTGCGCCTCGAAGGCCAGCGCCAGGCCATCGCCGACAAGATCGTCAAGGAGATCATCAGCCGGCTGCAGTTCCTCAACAACGTCGGGCTCGACTACCTGTCGCTCGATCGCTCGGCCGAGACACTCTCCGGGGGCGAGGCACAGCGGATCCGGCTGGCGTCGCAGATCGGCTCCGGGCTTACCGGTGTCATGTATGTGCTCGACGAGCCGTCGATCGGATTGCACCAGCGCGACAACGATCGCCTGCTGCAGACGCTCAAGCACCTGCGCGATCTCGGCAACAGCGTCATCGTCGTCGAGCACGACACCGACGCCATCCTGTCCGCCGATCACGTGGTCGACATGGGGCCGGGCGCGGGCGAGCATGGCGGCCAGATCGTGGCGCAGGGCACGCCCGACGAGATTCGTCACGCCGCGCATTCGCTGACCGGCCAATACCTCGCCGGCCATCGGCAGATTCCGATGCCCGAGCGCCGGCACCGCGCCGATCCCAAGCGCGTTCTGTCCATCGTCGGCGCCACCGGCAACAATCTGCAGGGCGTGACGCTCAAGTTGCCGGTTGGCCTGTTCGTGTGCGTAACGGGCGTTTCTGGGTCGGGCAAATCGACGCTGATCAACGACACGCTCTACCAGGCGGTGGCGCGGCACCTGTACGGCAGTTCGGCCGAGCCGGCGCCGTACGCGGAAATGCACGGCCTGGAATATTTCGACAAGGTCATCAGCGTCGACCAGAGTCCGATCGGCCGCACGCCACGCTCGAATCCGGCGACCTACACCGGCCTGTTTACGCCGATTCGCGAGATCTTTGCGCAGGTGAAGGACGCACGCGAGCGCGGCTACGGACCGGGACGCTTTTCGTTCAACGTCAAGGGCGGCCGCTGCGAAGCCTGCCAGGGCGACGGCCTGATCAAGGTCGAGATGCATTTCCTGCCCGACGTCTACGTGCCGTGCGATGTCTGTCACGGCCAGCGCTACAATCGCGAGACGCTCGACATCCAGTACAAGCACAAGAACATTCACGACGTGCTGTCGCTGACCGTCGAGCAGGCGTTCGCGTTTTTCGAGCCGGTGCCGGTAGTGGCGCGCAAGCTGCGCACGCTGCTCGACGTCGGCCTCGGCTACATCACGCTCGGCCAGTCGGCGACGACCCTGTCCGGCGGCGAGGCGCAGCGCGTCAAGCTGGCGCTTGAACTCTCCAAGCGCGATACCGGCCGCACGCTGTACATACTCGACGAGCCGACCACCGGCCTGCATTACCACGACATCGAGATGCTGCTCACCGTGCTGCACCGGTTGCGCGATCACGGCAACACCGTAATGGTCATCGAGCACAATCTGGATGTGATCAAGACCGCCGATTGGGTCATCGATCTCGGTCCCGAAGGCGGCGCGGGCGGCGGCCAGATCATCGCCGAGGGCACTCCGGAACAGGTCGCCGAAGCGCGCGGCAGTTACACCGGCACGTATCTGAAGCCGATTCTCGACCAGCACAACGCCAGGCGCGGTGGGCGCGGGCCCACGGAGGCGCGCGGCGGACGCGGCAAGAAGGCGGTCGATTTGCTCGGTTGACGCAGTTCTGGTCGGGCCTGGGAGGGACTGACGATGGCGATTCGCATTGCACGTGACCAGCTCGGGCGCATTTTCAGCCAGCGCTGTTTTTATCTGTTCCTGCTGCTTCTGGTGCTCATCGGCGCGGTACCGTTCGTCGAGCCGACCCCCGCCGGCCGAATGCTGGTCAACGCCATCAACATCATGATCATGATCGCGACCGTGGCGGCCGTCGGGCGGTCGACACTGTCGTTCGTCATCATCGTGCTGCTGGCGCTGGGCGTGATCGCGACGCAGTATTTCGGCATCAGCTGGGACGACGCACGGCATCTGGCGCATTCCTGGGCCTTCGGCGCAGCGCTATATGCGTTCACGATTGCGTACATGTTGCGCTACGTCTTTCAGCCCGACGTGATGACCGCCGACAAACTTTTCGGGGCGGCCGCGGCGTACCTGATGCTGGGCATATTCTGGATGTTGCTCTACGCGCTCGTGGGCTACTACTATCCGGGATCGTTTTCAGTCGCCGGCGCCGCCGCTACGCCGGAGCCGATGGACCTGCTGTACTTCAGCTTTACCGTACTCACAAGCACCGGCTTCGGCGACATCGTGGCGGTGACGCGGCAGGCTCGCGCGATCTGCGTGCTCGAACAGTTGACGGGCACGCTGTTTCTGGCGATCCTGATTGCGCGCCTTGCCGGGGTCTATCCGGCTTCGCCTCGACGTGAACGTACCTAGTGGGACACGACCGGCGCAAGCCGGCATGGCAATCCTGAATCTCAGTGGAGGTGGACCGAATGGGTGAAGCGAAGCAAGCCGGGTTGCCGGTCGCAGCGCGATATCGACGGGTGTTCCTGCAACGTTCCACGGCGTTGGTTGCGCTGGGCGCGATGGGAGGA
>JBDTLK010000155.1:0-8639 GCA_039934835.1 Edaphobacterium sp. (SeqCode) | reverse complement strand
GCCTGTCGCGCAAGACCAACCTGTGCACGGCGATCCGCGCCACGCAGGGCAAGGGCCTGATGCCCGACGGCACCAGCCGCTTTTCGCTCAACGGTCAGCCACTGCATCACTACATGGGCTGCTCGACCTTCGCCAACTACACGGTCCTGCCGGAAATCGCGGTTGCGAAAATTCGCTCCGACGCGCCCTTCGACAAGGTGTGTTACATCGGCTGCGGCGTCACCACGGGTATCGGCGCGGTCATCAACACGGCCAAGGTCGAGCCGGGTGCGAACGTGGTCGTGTTCGGCCTGGGTGGTATCGGCCTCAACGTCGTACAGGGCGCGCGCATGGCCGGCGCCAACATGATCGTCGGCGTCGACACCAATCCGGCGCGCGAAGCGCTGGCGCGCAAGTTCGGACTGACGCATTTCGTCGACCCGACGGGCATCGTCGGCGACCTGGTTCCGCATCTGGTGGAGCTGACCGGCGGCGGTGCCGACTACAGTTTCGAGTGCATCGGCAGCGTCGACGTCATGCGCCAGGCGCTGGAGTGCTGCCACCGTGGCTGGGGCGTGTCGGTCATCATCGGAGTGGCGGGCGCCGGGCACGAGATCAGCACGCGGCCATTCCAGCTGGTGACCGGGCGTACTTGGAAGGGCACTGCGTTTGGCGGCGCTCGGGGCCGCACCGATGTACCGAAGATCGTCGACTGGTACATGGACGGCAGGATCAACATCGACGACCTGATCACGCACGTGCTGCCGCTGGAACGGATCAATGACGGCTTCGACCTGATGCACGCGGGCAAATCGATCCGCGCGGTCGTGACTTACGGCTGAGCCGCGCCGTGCATCAACGATTGACCAGCGCGACGCCGACGACGGCGATCACCATTCCCGCCAGCGCAATCGGTGTCAGCACTTCGCCGAAGAGCAGGTACGCCATGATCGCGGTCACCGGCGGCGTCAGGTAGAAAAGGCTCGACACGGCGGTCGCCTTGCCGCGCTTGATGAGCACGAACAGCAGGCTGATCGCGCCGATAGACAGCACGAGCACCAGCCACGCCAGCGCGAACACAAACTGTGCGCTCCAGGTGACGTGCATCGACTCGGTCATCATCGCCAGGACGAACAGGACCGCGCCGGTCGCGGTGTACTGGATGATGCCGCCGGTGCGAAAATCCATCGCCGCGCCAAAGCGCTTCTGGTAGATCGTGCCCGCGGTAATGCTCAGCAGCGCCAGCGTGGCCAGCGCGAGGCTTAGCTTGGTCACACCTTCGCTGCCCAGGCCATTGGAGACGACCAACGCCACACCGACGAAACCCAGCATGAGCCCTACCCATTGCATGCGCGTCGAGCGTTCGCCGAGGAAGAGGGCCGCGCCCACCGCGGTCAAGAGCGGTTGCAACCCGACGATCAGCGCGGCGACGCCGGCGTGCATGCCATGGTAGATGGCGCTGAAGACTCCGCCCAGGTAGCCGCATTGCACCAGCAGCCCCGCGATGATGACGTCTATCCATGCCCGTCGGCCGACCGGCCACGGCGCTTGCGTAACCAGCGCGACGACGAGCAACAGCGCCACCACCAGTGCCATGCGCAGCGCTAGGAAGGTAAGCGGTTCCGCATACGGCAGGCCAAGCTTGGCGCCGATGAAGCCGGTGCTCCACAGCAGGACGAACAGCGCGCCGATCGCGGGTGACGCGCTTGACGGGACGCGCTTCGCGTTGTTTGGGGTCATGCGTATACGGGTGCCATCGACGAGGGGCGTCAGTGTAACCGCACCGAGGCCCGTGGGGCGCGGCGGACGTGCTTCAGCGACGAACCCCAGGCGCCTCGACCGGCAGCCCTTGCGCACGCCACCCAAGATAGAGTTCCACGTCGGTGAGTTCGAGCGCGCCGTATCCGGGCATCTCTGCGCGTATACCGTACATGCAGGCACGGATGCGGCGCTGCAGAGACCCCAGCGCCTGCCATTCCAGCTTGTAGGTTGGGAAGGCATTGCTGTGTCCCTGGCTCAGCGTTTCCACGTACAGTTTCTTGCCCCAGTTGTCGTCGTGGCACTGCGCGCACGACAGGTTCATCTGGCCGTGGCGCGTGAAATAAAATGCGCGTCCGCGCTCGAAAGTCGCAGCTGCGCCGCCATCGACGCGGACCGCCATCGGCATGCCCCGCGACTGCTGCGCGACATACGCTGCGAGGCCGAGCAGGTCGTCGGACTCGCGCGCCAGCGCCGGCAACTGTTGACGACGCACCCTGCAGTCGTTGATGCGCGCTTCCAGGTCCAGCACCTGTCCCGACAGCGCGTCGTTAGCTGGATACCGCGCCGCGACGCCGCGCATCGCGACGCGCGCATCGCCGTGGCAGCCGACGCAGCTCTTGCTACCCGACGGTTCGCGCCACAACCGCTCGCCGCGATCGACCCAAAGAAATCCGGGGTTCGCGAAATCGTCGGCCTGGGCTACGTCAGCAATGACTTCGAGGAGCGGGCAGGAATCGGGGGCGTTCACTGGGATGCGGGCGCGTCCTCATTTGGCGTACTGCTTGACTACATTCGCGTCGAACTTGACGTTGACCTTGGCGCCTCCCGCGGCGCTGTCGTCGATGACCAGCGTGCCGGCAAGTCGCTGCGCCGTGTCGGCTGTGAGCTTCAGCGTTGCTTCGGGCCTCGCCGACCCCGAGTACTGGATCTTCTGACCGTTGCCGACCACCCAGTAGTTCAGCCGCGGACTGGCGTCGAAGTCGACTGTCATGCCTTCGGTAACAGCGCCGCTGGCGCACGCCATGGTCGCGCAGGACTGCAGCTTCGCGCCGATATCGGCGGAAGTTAAAATGAGCTCGCGAATCGTCTTGGCGCTGACCGCGTCGGGACCTTTGACCAAGTACACGTTGGCGGCGTTGATCGCGAGCGCGCCGGCCTTGCTCTGGTAGTTGATCGTTCCCGACGCCGGTTCCGCGACCGCGGCGATTGGAAACAGCACCACCGCGACAACCAGCGCCACTGTCGAACCGGTCATCGTTATGCGTGAGTGACAATCGTGGCTCATCGATTTTCTCCTTGTACGTTGGGAGTGTGCCCCTGCACCGTGAGACTGGTTCTCAGTCGTCGTTGACCGTTTCATGTTCCGCCGGAAGAATGATCTCGAGTACTTCACAATCCTCCGACCAGCCGATCACCGAATGTTGCATGCCGGGTGGCTGCAGCCAGCACGAACCTGCCTTCATGACCTCGGGGCCGTGGCCCTCGAAATCGGTCTTGAACCAACCCTTGAGGACATAAATCAACTGGAACTCGACGTTGTGATGATGGCGTTGGCTGAACGTCGCATCGAAGGGCGCGGTCATGCGAATCACATGTGCCGTCGCCAAGCCGTTGGTCGCCGCTGCGATGCCGAGATCCCGGTAGCTGGAGTAACTGCGCAAGCCGCCGGTCTTGAAGTCGGCCTCGTCGAGATGGCTGACCGTGAATTTTTGTCGTGGCGTTTCTGCGGGCAGGGCCATGAAGAACTCCGATAAGACATGCAACGGCAAATGTGCCGAATTGCCGGAACATCGTAGCAGTTGCAGGGCGCGCTGCAAGTGCGGATGTCAAAAGGCCGAGCTCGACGCGTCGTGAAAAGCGCACCGCGTGGAGAAGGCCATCGACGGGGCGAGGATAAGCCCCGGTGCGATTCGCTCCCGGCGGGGTGATCGCTGACCCGGATCGATGGTCGACACGCCTGCCAAGGCCGTCGCGGGCGGCGGCGAATTCGGTGGTGCGGGCGCGTTGATGCACTGGCAGCCTGATTCGACTGATCGTGCCCGGACGAACTCGATTCAGGAGCTGCTCAAAGGCGGAGGCGACTGGCGTAAACTCGCCTATTGTGGCAACGTTTCGGACTGCTCTCGACAACCCGCCCACCGACCGCGGACTCTTTCGGAGCAAGAATCGTGCACACGCTGAACCGATGAAATGAAATTCCTCTGGCCTCAAATGCTCTGGTTGTTGCTGGCCGTCCCGCTGCTGGTCGGCGGGTACATCGCGCTCCTCCGCCGCCGCAAGAATCGCGCGCTGCGCTACGCCAGCGTGGCCCTGGTGAAAGAGGCGATCGGACCCGGCCAGCGCTTCCGCCGTCACGTGCCGCCGCTGCTGTTTCTGCTGTCGTTCATCGCACTGATCGTCGCCATCTCCGGCCCGAACGCGGTGATCACCCTGCCATCGCAGCAGCAGACCGTCGTGCTTGCGATCGACGTGTCGCTCAGCATGGGTGCGCGCGATGTCGATCCCAACCGCATCACCGCGGCGCAGGCGGCGGCCAAGTCCTTTGTCGAGGATCATCCGGCGGAGGTGCGCATCGGCATTGTCGCGTTTGGCGGCACGGCGGCGCTGGTGCAACCGCCGACCCAGAACAAGGAGGACCTGCTCGCCGCCATCGACCGGTTCCAGCTGCAGCGCGGCACCGCCACCGGCAGCGCGCTCTACGTCGCGCTGCAGACGCTGTTTCCCGAGGCGGGCATCGATCTCGAAAAGTTGGTCTACAACGGCGGTCTTTTCAGCGGATCTCGGGGTAGCAGTCTCGACACCAGGAAGCCTCCGGCTGCCGTGAAAGAGTTCAAGCCTGTCGAGCCTGGCTCCTACACCTCCGGAGTCATCATCCTGCTCAGCGACGGTCGCCGCACCACCGGGCCCGATCCGCTCGAGGCGGCGCGCATGGCCGCCGATCGCGGCGTCAAGGTGATCACCGTCGGTTTCGGCACGGCCGAGGGTGCCTCGATCGGCTTCGAGGGCGGCTGGTCGGCCTATGTGCGCCTCGACGAGGAGACGCTCAAGTCGGTTGCAAACATTACGCACGGCGAATATTTCTACGCCGCCACCTCGGCCGATCTGCGCAAGGTGTATCAGGGGCTGACGACCACGTTGGTGCTGGAGAAAAAAGATACCGAGATCAGCTTCCTGTTCACCGCCATTGCGGCGGCGTTGCTGCTTCTTGCTCTGCTGTTATCGCTGCTCTGGTTCAACCGCGTCACCTGACGCCTTGCTAGGCTGCCTAGCGGCCCCAGCGCAGCGCAAGGGGATCGAGTTCGCCGGCGAGTTCCAACAGGCTCGCGCGCGTCGCCGGGTGCAGGGCCTCGAGCGGATGGCGCACCGCGTCGCTCTTGATCACTCCGCCTTCCATCATTACCGTCTTGCACGCGCGCAGACCGCATTGCCGATTTTCGTAGTTGATCAGCGGCAGGATCCGGGCGTAGCTCGCGGCAGCGTCGCCGCGCTTGCCCTCGCGATACTGGACGAGCACCGGACGGATCAGGTCCGGGAGCAGGGCGCTGGGCATGGTGCCGGTCGCACCGGCATCGAGATCGGCCATCAGCGTGATCGATTCCTCGCCGTCGAAGGGACCGACGATCGCCGGCCCGGCCGCCTCGATCAGGCTGCGCAGCTTGGCCGCCGCGCCGGCCACTTCCACTTTCAGGTAGCACACGGCGGGCACCTCGCGTGCGAGGCGCGCCAGGAACGGGACCGACAGGTTGACGCCGCTCAGCGGCGCGTCCTGGATCATGATCGGTACTCGCGCGGCGTCGGCGACGCGCGCGAAGTGCTCGAGCATGCCTTTCTCGTCGGCGCGCAGGCTCGCGCCATGATACGGCGGCATCATCATCAGCATCGACGCGCCCGCGGCGACGGCCTTGCGCGCACGGGCTACCGCGATCTGAGTGCTGAAATGGCTCGTCGTAACGATCACCGGCACGCGCCCCGCGACATGCGCGAGGCACAAATCGACCAGGGTGTTTCGTTCGTCGTCGGTGAGCAGGAATTGTTCGGAATAGTTGGCGAGGATGCAGAGGCCGTCGACGCCCTGGTCGATCATGCAGTCGAGGACGCGGCGCTGGCCGTCGCTGTCGACTTCGCCCGTGGCGGTGAATGGCGTCGGGGCGATGGGAAATATGCCGGTGAATGGTGTGGCGGAAAAGGCGTTCACGTGCGGATCCTCCCGGGATGGCATGATGCGGGCGTCGCTTCGAATGACTTCGCGCCGCGGTCCGCCATTCTAGTCGAAGCAAGTTGGCAACAATACTTAGGCCCCGGCCTCCGCCGGGGCGACACGAGAATGTCATCCCGGCGAAAGCCGGGATCCAAGTTCAGCTCCCGAGAGTTGGAATGAAACTATCAGTCCTCGATCAGTCACCGACCACCAAAGGCCGACCCGAAGCCGCGGCGATCGGCGAATCGCTAGACCTCGCGCGCCGTTGCGATGCACTGGGCTATCACCGCTACTGGGTGTCCGAGCACCACCATAGCGGCAGCATCGTCGGCACCGCTCCGGAAATATTGATGGCGGGCATCGCCGCGACCACCGCGCGCATTCGCGTCGGCAGCGCCGGCGTCATGCTGCCGCACTATTCGGCTCTCAAAGTGGCCGAGCAGTTTCGGGTGCTCGAAGCGATTGCCCCGGGGCGCATCGATCTGGGCGTGGGCCGCGCACCCGGTTCCGACCGGCTGACCGCCTTTGCGCTCAATCCCAACGCCGATGCCGCGGCCGAAAATTTTCCGCGCCAGGTCATCGACCTGCAGCACTGGGTCAGCGGCGAAGCGCTCGAAGAGGGGCACCCGTTCGGCAAGATCGTCGCCCACCCGCGTGGTCCCACCGCTCCCGAACTGTGGATCCTCGGCAGCTCGAATTACGGCGCGCAACTTGCGGCGCTGCTGGGCCTTCCCTATGCCTACGCGTATTTCTTCACCGACGGCCAGGGTGTCGAAGAAGCGCTGCATATGTATCGGCAGGGCTACCGTCCGAGCGCCCGCTATCCGGAGCCCAAGGCTACTGTCTGCATCTGGGCGCTCGCCGCCACGACCGAAGACGAGGCGCGCCACCTGCTGCGTTCGCGCGAATATTGGCGCGTGGGGTTCGAAAAGGGGATTCGCAATCCTCTGGTGTCGCCGGAGGAAGCGGCGGATTTCGCCTACACGGCCGCGGACCTGGGGCGGATCGACGCGCTGCGCCGCAAGGCTTTTGCCGGCACCGCGACGCAGGTGGCGACGCGCCTGGCCGACGAAGCGAAGCGGCTTGCGCTCGACGAGCTGGTGATCAACACCTGGACCTTCGACCCGGCAGCTCGGCAGCGCTCCTACGCGTTGCTGGCCGATGCATTCGGTCTGCAGCCCGCCGCGTAGCATGCATGCTCCGTGCTTGCGCTTGACGCGAGCACGGCCACAGGCAGCGAGCGATGCGTCACCGCTGCCAGCAGCGCTCCGCGACGGCGGTTCATGTGCTCGCTATCCCGGCCGTCACTGCGTTCGTGTCACCAGCTCGACGAGCGCCGCACCATAGCGGTCGAGTTTGGCGGCACCAATGCCAGCCACACCCTTCAGCGCGCCCACCGATCCGGGGCGAGTACGCGCGATCTCGACAAGGGTCTTGTCGTGCAGGATGACAAAAGCGGGCACGGCTTGGGTGCGCGCTTCGCCGAGCCGCCATGCCTTGAGGCGGTCCAGGAGACTGCCGTCGGCGGACGACAGCGACTCGCCCTGCGCCGCGCGGGTGCGGCGGGTGCTGCGTGCGCGCGTCACGTTGCGGCGCATGGCAACTGCCTGCTCGCCCTTCAGTACCGGTCGTGCCGCGGCGCTCAATTTCAGCGCGCCGTACGCGACGTGATCGACCTGCACCAAGCCGAGCGCCACGAGCTGGCGGAAGACGTTGCGCCACGCCGCGTCGTCGATTTCGGTGCCGATGCCGAACACCGAGAGCTGGTGGTGGTCCCAGCGGCGGATGCGTTCGCTGTCCTTGCCGAGCAGCACGTCGATGACGTGCATGGCGCCGAAGCGCTGGCCGGTGCGGTAGATTGTCGAGAGCGCCTTCTGCGCCAGCGTGGTGGCGTCGAAGGTTTCGGGCGGCGCCAGGCAGGTGTCGCAGTTGCCGCATGCGGCGCTGGGCTCGCCAAAGTATTCGAGCAGCCGCACCCGCCTGCACGCCGCTGTCTCGCACAGGCCGAGTAGCGCATCGAGCTTGGCCGCGGACACACGCTTGTAATCGTCGCCGGCCTCGGACAAGTCGATCATGCGCCGCTGCTGGACGACATCGGCGAGGCCGTACGCCATCCACGCGTCGGCCGGCGCGCCATCGCGCCCGGCGCGGCCGGTCTCCTGGTAGTAACCCTCGATGCTCTTCGGCAAGTCGAGGTGCGCCACATAGCGGACATCAGGCTTGTCGATGCCCATGCCGAAGGCGATGGTCGCGACCATCACGACGCCATCCTCGCGCTGGAACTGCGCCTGATTGGCGGCGCGGGCGACGGCGTCCATGCCCGCATGGTAGGGCAACGCGCGCACGCCCTTGGACAAGAGCCACGCCGCGGTTTCGTCGACTTTGCGCCGCGACAGGCAGTAGACGATGCCTGCCTCGCCCGGATGCTCGTCGTGGATGAAGCGCAGCAGCTGCACGCGCGCATCCGCCTTGTCGACGATGGTGTAGCGGATATTCGGGCGATCGAAGCTCGAGATGAAAATGCGCGCGTCACCAAGGCTGAGGCGGGTGATTATCTCGGCGCGCGTCTGCGGGTCCGCGGTGGCGGTGAGCGCGATTCGCGGCACCTTCGGGTAGCGTTCGTGCAATAGCGAGAGCTGCAGGTAGTCGGGCCGGAAATCGTGGCCCCATTGCGACACGCAATGCGCTTCGTCGATCGCGA
>JBDTLK010000154.1:0-8695 GCA_039934835.1 Edaphobacterium sp. (SeqCode) | reverse complement strand
GGTGGGCCGTGTTGGGCTCGAACCAACGACCAAAGGATTATGCTTGCCACTTCGGCTTTCGCCGCCCGTTTCCGGTTCGTGGTCTGGACTCTGTCTTGCCTTTCGGCCTTCCCGTCGAGTCTCTACACGTGCTCCTTGCGGAGTTTCGCTCGGCATCGGCATGGCGGTTGACCCGCTTTAGCGTTCACCGAATTTGAGAAGTTCTACTCCGGGGCAGAGTCAACTTACCCCGGGCAACCCATTGGAGAATCCCGTGCATCGCCTGGACGATGTTTAGGGCGCCTCCGCCAAGTCCTCTGCTCTAACCAACTGAGCTAACGGCCCACGGGCGGCATTGTCTCACCCCGGCAAGCCATTCGTGAAATCGGAGTCAGTGCGCGGCTGCCGCGGCCGCGTCTGCCGCCGCGGCAGTCTTGACCGGCCGGGCAAGCCATATCACGCCGATCAGCAAAATGAACAATATTGCCGAGGCGTAGAAGATATCGTTGGCGGACATCATGAACGCCTGCTGATCGATCAGGCGATTCAGCATCGCCGAGCTTTGCCCGGGCGTCATGCCCGCAGCATGCATGTTGGCGAGCGCCTGCGTCGACGCCGTATTGTACGGCGTGATGTGCTCGACGAGCTGGGCATGATGCAGACTGGCGCGGCGGTCCCACCACGTGGTTGCGATCGACGCGCCGAACGATCCGGCGGTAATGCGCGCGAAGTTGAACAGGCCGGATGCGGCCGGAATCCGGTTCGGCGCAATGCCCGACAACCCCAGTGTGATCAGCGGGATGAAGAACACCGCCATTGACACTCCCTGCACGATCGTGGGCAGCATCAGCGTGTTGAAATCGGCATTGGTGTTGAAGTGCGAGCGCATGAGCAGCACCGCTGCCAGAATGATGAACGAGACGGTGGAAAAGATCCGCGGGTCGACCTTGTTGATGTTGCGGCCGACCAAAGGTGTCAGCAGGATTGCGAACACTCCGACCGGCGCCAGCACCATCCCCGCCATCGTCGCCGTATAGCCCATGTATTGCTGCAACCACAACGGCAGCAGCACCAGATTACCGAAGAACGTTCCGTACGCGAGCGAAATCGCCAGCGTGCTGGTCCAGAAATTGCGCCGCGCGAAGAGCCGCAAATCCACCACGGGGTGTTCGTCGGTGAGTTCCCAGACGAGAAAAATCGCGAAGCCGACCACGGCGGTAACGGTCAGCATGATGATCTGGCCCGAATGGAACCAGTCCAGATCCTTGCCCTTGTCGAGCACGACCTGCAGTGCGCCGACCCAGATCACCAGTAGACCCAGCCCCACGCCATCGATGGGCAGCCTTACAGTCGGCGTCTCGCGGTCGCGGTAGATGATCCATGTCGCGACGGCGCAGATGATTCCGACCGGGATGTTGATGTAGAAAATCCACGGCCATGAAATATTGTCGGTGATCCACCCACCGAGCAGCGGACCCACGACGGGCGCGACCAGCGTCGTGATCGCCCACATCGCCAGCGCCGTGCCGGCACGCTCCTTCGGATAGCTGGCGAGCAGCAGCGACTGCGACAGCGGGATCATGGGCCCGGCGACCGCCCCCTGGATGACGCGAAACACGATCAGCCATGTCAGCGACGGCGCCAGTCCGCACAGGAACGACGCGACGACGAACATGACGACGGAGGCGAGGAACAGGCGCACCTGCCCGTAGCGCTGCGTCAGCCAACCGGTCAGAGGCAGCGAAATCGCGTTGGCCACGCCGAATGACGTGATCACCCACGTCCCCTGGTCCGGCGCCACGCCCAGGTCGCCCGCGATCGCGGGAATCGACACGTTGGCGATAGCAGTGTCCAGCACGTTCATGAACGTCGCCAACGCCAGAACGACGGTTCCCAGCACCAGCACGCCGCCTTTCAGCGGCGGGTGATCCATCCGCGGCGCGCCGGCGGCGCCGTTGCGGACCGGTGCCTTGTCCATGGCAGGGAAGATGCTCTGACTAGAGCGCGCGGTCGCGCGCGGCCGCCGCAGCCTTGCTGTTGCCCAGCGCAGGATGACGGTCAATCGTCGCGAGCGGCGGAGTCGGGTTTTGCACGACGCGTGTCGACGCGCCGTCGTTGCCCGCGATGATTGCCTTGACGCGATCGTTGGCGGCGTTGTCGGTAAACTGGAACACGCTCGTCGAATAGGCCGGCGCGGTCTGCGCGATTTGCGGCAGGCGGTCGCCTTCGCGATTGCGCGTGTCGACTTCGACCTGCATCGACAGGCCGATTTGCAGCGGATGGGCCGCCAGATCCTGCGCATCGATCGCGATGCGCACCGGCACGCGCTGCACAACCTTGATCCAGTTGCCGGTCGCATTCTGCGCCGGCAGCAACGCGAATGCCGCGCCGGTACCCGCGCCGAAACCGGTTACCTTACCGCGGTAGACGACCTTCCCGCCGTAGATGTCCGCGGTCAGCGAAACCGGCTGCCCGGCGCGCATGGCCGCGAGCTGTGGTTCCTTGAAGTTGGCATCGACCCATACCTGGTCGAGCGGAATGATCGCCATCAGCGGCGCCCCCGGGCTCACGCGCTGTCCGAGCTGCACCGCGCGCTTAGCCACGAAGCCCGAGATCGGCGCAGGCAGCACCGTGCGCGCGTACATGAGATACGCCTCGCGCACGCGGGCTGCGGCAGAGCGAACCTCCGGGTGATTTTCCAGCGTGGTGCGATCGACGCGCGCGCGGTTGGCCTCGAACTGTTGCTGGGCGGCCAGTAGATTGGCCTTGGCGACGCCCGCGGCGCCGCGGGCGTGCTGGAGCTCTTCGCCCGACACGGCGCCGGAACTGCTCAGCCGTTCGCGTCGCGCGAGATCGTCGTTGGCGCGGGCAAGCTCGGTCTGGCGCAACTCGACCGTCGCCTGCAACTGCGCCGAGGTCGCGAATAGACCGCGCACTTCGCGAACAGTGCGGGCGAGCTGCGACTCGGCTTGCTCAAGCGCCACCTTGGCATCGGCCTGGTCGAGCTCGACGAGCGTCTGACCGGTCTTCACGAACTGCGTGTCATCGGCGCCGATGGCGACAACCGTGCCCGAAATCTGCGGCGTGATCTGCACGACATTGCCGTTGACGTAGGCGTCGTCGGTGGTCTGCAGGTCGCGCAGCGCGATCGCCCAGTACGCGCCATAGGCCACGCCCAGGGTGACGAACACCACTGCGACTATGGTCAGCCAGCGCTTGCGCTTGCCGCGCATAGCGGCGGCCGGCGTGCTTTGGGGAGGGGCTTCCTGTGGCATTGCGACATTCCTTGCGTCAGCAATCGTTGCTTCAGCGAATGATGGAGATCGCCGTAGCCGCGGCGCCGCAACCGGCGTCGAAGGCGCGCGTGAAGGCACTCATGAAACCGGAACTGCATTGCGCGGCGAGCTCCGGGCCGTGTTCGATCGCCCAGACTTCTCCCCACACGACCGCGAGCAGGATGCAGATAGCAACCGCGATGGCTGCGATGCGATGGAGTCCGCTTGCTCGCGTATCGCAGGGTTGACAGTTCGAAGCTGATTGCATGAGGGTCGAGTCGTACATCCGGTTGGGCATCATTGTTGTGCCGCGAGTTCGATCGCGTCCGGGTCGAAGCCGCCTCCGAGCGCTCGCACCAGGTTGATGGCGATGGCGAGCTCGCGCGCGCGCAGCTCGGCGTCAAGGCTTTGCTGTTCGAGCAGCGGCGATTCGACGCTGAGCACCTGCAGAAAATTGCCCAGTCCTTCGCGGTAGCGCAGCAACGCCAGGTCGTAGGCTTCCTGCGCCGTTTGCAGCGCGACCTTCTGCTCGGCACGCTGTTTGCCGACGCTCTGCCAGGACGCGAGCTGGTCGACGACGTCGCGCAGCGAATCGGCAAGCGCCTGGTTATATTGCTCCACCGCGATGTCGTAGTCGGCGTCGGTACCAGCCAGATTGGCGCGCAGCCGGCCGCCTTCGAAGATGGGCAGACTGATTGCCGGGCCGATGCCGAAAGTGCGGTTGGCGGCACTGAGCAACGCGGCCGAGCCGAGGCTTTGCAATCCGATGAAGGCGAGCAGGTTCACGTTGGGATAGAACTCCGCCTTGGCCGTCGCGATGTTCTTCTGCGCCGCTTCGACGCGCCAGCGCTGCGCGACCAGGTCGGGCCGGCGGCCGATGAGTTCGGCGGGTATTCTGGTTGGCAGTGCGACCGGCTGCAACGTCTCGGCCGTGGGACGGGTGATGGCGAGTCCGCGATCGGGGCCCTTGCCAAGCAGCGCGGCCAGCGCATTGCGCGTGAGCGCGATCGTTTCGTCGGTGCGGTTGATGAGCTCGCGCGTCGCGGGCAATGCCGTTTCGGCCTGCTTCAACTCGAGCCGCGAATCGAGTCCCGCAGCATTGCGATCGCGCGTGAGCGCGTAAATCTGCTTGCGCTCGGTGAGCGTGCTTTGCGCGACGTCGCGTTGCATGTAGGCGCGCTGCAATTGCACGTAGGCTTCGGCGATGTTCACCGACAAGGCGAGCCGTGCCGCGTAGGCGTCGACTTCCGCCACCCGCGCCAGGTCCTGCGCGCTTTCATATGCCGAGCGGTTCTTGCCCCAGAAATCGAGCTCCCAGCTCAGCGACGCCTGAAGCTGGCTGAACGTGCTCCAGGTGCCGCCGTAGGGCGGGGGTACCAGGCCGTGCTCCGAAAAGCGTTCGCGCGTGACCGACAGGTTGCCGTTGACTTGGGGGTACAGCGCTGACTTGGTACTGTCGGCGTAGGCAAGGGCTCTGCGCGTGCGCGCCGCAGCAACCTTGAGCGTGGGACTCTCGCGCAGCGCCTCTTCGATCAAAGCGTCGAGCTGCGGATCGTTGAACGATTTCCACCAGTCGGCCGCAGGCCAGGCGTTCATTGCCAGAGGCGTGGTCGCGAGTGAGCGCGTGGCCGCAAGGGTGTTCGCGTCCTGCCGAGTCGCTTGCGTCGCCGGCCCCGACATGTCCGCGCAGGCCGCAACCACAAGCATGGCCAAAATGGCGAGCGCGATCCTCGCGTACGCGTTTATCGACATTCCAGCATCCGGTTGAGGTAGCTCTCGAGCTGGGTCACCTCCGCGCCGGTGAATCCGCTCAGGCGTCGATTGAGGACCTTGACCACTGCGGCAATGAGCTTCGGATGAACCGCGCGTCCTTCGGGTGTCAATTCCAGGTCGACCTTGCGCCGGTCGTCGGCGCTGCGCACGCGGCGCACGAAACCCTTGCGTTCGAGCCGATCGATCATGCGCGTCATCGCACCGGGGTCGTACGATGTTCCGCGGCACAGTCCGGACGCCGAACTCATTTCGTTCTCGGCGAGGCGCACCATGATCACGTATTGCGCGGCGGTGAGGCCCAACGGCTCGAGTTCGCGATCCAGATCGTCGAGCACCGCCAAGCGCACTCGCTGCAGGAGGAAGCCCAGCCCTTCGCGCGGCTGATAGGTTTCCGGGGCGTAAATTGCGGTCATGGCGTCGAATAGTTGGCGGGTCGAGGGATGGATTATATTGCCTAGACAATTATTGTCAAGGCTTTTATTGTTGCGGCAGCCTATTTTGCCGGTCTTACCTGGTTATGAGCGGTTTCAGGGACTTATGCGAAACGCTCACCGCCGGGCCGAGAGGCCGGTCGATACGCTAGACTTGGCCGGATGACAAGTCCGAACCATTATTTGCGCCCGCTGCTGGCGCCAAATTCTGTGGTGCTGGTCGGCGCGTCCGACGACGGTTCAGTCGGGCGTATCGTCTACGAGAACCTGCAAGCGGGTGGTTTCGTCGGCGATTTGTTTGCGGTCGACGCTGCCGGCGCAAAGCGCTTTGGCCGCAAGGCCTTGCGCTCGCTGCGCGCGCTGACGATACCCGTCGACCTCGCGATAATTTGCGCCGCGCCGGCGCGGGTACCGGAAATTCTCGCTGACTGCCGCGACCGTGCGCGCGCCGCGGTGATCCTCTCCGGCGCCCCCAACGCTTCCCCCGCCGAATATCAGCGCTGGCTGCGAGAAGTCGCGACCGCCGGCCGCAAGGCGGGGGTACGCATACTCGGCCCTGCCAGCCTGGGCATCATGCGTCCTGCACTCGGACTCAATGCGAGCGTCGGCGCCATCGTGGCGCTGCCGGGCCGCCTTGCGCTGATCTCGCAGTCGGGCGCGGTGGCAGGCGCGCTGCTCGACTTCGCGCGCGCGGCCGGCATCGGGTTCGCATCGGTGAGCGCGCTTGGCGCCGCGGTCGATGTCGATTTTGGCGAGATACTCGAGTTCGCGCTGGCCGATCCGGAAACCGACGGCATCGTGTTGTACGTCGAAACGTTGCGCGATGCGCGCGTCTTTCTGTCGGGGCTGCGCGCGGCGGCGCGCACCAAGCCTGTGGTCGTGCTCAAGGCGGGCCGCGCAATGACGATGCAGCCGCGAGCCGGCGATGGCGCACTGCCGCCAGACCGGGTATTCAGCGCCGCGCTCAGGCGCGCCGGCACGGTACGTGTACACAACTACACGCAGCTGCTCGCCGCCGCGGTGATTCTGCAGGCGGGTCGTATTCCAGCCGGCAACCGCTTGGCCATCGTCACCAACGGCCGCGGCCCCGGCCTGCTGGCGGCGGATCGCGCCACCGATGCCGGGGTTGCGCTGGCGCGGCCGACCGCCTCGACGTGCGCCGCACTCAGGGCGCTGCTGCCGGGACGCTGCGACGCCGGCAATCCCGTCGACGTGCAGGGCGAAGCCACCGCACAGAATTTCGCCGCGGCGGTGCGCTTGCTGCTGGACGACCCGGAAGTCGACGCCGTATTGGCGCTGCACGTCGCCACGCCTTCAGCGCCGCCCGTGGCTACCGCGCAGGCGGTCGCTGTCGCGGTGCAGGGCACGCGCAAGCCGCTGCTGGCGGCATGGCTGGGTGCGGTCGATCGACCGGAGGCGCGGGTTGCGCTCGAGCGTGGTGGGGCGGTGAATTTTTACACGCCTGAGAACGCCGTAGAAGCGTTCTCGTTTCTGGCCGCGTATCGGCGCAATCAGCAATGGCTGCTCGAGGTGCCCGCGCCGCAGGCGGAACCGCCGCTTCCCGACATCGATGTTGCGTTGCGCGTGCGTGCGCGCGCGATCGGGGCGAAGCGCAGCGCGTTGACCGCCGGCGAAGTGCAGCTGCTGCTGGCGGCATTCGGGATTCCGGTGGCACTCGCCGTCGTCACCTCCGCCGCCGACGCGCAAGTCGCGGCGCGGCAGATCGGCTATCCGGTCGCGCTCGAGATCGAAGCCGATGGTCAGGCGACGCCAATACGCACCAACATCCGCAATTCGGCAACGCTGGCGCGGGCACACGCGGAACTGCGCCGCGCCACACCCGTGACAAAGCAGGGCGAGGTCGCGGTGATCGTCCGCAAGGACCCGAGGCCGCCGATGGATCAGATGCTGAAAATCGTCATCTACACCGACGCAGTCTTCGGGCCGGTGATTGGTTTTGGCGCGGCCAGCGCTCGGGCGGCTGAATTTGCGCTGATGCTGCCGCCGCTGAATCGGCGACTGGCGATCGACCTGGTCGGCGGCATGGAAAGTCCGGCCCTCGGCGGCGCCGGTGAAGCGCTGGTCGAGATGCTGCTGAAGCTGTCGGCGCTCGCCTGCGCGTCGCCGTGGGTCACCGAGCTCGAACTGGGACCCGTGTACGTGGCGCGCGGCGTGGCGCTGGTCCTTGGCGCCAACGCTGGCATCGACCTTAATCGTCCGCCGACCAGCGAAAACTATGGGCACATGGCGATCCATCCGTATCCGGCCGAGCTCGAAACCGAGTTGCCGCTGGAGGCGGGCGTCAGCCTGCGCGTGCGGCCGATACGGCCCGAAGACGCGGCGATGGAGCAGGCCTTCGTCGCTGCGCTGTCCGAGCGAAGCCGCTACCTGCGTTTCATGCAGCACCTGCCCGGGCTGACGCCGCAAATGCTGGAACGATTCACGCAGGTCGACTACGACCGCGAACTGGCGCTGATAGCGCTCGACGAAACCGCGTCTCCCGAGACGATTGTCGCGGTCGCTCGTTATGTCGCCAACTGGGACCGGGAGAGCGCGGAGTTCGCGATCGTCGTCGCCGACGACTGGCAAGGGCGCGGCCTCGGTTTTGCGCTCATGCGCTTGCTCATCAACTGCGCGCGCAAGCGGGGGTTCCGAAGGTTGGTCGGGAGCGTGCTGGCGATCAACGCACCGATGCTGGGGCTGATGACGGCGCTGGGCTTCGTCGTCGCAACCGACCCCAACGATCGCGACCAGGTGATCGTCACGCTTGAATTGCGCGCGGCGCACAAATAGGCAGGCGCGCGCGGCCCCAATGCAAACGCCCCGAAAATGGGGCGTTTGCGATGCGAACTGCCGGTTGGAGAGCGCGCGGCTAGCCTTCGCCTTCAAGAAAACTGCGCAGTTTCTCCGACCGGGACGGATGGCGCAGCTTGCGCAGCGCCTTCGCCTCGATCTGGCGGATGCGTTCGCGGGTGACATCGAACTGCTTGCCGACTTCCTCGAGCGTATGGTCGGTGTTCATCTCGATGCCGAAGCGCATGCGCAGCACCTTCGCTTCGCGCGGCGTGAGTGTATCCAGCACGTCCTTGCAGACATCGCGCAGCGACGCATTGACCGCGGCGTCGATCGGCGCCACGGTGCTCGCGTCTTCGATGAAGTCGCCCAGATGCGAGTCGTCGTCGTCGCCGATCGGCGTCTCCATCGAGATCGGCTCCTTGCTGATCTTCAGGATCTTGC
>JBDTLK010000153.1:0-8711 GCA_039934835.1 Edaphobacterium sp. (SeqCode) | reverse complement strand
CGTCGACCGTCAGCTGCGCCGCACGATTGAGCGCCGCCATGTAGGTGGCGCGGGCCCGCGACCGCGCGGCGTCGCCGAAGTCGAAGATCGGCAGCGGCACCGCCAAGTCGTAGCCGCGCTGGATGCCGCGACCTGTCTCGCTGTCGGTCTTCACGCCGACATCCAGTCCGTTGACGAAGCTGGTCACCGTCGTCAAGCCCTGCTCGCGTGCAATGAAGTCGAGGCTGGCGCGCGCGAGCCGGACATCGAGACGCTCGTCCATCGCTGCCTGTGCAATCACCGCTTCGTCGTTCGGCACCGACGGCAGATCGGGCAGGCGTTCGGGCAGGGTCAAGGTCTCGGCTTGCTTCGTATCAAGGCCGAGCGCGCGGATCAGGGCCTCCCGGCTGCTGCGCACCGCCTGCATCGAACGCGCGAGCTGCGTCACCGCGTCGGCCGCGAAAGCCTGCTCGCGCGCGCGCTGCAATTTGCTGTAGTTGCCGACCGCCTGCATCCGGCGAGCCAACTCGGCGGTTGCGTCGGCACTTCCCTTGACTTGCTTGGCGTATTGAAGCGACTGCTGGGCGGCGACGGCAACGACCCAGGCCCGGCGCGCTTCGGTCGCGGCGTGCACGACGTTGGCCGCGAGCGCGAACCGGTTCGCCTGCTGCTGGTAGTCCGCAAGACGCAGGCGCGTCGGCAACAGCAGCAGGTCGAGTACTGACACGCTCAGGGCGCGGGTGATTTCGAGCTCTCGGATGCCCGCCACGCTGCGAACGAGTCGTTCAAACGTGAACACAGGGTTCGGCAAGCGCGTTGCCTGTGTTGCCGATGCGGAGTTTGCGGCGCCTTCATAGAGCATCGCTTGCAAGGCCGGGCTGTAAGCCAGTGCGATCTGCACCGCGCCGTCCGCGGTGAGCGGCGCCGCCAGCAGCTTGTCGACCTCCGTCCTGGCATCGCGACGTGCCTCGTCGGTCCGGAGCCATTTCACCTCTGCGCCGAGGCGTTCGCGGCCGAACTGCTGGGCGCTGCTGAAGTTTTGCTCGATGGCCGTGGTGGCGCAGCCGCCCATTGCGACCGCGCTTGCCGCGGCAGCGGCCCATCGCACGGGGCGCGCAGAGCGGGAACGACCGGTGATTTCCTTCATGGCTTCTTGGGTTCGGTTGGACCCGTGGGCCGCGTGTCCGACGTAGCGTTGGCGGCAGGCCGACGCACGGATGCGGAAGGCACCTTGACGGGCGTCGAAGAGGGCCTCGGGCTGCTCGCCGCCGGCGACACGAGTGCGGAGGTGCCCGACGCACCCGAGGAACGCATGTCCATCCCGGAGTGCCCCGCAGGCATCACAGGCGCGTTCTCGGCACCGGCGGGCGGCTCGCCCTGGCCTTCGCGCGCATAGGCCTGCCAGCCACCAACGCTCTTGACGACGTCGTTTGCCTCGCGCCAGGGTGTCAGCGGCTGCTCGGCGAAGGAGCGATAGCCTTCGAATGCCGATCGGTACGATGACCCCCGGGCCGACGACGACGCAGTGGCTGGCGCGGACGCCGCTGTCGACGCAGGGCGGACGACGGGTTGTGCCTCGACGACTCCGATCGTCAAGGCCAGCAGTACCGCGACCCCGGTACCACGCAGGGGTAATGACATGGTTGTCCTTGCAAGTTAGGCCGCAGGCTGGCGTTGCCAACTGAGATCGAAGAGCCACCAACCAACGGCAGACGGCGCGCGACGCAACCGCAATACCAGCCGCCAATGATACTTATGCGGTAGGCACGAGGTCAGAGCTCCTGCCGCCATAATCCCAAGCGGCGATTATCGACGTTCCATCCAGACATGAAGCTGACGAGCGCATTACATCTTCGTCATGTTGATCCGTGCTGGTCCACGTGAGCGGAAAATGCGGCGATCGCAGCCAGACGGAATACGACAATGCGTGTCCTGATCGTCGAAGATGAGGTCAAAATGGGCAATTATCTTCGACAGGGCCTGGCGGAAGCGGGATTTAACACGGAGCTCCTCCGGGACGGCATCGACGCTGCGCATGTCGCCGTGACGGGCGACTATGATCTGGTGATTCTTGACGTGAATCTCCCGGGCATGAACGGTTGGTCCATCCTGCGCCACATACGGGAGGCCGGAAGCACCATGCCTGTCCTGTTCCTGACGGCGCGCGATGAGGTCCAGGATCGCGTACAGGGCCTCGAGCTCGGCGCGGATGATTACCTGACCAAGCCTTTCGCGTTCACCGAGTTGCTGGCGCGCGTTCGCGCGCTGCTCCGCCGTGGCAAAGTAACCGAGCCGCAGGTGCTGCGGGCGGCTGACCTCGAGCTCAACCTCAGTCGCCGTCGAGTCACCCGCGCGGGACACCGGATCGACCTCACCCCCAAGGAATTCGGCCTGCTCGAACTGTTCCTGAGACGGCGCGGCGAGGTGCTGCCGCGCTCATTGATCGCCTCGCAGGTGTGGGACATGAACTTCGACAGCGACACCAATGTAATCGACGTGGCCATCCGGCGTCTTCGTGCGAAGATCGACGACGCACACGACGTAAAGCTGATCAAGACCATTCGCGGAATGGGCTATGTCATCGACGACGCTTCGTGATCCGGATGAAGCGCCAATCGCTGACGTTACGACTAACGCTATCGTTCAGCTCCCTCGCGGTTCTGTCGCTTGCGGCAATCGGCGTCGTCCTGTATCGATCGCTGGATTCGCATTTCCTGCACGAGGATGCGATGGAGCTGCGCGGCAAGTCTGAGCTGGTGCAGCATCTCGCGTCCCGGTTGGGCACCCAAGATGCCGAGGACTCCTTGGACAGGCGCCTCGGAGACGCTTTGACAGGGCACGATACGTTGTCCGTCAGGATCGAACGCGCCGACGGCGCCGTGCTGTTCTCCACCAGCGCCGCTTCGTTTCCTTTCGATCTGCTCGGCCGACGAGAATACGATGCGCGGGTAATGGAGGGCATTCGGATGTGGTCCGACACGATCGACGGCCATCGATACAGGATCACACGATTCGCGGTGCCGGCAGACGGTCCAACTAGCGGCCGCCTGGGGGCGACACTGGCGATGAATGTCGACCACCATGCGCACTTTATGTCACGAGTCGGAAGCACCATCGTGTTGTCAGTCGCGGTCGCCGGAATAGCCTCGGGTCTGCTCGGCTGGATCGCTGTGAAGATGGGCTTAACGCCGATCCGTGCACTGGCCGGACTGACCTCGGGAATATCCGCCAACCAGCTCCATGCCAGAGTCGACGTCAAAACGCTGCCGCGGGAGCTTGTCGGGCTTGGCGATTCATTCAATGGCATGCTCGCGCGTCTCGAAGATTCGTTTCGGCGTCTAAGCGACTTTTCCTCCGATCTCGCGCACGAGCTGCGGACTCCGGTGAGCGCGCTGATGACGCAATCCCAGGTGGCGCTGTCGCAATCGCGATCCATCGACGATTACCGCGAAGTGCTCTATTCCGCGACGGAGGAGTACGAGCGGTTGGCGCGCATGATCACTGACATGCTGTTTCTCGCCAAGGCCGACCACGGCCTTTTGATCCCGACGCGTGAACCGGTGAGCCTGGCAGCTGAGGTGGCCACACTGTTCGATTTTTACGACGCCTTGGCAGAAACCGAAGGCGTCACCCTTGCGGTGTCGGGGACGGGGGTCGTCACAGGCGACCGCATCATGCTTCGACGAGCGTTCAGCAACCTGCTGTCGAACGCCCTCCGCCATACACCTTCGGGCGGCATCGTCGCCGTTGCGATCGCTGAACAGGAGAAGCAAGTGACGCTTACAATCAGTAATCCGGGGATGCCGATCGCGCCGCAACACCTGCCGCGTATCTTTGATCGCTTCTATCGAGTAGATTCCGCGCGCGAAAGAGCGACGGATGGAGCCGGCTTAGGACTTGCCATCACGAAGTCGATCATCGAGGCACACGGGGGTAGAATCTCGGTCCGCTCCGGCCCGGAGCGCACGCGGTTCGAATTGACGTTTCGTCGATGACGACGCGGCGTCCCGGATGCGTTCTGCCCCGGCAGGCCATGTTGTCATGACGCGGAAGACGGGTTCGATGTTCAAATTCCATTGCTGGTGTCGCTTCGCGCGCTCGGTATATGAGAAGCGCGCGCGTCTTGATCAAGCCGGAAAGAGCAGCCCGAAGTGATGGCTTGCATGATCGCCGCCATCGGTGGGCTTGATGGTAGGCGGATGATCGAACACCCGCTCCTCACACCCGGATAAACGCGTAGCGCTTCAGCGTTTAGCCCCGGCGCGCTTCATCCAACTCGCAACCAACGCCTGAAGTAGCGCGCGCCCGAGCCATGCGCCGTGGCGGCGGAGCAATGGAGGAACTGGTGTTGAGCCTGATGAGATGCGCAGGCTGCGCTCTTTCGATCCCGCAGTCGCCGCGGTTCCCGCCCCAGTTCGCGTCACACCCGCGCGAATCCCGGCAACTTGACCGCCCTCGCGTCGAACGTCGCGGTGGCCCGGCAGCCCAGCCGGCGGTTGCGGGCGCCGACCAGGCAATCGACAAACTCCACCGTGTTGTCCTTCCAGAGGAACAGGGCTTCCTCGATCGCCGCTTCATCCTCGAGCTCGATGCCGGTCGCGTCGAGCAACGCCGAAAAGGTTGCCACCATGGCAGGTTTTTGCAGCTGATACCGGCTGCGCAGCGCGCACTCAGTCTCGAGCAACACCAGGAGGCTTACGAACACGGGTTGCCCCGCGCCGACCTCCCGCTGAATCAAGCGCTGCGCCCTTTGAAACTGCGTCTCATGGTCGCGGACCAGGAACCGCACCAGAACGTTGGTATCAACTCCCAGCGTCAGCGGGACAGGTGCTCGATCGGAACCAGCTTACGCCCTTTCTTGCGCAGGCTACCGGCGAGTTCCACGATGCGCCGGTTCTTCACCCGCATGACCACGGCCCCGTCCGGCATCAGCGTGAAAGTCATCCGATCCCCGGGCTTGATGCGCAAGCTGTCTCGTATCGCCTTGGGAATCGTGGTCTGGCCGTTGCTCGTCAGAGTCGTGTCGCCGGTCATCGTGCCCTTTCCTTACTTTCTACAGTATCGTAAGGAATCGGCTTGGGCGCAAATTGTCGAGCCCTCGCGCACAGTAACCGCTAGCTCGGCGCGCCCTCCTGGCGCGGTCGCGCGAATCAGTTAAGCCAGACGCACGTGCTATGGCCGGACATCGATTCGATTCATCGCGCCACCCACAAGCCTTCTACGCCGGAGCGACCCGCGCCGGTACCGCTGCCGCTTCCGTCGCCCGTCGCGCCCACTCTCGATCTGAGCTTTGCCGGAATCGCGCGACAACGCCGCAGCGCCCTGGATTTCGACGGTGCGACACGTATTACCGCGGCCTCTTTCTTCGCCATTTTCGAGTGCCTCCTGCCGCGCCGGGATACGGCGCCGTGGAACGCGTTGCCATCGGCTGTCCTCGTGCATCCCGCGTTGATGGTGCACCGTGTGGATGGCCTTGAGGCCGGCCTGTACATGTTCCTTCGCGATGCGGCGGCACTCGCGGATTTGAAGCGATCGATGCGTCCCGAATGGCTGTGGCAGAAGATCGGACCGGACCATCCGAGGCCGAGGCCGCCGGCGTGCGCGCCACCGGGATCGGCTGTTTCTTCGATGAGGAAATGCACGCGCTACTTGGAATCCGCGATCGGTGCTGGCAAAGCCTGTACCGTGGGCGGCGACGTTGAGATACCCGGCTCTCCACCCTGCCGCCGTATGAGTTCCAGCCTTGAAGCAGCGCGCTTGGTGGGTGACGAAGGGCACGAAACGATCGACGTGAGGCGGCGCACGGGAGCAGCGTCACTTCGTCGCGGGTGAGGTAATCGCGCAGGCGTTGTTCGGTAGACATACGAGTAGACCATTCACGCTTGGTCTATTTTTGCCGAGATAAGCCAAGGTACGCGCCTCTGGCGGTCGGTTACGGTTCGCGAATAGACCAAGCAGAACTCGCCGAGCTGACCGCGTCATGCCGCCTCCACGCCAATCACGAGCCGCTGCCCAAGCAGGCTGATAGCCTTCGCAATGCGTGGCAACTTCGATCCGTAGTGCGGGTCGAGCAATCGACGGACCTCTTTCTCGTCAACGCCGAGGCGGTTGGCGAGTTGCACCTTGCTGATGCCAGCCTGCCGCATCGCCACATATAAGGCAACCTTGGCCACGGTTTCCGGCGGAGCCGCCACCAAATGCTCCCCCCGCCTCGCCTTGCTCGGAGCGGGAAAGTCCATTCCTTCCGTCAAATACGTCGCGAACACCTCGTCCATCGCGTCAGAGGCCTGCTCCAGCGCATCTTGCACGCTACCGCCTTGAGTAACCAGCTGCGGAAGATCTCGGCAAGTCACGACATAACCGCCCTCTTTCGCGCGACGCAACAACACTGGATATTGAAATCGGTTCATGCGGTTCTCTCTCACAATTCCTTGAACTCGATCCCGAGTTGCCTGCACATCGCATGCAAGGTGCCGGTCTTCAATTCGTCCTTAAGATTGCGAACAACGGTGAATGCGTTTACCGAAGTACAAGGTCTGATGGCTGCCTTTGCCGCGAGCTGCGTTCAGGACGGCAGGGACGTTTCGAGCTCGCCCAACTGCCTTCACCTTCCGGAGGAACTCGTTCCCCGTCATGAGCCATTATCGGACGTAAACGTCCGATTGTAAAGGACGCGCTCGACCCACCGCAAACGCGCCGCCGCCAAACCGCGCATGCGCCTTCCTTCCGCCTCAGGAGCGCGACCAGTCCCCGGCCGCCGGCGGTCGCGCTGTACGCATTGCGAGGCGCGCGGCTTTCGGTCGCCACGACTCGTATCATGAAGCGCTCTTCGCCGAGCCCAAATCCTGTTCCGTCGTCCACTCCCACATCGGATCTACAGGGTTATCCCAACTGGACGGCCGCTCCTTGCCGCGCAACGACTCGTAAAGAGTCGCGGCAATCGGCGGACCCACCGCGATCCCGCTTTGGGCGAGCAGCGTGTCAATGCGGCGCCAGTAACGCGGCAGCGCGGTCTCGCGCACGAACGCCAGATTCAGCGCCTCATAAATGGGAACCCAGCGTTCACCATCACTGCCGCTTTCGCGCACTGCCAATCCCGGATTGAACTGGTAGAAGCCGGTACGCAGCCGCACGAACAGCTTGCGGTTGTAGGCGTATTCGCGCCGGATCTCGTTGCGCGATAGCACGTGCGACAGATGCTGGCGCGTGTTGCGCCCGGCCCGCAGGACGTCCGCGGGCACATCGCGCCATGCCTTGAGCACAGTCGCGGTGTCGAATCCTCCCGGATTGCGCCACTTGGCGTCGCCGAAACTGGTCTTCAACATCGTCACGAGCGTATGCCAAAGAAAATACTCGCTGTGATGCCGGTCGAGCCGAATGAGACGCTCGTCGACCGCAAGATCGACGCAGGGGGGTGCAACGCGATCGTAAATGGCCGCAAGCGAGCGCGCCGCGAACGCGGCATCCTCGAACGCCGTGGCCAGCGCCCAGTGCAGCGCACTGCGCCCCGTGTGGTCGACCGCGTCGACATGGGCACCGCGCTCGAGGAGCGCGTCCACCAGCGCCACATTGCCCGCCGCCGCAGCCGCCATGAGCGGCGTCTGGTTCATCGGCGTGCGGTATTCGGTGCCATGGCGGTCGACGAGGCGAAGTATCTCCTTCACGTTGACCGCGGCGTAGGGCGACAGATACTTGCGCGCCAACGATGGGAACGCGACATGAGCGTTGCGCGCCGGGCCGAAGCCGATACCGTACGCGAGCCATTTCGCGAGTCCAGCGTCACGGTGACAGGCGGCGATCTCCAGGAGCTGCTGCCGCGGCTTATCTCCCGGCACCCGCTCCCGGAATACGCGCGACAGCGTCTGCCGCACGCGTGCCTCGTCCCAGACCGGCCACGGAACGCCGCTCTCGTGCAGGATGCCGTCGCGAATTGCTTCGGCCTGCTCGAGCCTGCCTTGCAGCTCCAATCGGCGCGCCTCCATCTGCCACTCTTCGCGGGTCGACGGTTGCGTCTTCAATGCAGGTGACGCCGACCGGGTATCGAGGTCGAGCAACCTGAGTAACGGGTGATCGACATCGGGCTCGATCCAGACGACGTTGCTGACGGCACGGGTCAGCGCCACGTACAGCGCGTTGACGAAAAACTTGTAGCGGTCGAGCGTCTTGTCTGACTTGTCGCGCGCCCGCCGGTAATCGAGTTCGCCGCACCCTTCTTCAACCGCAAGGTCGGCCGGCCGCACGCCGCTCGCGACCTGCGCGTAGTCCTCGCGCGCCGCGGCAACGACGCGGTAGAGGATCACGCTTTCGTATTCGAGTCCCTTGGCCTCGCGCACCGAGAACACGAGCGGGGTGCGAAAGTGTTCGCGTGCCCGTGCCTTGTCCTCGTCGCGGAGCACCAGCACGGCGACCTTCGTCGACTGCCGCGAGCGCTCGTCGAGGGCTCGCATCGCATCCGCCGTCTCGCGCACGAGCTCAACGGTCCCATGATGTTCACTAGCCGCCCGGACGAGAAAGTTGCTTTCGCGGTCGACGGACCCGAAGCGGCGCTGTTTGACGCGCAAAAGGCGATTGGCGACTGCGGTCGCCTCCGTGCTGTTGCGAAAGTTGCCATGCAAGATGTGCAGTCGCTCCCGGCCGGCTACGTCGGGGTCCTTCCACAGGAGGGACTTGATCCGGCTCCACGCGAAGAAGTTGGGATGAACGATCTGGTTGGCATCGCCGGTCAATAGAAA
>JBDTLK010000152.1:0-8715 GCA_039934835.1 Edaphobacterium sp. (SeqCode) | reverse complement strand
CAGCTTGGCCACCAGCTCCTTGACGTCGGCAACCTTGCCGCCGCCTTTGCGCTTGGCCGGTTCGACGACCTTCAGTGTCGTCAGCCTTGGCGAGACGTCGACGCCGAGCGCGTCGGGTTTGACGATCTCCATCGGCTTTTTCTTCGCCTTCATGATGTTCGGCAGCGTCGCATAGCGGGGTTCATTCAACCGCAAGTCGGTCGTGATCACCGCCGGCAGCGGCATCTTCAGGGTTTCCAGGCCACCGTCGATTTCGCGCTTGACGGTGGCATGACCATCGGCGATGTCGACCTTCGAGGCAAAGGTCGCCTGTGGCCAGCCCAGCAGCGCCGCGAGCATCTGGCCGACCTGATTGGCGTCGTCGTCGATCGCCTGCTTGCCGAGTATCACCAGCTGGGGCTGCTCCCTGGCTACCAGCGCCTTGAGCAGCTTGGCCACCGCGAGCGGCTGCAGTTCGGCGTCGGTCTCCACCAGGACCGCCCGGTCGGCACCAATCGCCAGCGCGGTGCGCAGCGTCTCCTGGCAAGCAGATACTCCACAGGACACGGCAATGATCTCGGTGACGATGCCCTTTTCCTTGAGCCGCACCGCTTCCTCGACCGCAATCTCGTCGAACGGATTCATCGACATCTTGACGTTGGTGGTGTCGACACCGCTGCCATCCGGCTTGACCCGGATCTTGACGTTGTAGTCAATGACACGCTTGACGGGAACGAGGACTTTCATCAGGCCACCTTGTTGCCGCGACTGGAGCGCGGCGACGCCAGGGAATTCCGGCGCGCAGCGCATGATTATAGCGCGAGGTGGCCCGACGCCGTGCATCACAACCCGTGGCGTGCACGCTTTCGGTGTCGATTAGGCCCGTGATTTAACGCGCGATCCCGGCGCCTTCGGGATGCAGCCCTTGCTCAGGTGCGGGTGATGTCGCAGCGCGGAGTGTCGCCGGTCATCGTTCCCTTCCAGCTCAGTGCATTGTTCAGGCGCACCGGATCGGGGACCACGCGATCGGGATCGACGATGACGTCGATGCTCACGACGTCCTTGGCGAAATAGCGGGTTCTATGGAGTTGCATGTTGACCACGCCGGACACGGTCATCGGAATCGGCAGGTTCGCCGCGACTTCTTCCGTCGCGCCCCCCGACCACGTGACCTGCGCCGTGACGCGGAAGGATCCGACGTCGCCAGTGAGCAGCTCCTGCGGCGGGATGATGAACGCCCCCAGGTTCTGCACCCGCGCATTCACCACAAGGGTGCCGTCGCTGGCCTTCGAGCAGCTGATCGCCTGCAAATTCAGGTCCGATCGCGGCGTGCCGTCGTAGATCGGAACAAAGAACATCGTCTGGTCGGGATAGGACAGGATGTAGGGCGGCTTGTCCCGGTACCGCGCGGTGGCGTAGTCCACCGAATCGTTGAATATCGGCGACGAAAATCGCGTGTCGCGGTCCGGGCTAATCTGGCAGCCGGCGAGCAGCGCGGCGCCGAACAAGACTCCCATCGTGGCCTGCAAACGCATGTGCTTCCCCTTGAACGGTGGCGAACCCAATGCCGGCCGCACCGGCTGTGCAGCCGGCGTTGCCCCCGCCCCGACCCCTATAGTGGCTGCTGGACATGCGCAGGTCAACTGCGCGGCCCTGAAAAACGTCTTTCGATTCAAGCCCGGTGTGGCAAAAACAGCGGCTTCAATGCAACCTGCGTGCCCACCACGCGCCGATTTCGCCGACGATGCCGCGGCGGAAGGCGAGCACGCAGACCACGAAGATGACCCCGGTGATGACCGTGACCCATTGCCCGAATGCAGACAGGTAATTCTCGAGGCCGATGATCACGAATGCACCAACCACCGGGCCGAAGATGGTTCCCATACCGCCCAGCAGCGTCATCAGGACGACTTCCCCGGACATCGACCAGTGGACGTCGGTCAGCGAGGCGAGCTGGAAAACGATGGCCTTGGTCGCGCCCGCCAGGCCCGCAAGAGTTGCCGAAAGCAGAAAGGCCAACAACTTGTAGCGGTCAACATCGTAACCGAGCGAAATGGCGCGCTGTTCGTTTTCGCGGATCGCCGTGAGCACATGCCCGAACGGCGAATGCACGACCCGCTGGATGAGCAGGAACGCCCCGAGAAAGATCGCCAGGACAACGTAGTACAGCACCAGCGTATGGTTGAGGTCGAGGACGCCGAACAACATGCCGCGAGGCACCGACTGGATGCCATCCTCGCCGTGCGTGAACGGTGTCTGCAGGTAGAGGAAATAAACCATCTGCGCCAGCGCCAGCGTGATCATCGCGAAATAAATACCTTGCCTGCGAATCGCCAGCAGGCCGACAACGACACCCAGCACTGCGGCTGCGCCCGTGCCGACCAGGATCGCCGCTTCCGGCGGCCAGCCCCACTCTTTGGCCGCGTGGGCGCAGACGTATCCTGCCGTGCCCAGAAACATCGCGTGCCCGAACGACAGCAGTCCGCCGAAACCCAGCAGCAGATTGAAAGCACACGCGAACAGCGCGAAGCAGAGCGCCTTCATCAAAAACACCGGATAGAAACCGATGAACGGCGCGATCGCGAACAGCACGGTCATCGCGCCGAACGCGACCAGCGTCGCGCTTGGCCGCCGGCTCACGCCTGCTGATCTTGGCGGTGCCGGCTGGGCCATTGCTCAGCGCTCCTTTCCAAACAGTCCTGCCGGCCGCAGGATCAGCACGATGACCATGATCACGAAAATGACGGTGTTCGACGCCTCGGGATAAAAGACCTTGGTAAGGCCTTCGACGATGCCCAGGCCGAAGCCAGTGACGACCGCGCCCAGAATGGAGCCCATGCCGCCGATCACGACAACAGCGAACACGACGATGATGAGGTTCGCGCCCATGAGCGGGCTCACCTGGTAAATCGGTGCCGCCATGACGCCCGCAAACGCCGCGAGGCCCACGCCGAAGCCATAGGTCAGCGTGATCATGCGCGGAACGTTGACCCCGAACGCCTGTACCAGCGCCGGATTCTCGGTGGCCGCGCGCAGGTACGCGCCAAGCTTGGTCCGCTCGATCACGAACCATGTTGCCAGGCACACCATCAATGAAGCGACGATGACCCACAAACGGTACTTCGGCAGGAACATGAAGCCGAGGTTGAACGATCCGGAAAGCTCGTCGGGAATGCGATACGGCAAGCCGGACGATCCGTAGTAATTGTTGAACAGCCCCTGGATGATCAGCGCCAGCCCGAACGTCAGCAGCAGCCCATAGAGATGATCGAGCTTGTAGAGTCGCGCGAGCATGGTGCGTTCGATGACGATGCCGATCGCTCCCACGGCCAGCGGCGCGATGAGCAGCGACCACCAGTAACCGAGACCCGCAAACTGCAGCAGGAAGTACGCGCAAAACGCGCCGAGCATGTATTGCGCGCCATGCGAAAAATTGATGATGTTGAGAAGTCCGAAAATAACCGCCAGGCCCAGCGACAGCATCGCGTAAAACGAGCCGTTGATGAGCCCGATCAGCAACTGACCTAGCAGTGCCTGGGTCGGAATGCCGAAGATCTCGGTCATGAGGCGGCGTCAGCGACCGTCACGTTGGTTCATCGGTTCGTCGTTCCCGCGCAAGCGGGAACCCGGTGTCGTGAAATTGCAAGACACTGGATCCCCGCGTTCGCGGGGACGACGTCGAGCCCTAAGCCGCGCCCTTTGCGGCTTGGTCCGACGTCACTTCTTCACCAGTGAGCAATCACCGTCCCCGAGCGGACGAAACGCCTGGTCGGCGGGAATCGTCGCGCGAACCTTGTAATAGTCCCACGGTCCCTTCGATTCGGAGGGTTTCTTGACCTCGACCAAATACGCTGGATGGAGTTTGCGGCCGTCGACGCGAATCGTGCCTTTGCCGAACAGCGGATCATCGGTCGGCATTTCCTTCATCTTCGCGACGACCTTGGTGCCGTCGTCGCCCTTCAGCGCTTCGACTGCCTTCAGGTAATGCAGGACCGAAGCGTAGACACCGGCATGAACCATGGTCGGATGAATACCCTTGTTCGCCGCCGCGAACCTGGCGGAGAAGGCGCGTGTCTGATCGTTCGAGTCCCAGTAAAACGTATTGGTGACAATGAGACCCTGCGCCGTCGGCAGGCCAAGCGAATTGACGTCAGTAATGAACACCAGCAGGCCCGCGAGGTTTTGGCCGCCCTTGACGATGCCGAACTCGGCTGCCTGCTTGATCGAGTTGGTCGTGTCGCCGCCGGCGTTGGCAAGTCCGATGATCTTGGCCTTCGACGCTTGCGCCTGTAGCAGGAACGATGAAAAGTCCTGGGTGTTGAGCGGCGCGCGCACCTTGCCCAGCACCTTGCCGCCGTTCTTGAGCACCACCGCTTCGGTGTCGCGCTCGAGCGCCTGACCGAACGCATAATCGGCGGTCAGGAAGAACCACGAATCGCCGCCGGATTTGACGATGGCGCCGCCGGTCCCGTTGGCGAGCATCCAGGTGTCGTAGGTCCAGTGTACGGTGTTGGGCGAGCACGCCTTGCCGGTAAGATCAGATGATGCGGGACCCGACGCGAGAAATACCTTGCCCTTGTCGCGGGTGATCTGGTTGACGGCGAGCGCGACGCCCGAATTCGGCACATCGACGATCACGTCGACCTTGTCGACGTCGTACCACTGCCGCGCAATGGTCGATCCGACGTCCGGCTTGTTCTGATGATCGGCCGACATCATCTCGACCTTGTAGCCGCGCTTCTCGATGCCCGAATCCTCGACCGCCATCTTGGCTGCGGCGACCGAACCGGCTCCGGACAGATCGGTATAGAGGCTCGACATGTCGGTCAGCACGCCGATCTTGATGACGCCGTCGGAAACCTGGGCTTGTGCCACTCCCATCGTGCCCGCGAGCGCGATGGCCGTCAAAGTACGTTTTAATCCGTTCATATTCCCTCCGTGGGTAGGTCAATCATCCTGGACATCGGTTCAGACACCCAGATACTGGTGCAACTTGGCCATATTTTCATCGAGCGCTGCGTTCGGGATCATGTCTACGATCTTGCCGCGCTCCATGACGTAGTGCCGGTCGGCAACGGTAGCCGCGAACCGGAAATTCTGTTCGACCAGAAGGATGGTGAAGCCCTTCTTCTTGAGCGCGCCGATCGTCCGGCCGATTTGCTGGACGATGACCGGCGCCAGACCCTCGGTCGGTTCGTCGAGCAGCAGCAAGTCAGCACCGGTACGTAGGATACGACCGATTGCGAGCATCTGCTGTTCGCCGCCCGACAGCTTTGTCCCCTGGCTGTGCAGCCGTTCCTTCAGGTTGGGGAAAAGCCCGAAAATCTCTTCGAGAGACAAGCCCCCCGCCTTGACGCGCGGCGGCAGGAGCAGGTTCTCCTCGACGTCGAGGCTGGAGAAAATGCCCCGCTCTTCCGGGCAGATGGCAATTCCCAGTCCCGCAATGTGATTCGAGGCGAGCCCGATCGTCTCCCTGCCCTCGAGCTGCACCGAACCCTTGCGTTGCGCCACCATGCCCATGATCGACTTGAGCGTCGTCGTCTTGCCAGCTCCGTTGCGCCCGAGCAGCGTAACCACTTCGCCGCGCGCCACGTCGAAACTGACGCCGTGAAGAATGTGCGACTCGCCGTACCAGGACTGCAGCTCGCGCACGCTTAGCATGACCGGTGCCTGGGTCGAGTCAGGCATGCGCCACTCCCAGGTAGGCTTGCACGACATCGGGATTCTTCGACACCGCGGCGTAGTCGCCTTGCGCCAGGACCTGTCCGCGGGCCAGCACCGTGATGTGATCGGAAAGCGTCGACACGACGGAAAGGTTGTGCTCCACCATGAGTACGGTTCGGTTCGCCGCAACTTTCCTGATCAGGTCAGTGATCCGCTCGACGTCTTCATGCGCCATGCCGGCGGTGGGTTCGTCGAGCAGCAGCATCTCCGGCTCGAGCGCCAGCGTGGTCGCCATCTCCAGCGCGCGTTTGCGCCCATACGGTAGTTCGACGGCCAGCGTCCCGGCATGACTCGACAGTCCCACCGCCTCGAGCAGTTCGTGCGCCCGCACGTCGAGCGTATCGAGCGCGCGTTCCGCGCGCCAGAAATCGAACGAGCCGCCACGGTTGCGCTGCAGAGCAATGCGCACGTTTTCCAGGACCGTGAGGTGCGGGAACGTCGCCGAGATCTGGAACGACCGGACCATGCCCATGCGGGCGATCGCCGACGGTCGCGACCCGGTGATATCGACGCCGTTATAAAAAATCTGCCCGCGCGTCGGCGTCAGGAAATGCGTGAGCAGGTTGAAGCATGTTGTCTTGCCTGCTCCGTTGGGGCCGATCAGCGCGTGGATGGTGCCACGCTTGACTTTCAGGTCGACGCCGTTGACCGCAATGAAGCCCTTGAACTCCTTGGTCAGCACGCGCGTTTCGAGGATCAGGTCTTCGGCCATTGGGTTTCCGTGCGGCCGCATAAGGGACCCGATTCCGGCACCTTCACCATCAGGCGCCCCATTTTGGCGGGCGTTTGGCGACGAAGGCGTCGATGCCCTCCTGCGCCTCAGGATCGAGGATGCTGCAGGCCATCACTCCGCTGGTGAAGCCGTAGGCCGCTTCAAGGCCCAGGTCGACCTGCTGGTAGAAAGCCTGCTTGCCCTTGTCGATGACGCGTGCGCTGCGCGCGCCAATGCTGCGGGTCAGTGCGCCGATCGCCGCATCAAGGCCGGATTCGGGGACCACGCCATTGACGAGGCCCCACGCCAGCGCGGTCGCGGCATCGATCGGGTCGCCGGTCAACAGCATCTCCATCACCCGCTTGCGCGCGATGTTGCGCGCGACGCCCACCGCTGGGGTGGTGCAGAACACGCCGACGCTGACGCCGGGCAGCGCAAAGTGCGCCGAGTCCGCGGCCACCGCCAGGTCACACATCGATACCAGCTGGCAGCCCGCGGCGGTGGCGATGCCGTGCACCCGGGCGATCACCGGTTGCGGCAGGCGCGTCAACTGCAGCATCAGCGCGTTGCAGGCGGCGAACAACTCCTGCTGCCACGCCAGGTCAGGGTGCGCGCGCAATTCGCGCAGGTCGTGGCCAGCGCAGAATCCCTTGCCGTTGGCCGCGATCACGACGCTGCGCACTGTCCTGTCCCGGGCGATGCGCTCGAGCTCGGCATGCAGCGCCGCGATCATCGCGCGCGACAATGGGTTGTAGCGGTCGCCGCGATTGAGCGTCAGCGTCGCCACGCCGTCTGCGTCAGCGCGCAGCACGTAGGGCGGAAGCGCGACGGCGGTCGCCGCGACTGCCTTTTCGCCGCTCGTTGCGACTGGGTCGATCATTCGATGGCCTGTGTCGAGCGCGCGCGCTCGCGCAGCAGGAATTTCTGAATCTTGCCCGTGGACGTCTTGGGCAGCTCGCCGAAAATCACATTCTTGGGCGCCTTGAAGCGTGCCAGATGCTTGCGGCAATGCTCTATCAGGTCGGCTTCGGTCACGCTGGACTCGGGCCGCACTTCGACAAAAGCGCAAGGAGTTTCGCCCCACTTCGCGTCGGGCTGTGCGACGACGGCCACTGCCAACACGGCGGGATGCCGATACAGCGTGTCCTCGACTTCGAGCGAGCTGATGTTCTCGCCACCGGAGATGATGATGTCCTTGGACCGGTCCTTGATCTTGATGTAGCCGTCCGGCTGCATTACCGCCAGGTCGCCGGTGTGGAACCAGCCGCCGGCAAAGGCGTCGGCGGTGGCCTGCGGATTCTTGAGGTAGCCCTTCATCGTGATATTGCCGCGAAACATGATTTCGCCCATCGTCTCGCCGTCCCACGGCACCGGCGCCATGGTCTCGGCATCGAGTACCGTCATGCCTTCCTCGCAGGTATAGCGCACGCCCTGGCGACCATTGCGCTCGGTGCGCTCGCCGATGTCCAGCGCGTTCCATTCGGCGTGCTTGGCACATACCGCCGCGGGTCCATAAGTCTCGGTCAGGCCGTAGACATGCGTGATGTCGAAGCCCATTTCCTCCATGCCCTCGATCACCGAGCTCGGCGGTGCCGCCGCGGCGACCAGACAACTGACCTTGTGCGTTATTCCGCGTTTCAACTCGGCGGGCGCATTGATGAGCATGGCATGGACGATCGGCGCGCCGCAATAGTGGGTCACCTTGTGCGCGCGGATGGCATCGTAAATCGGTCCCGCTTCAACGCGGCGCAGACAGACGTTGGTCCCGGCATTGGCGGCCATCGTCCATGCAAAGCACCAGCCGTTGCAATGGAACATCGGCAATGTCCACAGGTACACCGCGTGCCGAGGCATGCCCCAGTCGATGATGTTGGACAGGGCGTTGAGATAGGCGCCGCGATGATGGTAGACGACTCCCTTGGGATTGCCGGTGGTGCCCGAGGTGTAGTTGAGCGATATCGATTGCCACTCGTCTGCAGGATGGCGCCACTCGAACCCAGGGTCGCCGCCGGCGATGAAGGTTTCGTAGTCGACCGACCCGACGCGCTTGCCGCCGGGGCCTTGCGCATCGTCGATATCGATCACCCGCGGGGGCGCCGACAACTGCGCCAGCGCGGCAGCGACCGTTGGCGAGAATTCGGTGTCGGTGATCAGCACCTTCGCGCCGCCGTGCCGCAGCATGAACGCGATGGCGTCCGCGTCCAATCGGGTATTGAGCGTGTTGAGCACCCCTCCGGTCATCGGCACGCCGAAATGCGCCTCCACCATCTCGGGAGTGTTGGCCGCCATCAGTGCCACCG
>JBDTLK010000151.1:0-8768 GCA_039934835.1 Edaphobacterium sp. (SeqCode) | reverse complement strand
TGTTCGCCCGGACGCAAGGCTGCGAGCACCGCCGCCTTGGTGACCTGATCGGCGATGACCACCACCAGCGACAGCCCCAGCCACAGCCACCAGCGCGGAGCGCGCACCTTTGCGTCCTCCATCACGGTAACCAATGCATGGGCCGTCGCGCGTCGGACGCCGCCCGCGGGCGCAGACGCACCCTTCGGGCCCTGGCTTCGCCCTGTGCGCACCGGCGTATCATGCGTGCGCCCGTGCTTCACCCGCGCCGTACAGATTGGCGACGCAGCGACCGCAGATCGTCGGATGCTGCCGATCGTTGCCGACATCATCGCGCCAGTGCCAGCAGCGTTGGCACTTGGTATTGGCGCTCTTGTTCACCGCGACCTGCAACGCGTCGCCCTGCTCCACCCGTGCCGCGGACGTGATCAGCACAAAGCGCAGGTCGTCCGCCAGCGAGGCCAGCGCCGTGTAGTCTTCGCCGGTCGCGGCTATGGTCACGTCAGCCTCCAGCGACGAGCCGATCTTGCCCTCCTGGCGCAACGCCTCGAGTTCCTTCAGCGTGACCGCCCGCACCGCGAGAATGCGTCGCCACTTGGCGAGCAGCGCCTCCGCGTCCGCCACTTCGGGCAACGAGTTGCGCCACACGGTAACGAATATCGTGGCGTCCGTGGGGTAAAGAACGCGCCAAGCTTCCTCGGCGGTGAACGAAAGAATCGGCGCCATCAGCTTGAGCAAGGCGTCGCGGATGAGCGCGAGCGCGGTCTGCGCCGAGCGACGCGCATGACTGTCCCGACCGGCGGTGTACAGCCGATCCTTGAGCACGTCGAGGTAGAAACCGCCCAGGTCTTCAGAGCAGTAGGTCTGGATGCGTTGCACGACCAGGTGGAATTCGTAGTTGCGGTAGTCGGTCTCGACCGCGTGCATCGAAGCGCGCGCCTGCGCCACCGCATAGCGGTCGACCTCGAGCAGATCGGCGATCGGCACCGCTTGTGTCGCCGCGTCGAAATCGGCGGTATTCGCCATCAGGAAGCGCAGCGTATTGCGAATGCGGCGATAACTCTCGACCACGCGCTTGAGGATCTCGTCGGAGATCGACAGGTCGCCCGAGTAATCGGTCGCGCCGACCCACAGGCGCAGGATCTCGGCGCCGAGCGCATTCCAGACCTTTTGCGGAGCGACGACGTTGCCCTTGGATTTCGACATCTTCTTGCCGTCGCCGTCGACCGCGAAGCCGTGCGTCAGCAGCGCCTTGTACGGCGGCACGCCGTTGAGCATGCACGACAACAGCAGCGACGAGTGAAACCAGCCGCGATGCTGGTCCGAGCCCTCGAGGTAGAGATCGGCCGGGAACTTCAGCGCCGGATTCTTGCGCAGCACCGTCTGGTGGGTGGCACCCGAATCGAACCAAACGTCGAGGGTGTCGGTCAGCTTGCGATACTTCTTCGCATCGACACCGAAGTCTTCGTGCGTCGCCTCGTACCACGATTCGATGCCGCCACGCTCGACCTTCGCCGCGGCAAGCTCGAGCAGCGCCGGGGTATCAGGATGCAGCGCTTCGGTTTCGCGGTCGACAAAAAACGGCAACGGCGTGCCCCACTGGCGTTGCCGCGACAAGGTCCAGTCGGGGCGATTGGCGATCATGCCGTAGAGGCGCGACTTGCCCCACGAGGGGAAAAACTGCGTGGCCTCGATGCCCGCAAGCGCCGTGCCGCGCAGCGGTTGCGCCGGCTTGACGCCCAGATAGCCGGGTACCTCGTCCATGCCCGCGAACCACTGCGTGGTCGCGCGGTAGATGATGGGCGTGCGGTGACGCCAGCACTGCATGTAGCTGTGGGTGATTTTTTCGGCGTGCAGCAACGCTCCGGACTCACGCAGCTTGTCGACGATCTTCGGATTGGCATCCCAGATCTTCAGTCCGCCGAAAAAAGGCAGGCTTTCGGCATAGCGCCCGTCGCCCTGCACCGGATTGAGCATCGCGTCGTCCACCATGCCATAGCGCCGGCAGGAAATGAAGTCGTCGATGCCATACGCGGGCGAACTGTGCACCAGCCCGGTCCCCTGCTCCTTGGTGACGTAGTCGCCCAGGTAGACGGGCGCCTCGCGGTCAAAGAACGGATGGCGAAAGCGAATCAGCTCCAGCGTGCGGCCCGGCGCAGTGGCGACGACCTCGCCGGCGAGCTTGAAGCGCGTCAGGCAACTCGCCACCAGATCCTGCGCCAGGATCAGCAGCCCTTTCGGCGTCTGCACCAGCGCGTAGCTGAATTCAGGATGCACGTTGAGCGCCTGGTTGGCGGGAACAGTCCACGGCGTGGTGGTCCAGATGACCGCCAGCACCGATTCGTGCGGCAGCTTCGCCAAGCCGAACGCATGCGACAATTTCTCGCGATCGCGATCGTCGAGACGAAAGCCGACGTCGATCGCGATGTCCTGCCGATCCTCGTATTCGACCTCCGCTTCGGCGAGCGCGCTCTGGCAATCGAAGCACCAGTTGACCGGCTTCAGTCCTCGATAGAGATAGCCTTTTTCGAGGATCGCCCCCAAGGTCCGGATCTCGTTCGCCTCATTGGCGTACGCCATCGTCGTATACGGATGGTCCCAGTCGCCGAGCACGCCCAGGCGCTGGAAGTCGGCTTTCTGCAGCGCGATCTGCTCGGTTGCATACGCGCGGCACAGGCGTTGCGTGTCGGCGGTCGGCAGATTCTTGCCGTGCGTCTTCTCGATCTGGACTTCGATGGGCATGCCGTGACAGTCCCAGCCAGGGACGTACGGCGCATCGAAGCCGGCCAGCTGCCTGCTCTTCACGACGACGTCCTTGAGGATCTTGTTGACCGCATGGCCGATGTGGATGGCGGCGTTCGCGTACGGCGGGCCATCGTGCAGGACAAATTTGGGGCGCCCCGCGCTCGCTGCACGAATCGCCTGGTACACCTCGCGCTGTTTCCAGTCTTCGACCCATCCTGGCTCCCTGCGCGAGAGATCGCCACGCATCGGAAACGGCGTCTCGGGCAGGTTCAGCGTCGCTTTGTAATCGATCTTGAGCTCGTCGGGCATCGCTTCAGTCTGGAATCTTCGAAAGTTGTCGTGCGCGCAATCAATGCTGCGCGGAGAAAAACTCGCGCGCGTTGGCTACGTCGAGGCGAATCTGGCGGGTCAGCGAGTCGAGGTCTGCATAGCGCTCCTCGTCCCGCAGTTTACGCAGGAATTCGACGCGGACCCGCCGGCCGTATATCGATTCATCGAAATCGAGCAGATAGACCTCGAGCAGCGGACCGGCATCGACGGCGACCGTCGGCCGCACGCCGAGACTCGCGACGCCGTCGCGCGGGGCCGGCCCGAGGCCGTGCACGCGGACGGCGAAGATGCCGGTCAGCGCGGGCTTGTGGCGCAGCGCGATGTTCGCGGTAGGAAAGCCAAGTCTGGTGCCGAGCCTGGCGCCGTGCACGACGCGACCGGAGATTGCGTAGGGACGGCCGAGCAGTCGCTGCGCATGTTCGAGTTCGCCAGCGGCCAGCGCCGCCCGCACCGCACTGCTCGAAGCGCGCTCCGAGTCGACGCTGATTGTGCTTATCGCTTCGACGCTGAAATTCGCCGCGGCAGCACGCAACACCGCCAGGTCGCCGAGGCGCCCTCGTCCGAAACGAAAATCATCTCCGACCAACACCCACCGGACACCAAGTCGCTGGACCAGGATCCGGTCGATGAACTCCTGCGCGGTCAATGCGGCCAGCGCCGCGTTGAAGCGAGCGATGTAAACCCGGTCAACGCCATGGGCGCGAAAATTCTCGAGCTTGCCGCGCACCGACGACAGCCGCGGCGGCGCATCGCCGCGCGCGAAGAATTCGCGCGGGTGCGGATCGAAGGTCAGCACCGCCGACGTCAAGGCCAGGTCTTCGGCAGCCTCGACCAGGCGCGTCAGCATTGCCTGATGGCCGCGATGCACCCCGTCAAAGTTGCCGATGGTCAGCGCTACATGGCCTTGGGCA
Source organism: Edaphobacterium sp. (SeqCode) (assembly GCA_039934835.1). Classification (GTDB taxonomy): domain Bacteria; phylum Pseudomonadota; class Gammaproteobacteria; order Burkholderiales; family Casimicrobiaceae; genus PALSA-1003. Next base: position 4,803 of record JBDTLK010000151.1, on the reverse strand, counting down.
ACGTCGGGAAAGCCACGAAATACGCGCACGCCTGGGTCCGAAATCAACGCGGAAGATATTGAAAAACCTGAATTTTAGCTTGCCCGGCAGCCGTGGGTCCAGCTTTGCCGCGACGAGCCGGGGTCTGACCGGCTCAACGCGGGGCGGGCCACTCTCGCCAACCGCCCAGCAGAGGGAAATATAACCCGAGTCTGATCGGCCGATCTTCCATCCCGCCGAGGACGCTTGCGTAGCCCTCGAGCTGCTCGCGATAGCGCTCGCGCTCGCTATCGAGAAAAGCGTCGCGCTGACCGCCTTCGTGGCGCGAGAGCTTGAAGTCGACGATCCAGCGGGTGCCGTCCGCGTCGATGAAACTGCGGTCGAGCACGACGTGCCGCAAACTCGCATCGTGTGCGCTGGTCAGCGCGTATTCGCTATGCCCGTCGGTATGGTCGGCCGCGTAGAGCCATCGACCGCGTGGATCGGCCAGCGTTGCCGCGATCGCGGCGATCACTTGCGCCGCGGCATCGCTCGCTTCGCTCGAAGTGAATCCAAGCGCAGTAAATTCGCGTTCGACACGGTGCCGCTCTCCGGACGCGCGCGCCTGGTCCCAGCGCGCCAGTCCTTCAACGGCAACCCGATGCAGCATCCGATGCGCTGCGATGCCGATCTGACGCGCCGATTCGCGTGCCCAGTCGAACACGACGGGCATCATCTCTGCGCTGTCGGCTGCTTCAGTCGTCAATGCTGCTGGTGGCGCGGGCAGACGCCAGGCGCGTGGCAGGCGGGACAGCGGGATCCCGCTGGTGGCGCGCGCGGGCTCCTGACGCGCCACTGATTGCCCGGGACGCGGCAATGGTTCGACAATGGTCGGCCAGAGTGCGCCGAGCGCGGTCCCGCGACCGGGTCGTTTCCAGGCAGTGGCGCCAGTTGTGGCGTCCGGACCTACGCTGCACACGGCGCTCAGGTGCAGTCGTTCCCGAGCGCGGGTGCACCCGACGTAGAGAAGACGTCCCAATTCAGCGTGGTCTTCGTCCCTTGCCAGCAGACGCAGATACTCGTAGAGGGACTGGTCGCCGGGACTCACCGTGCGTGCCTTGAGCGACGCGAGCAACAGCCCACTCGGGCGCTGGCGCCACAACAGCAGCTCCGGATCCGCCGCGCGTTGTCCGCGCGCGAGGCCCGGCATGATCACGACATCGAATTCGAGGCCCTTCGCCCGGTGCAGCGTCATGACCTGCACGCGGGCGGTCGCGGCTTGCGGAAGTTCCACGCGCAAGGTATGCAGCGCGTCGAGCAATGCCGACCAATCGGGCAGATCGCCGGCGCGCGCGTGTTCCGCGAGCAGCGCGAAGTACCGATCGGCGGCAGCGACATCGAGCGCCTCGGCAGCGCAGGCGGGGCCACCCAGCGCAAGCCAGGCACCGCGCACCAGCGTGGGCAAGCCAGTGCGCCCGCGCTGCGCGAGCGCAGGTGCGATCGCTTTGACGAAGCGCGTCAGCCTTTCGCGCCCATCGGGCGAGAGTCCGGCAATGCCGTCACCGCGCCGCATCGTCGCCACGATCTCCATGAGCGATTCGTGCAGCGTCGTAACGGCGAACAGGTCCGGCAGAGTCAGGCCACACCAGGGCGCCCGCAATGTCGCAAGCCACGCAAGGCGATCGTCGGGCTGCAGCAGTGCGTGCGTGAGTGCCACGAGGTCCAACGTCGCGGGCCGTTCCGCAAGACTGTCGAGCCCCACCGCGCTGAAGGCGATTCCGGCGTCGCGCAAAGCCGGCAGTATCGCCGCGAGGTCAGGTCGCTTGCGCACCAGCACGGCGACGCTGCGCGCGCTGCCATCGAGTGCGGCCTCGATACGCTCGACCACCACGGCGGCTTCCCGCGTCAGGTCGTGGCAAACGTCCACGCTCACTGTTGCGCCGGCGTCGGCATCGCGTGACGCGGTCGCCGGCTTGAACGCAACCGCGCCGCGGCGCGCGTCGTCGAATTCCGGCAACACCTGGGCAAAGGTACGGTTGACCCATTCCACAAGCTGTGGCCGTGCGCGAAAATTGCGCGACAGCACAAGAGGCTCGAGCGGCACCGTGCCGATGCGTCGCGCGCGTTGCGCGGCGATGAACAATCCGACCTCGGCCTGGCGAAAGCGGTAAATCGACTGCATTGGATCGCCGACTACGAACAACGTGCGTCCATCGTCGCCTTGCCAGCCCGCGGTGAGCCGCTCGATCAGTTCGCACTGCGTGCGCGAGGTGTCCTGAAATTCGTCGACCAGCAGGTGCTCCAGGCGCAGGTCGATCGCCAGCAGCAGGTCGCCCGGCGCTTCGGCGCTGCCCAGTGCGTCGAGAGCGACCAGGATGGCCTCGCTGAAATCCATCGCTGCCTCCGCGGCGAACACCGTGCGCAAGCGCGCGACCGTGTGGGGCAGGACTTCACGCAGCGCTTCGACCAGCGGCCATGCGACATCATCGTAAGTCGGTGCCGGAAGCACGCGGATGCGCTGCAACGTCGCGGCGAGCCCGGGTTCCTCCACCAGCTCCCGCAGCAGCGATTCGACTGCGGCTTTGCGCGCGCCGCGCTCCCCGTAGCCGGAATCGGCGCGTTTGCCTTTCGCCGGGAAGCCCTGCGCGTGCTGCGCAACCTTGCGCAAAGCTCCGTCAGCGGTAAGCAACCACTCGGCGAGCCCCCGCCACTGTGCGAGCGCGGAAGCTTTTGATGGCGGCAGTTCGCCCGCGGTGACGAACGCCCCGAGTGCCTGACCTAGCGCGTGATCGGTGCCCAAGTTCGCCGCCGCGAAGCGCGCGACGTCGAGCAGGCCTGGTAGATGGTGCCGCGGAAACGCACCCCGCAGCTCGATCAATTCAGCTTCGATCTCCCGCGCCAGCGCGGCTTCGAGCTCGCCGCGCAGTCGCGTGGCGTCGACCCGCAGGAACGAACCGAGCCACTGCTCTCGCCGCGCGAGCATGCGCGCCAGCAAGGTCACGACGCGATCGGCGTCGTTGTCGAGGTGGCTGAGCAGGCGTTGCCACACGGGATCGTCCGGTGTCGCCGCCACCAACTCTTCGCGCGCCGCCCGCGTATACAAGGGCTCGGCGCGCTCGACCAGGCGCGGCAGCGCACCGAGCTTTGCGGTGAGCGGCGCCTGGCGCATCAACGCCGTGCATAGCGCATCGATGGTCTGCACGCGCAGCCGCGCCGGATGCGCGATCAGGTTCCACCCCAATTCGGCGTCGCGCCGCAGCGCGGCCCGGGCCAGGCGCCACGTGGTCGCAGCGTGCGCGTCGTCGGGCATCGGCAGACCCTCCGCGTCGCGCAGCGCAGCGATTATGCGCTCACGGATTTCGCCCGCGGCCTTGCGCGTGAACGTCATCGCCACGATCGCCTCGGGTTGGGCGACGCCGCCGAGCAACGCCAGATAACGCTGGATGAGCAAGCCGGTCTTGCCCGAACCTGCGGGAGCCTGGACGATAAACGAGCGGCTCACATCGAGCGCTGTGGATCGGGCCGCGGCGTCGCGCGCGTCGACGGCTTCATTCATCGTTGGCGAGCTCATCGTCGGTCCTGACCACCGACTCGATGCGGCACAACGGCTGGAGGCCGCAGTTCCGGCACGGCGATGGATGCGCCCGCGGCGTCACCGTCGCCCAGCCCGCGGCGATTTCGCCGGCGAGGGCCTCGAGGCGAACACCCCACCACGTCTCGAGCGCCTGCCAGTCGACAAAGCCGCTGCGCGCCGCGACTTGGGTCAGTGCGGGCCACGCCGCGCCATCGGCGCTAAGGCCGCGCACGGCGATGGCGTCGGGGCGCAGTTGTGCGTAGGCGAGCGCCCGGGTTGGCAGCGACAGAGCGTTCGCGCGACGAGCCAGCGCGTACATGCCCAATTGCGTTGCCCGTGGGCGTTCGACGAACCACTGCGCAAGGGGCTCGGTCTTGCCGGTCTTGTAGTCAATGATCGCTTCACCGCCGTCGGCCAGCGCGTCGACGCGATCGATGCGCAAGCTGAATTCGAGTTGAGCGAGCGCGACGTTGGCCTTCGTCTCGGTACCCAAGACCGCAAACGGTGGCCGGGCGATTTCGATGTCGAGCCAGCGCAGGACGATCGCGGCGATGCGCTGGGCTTCGGCAGCGTGCACCGCCGCGGGAAGGCTGCGCCACCGCGCGGGCGGCAGCGCGCTGCGCGCCTTCGCAATGGCTGCCTCGACACGACTCATGAGCGCGTCGGCATCGAGCGCGGCGAGCGTGGTCGATTCGCGCAGATCGTTCCACAGCGCCGCCAGTGTCGCGTGGACGAGCTTGCCGCGTTCGCTGTACGAGAGGCCTTCCGAAAGCGTCGGCCACGGTTCGGCGCCAAGGCGATGGCGCGCGACGGCCTGGAATGGGCAATCGCTTTGCGCGGCGACGATGTGAGAACCGCCGGGCGCGCGACTGCCCGGCTGCAGCGGCGGCGCGCGTTCGTCGGCGACGTCCTCGAGCGTGGCGCTGGCAGCGATCGCGGCAGTCCATCGCGGCACGGGCGCCGCCGCGGCGCGCTCCGGGTAGTCGAGTATCAGCGCGGACGGCGCCTGGCGGTGGTCGTCGATGCGCTCGGCGCAACTGAAGACGACAACCGGCGCCGCAATCGCGAAGCGCGCGGTCAATTGGCGCGCACGCTCGAGCTCCCACTCCGCGCTTGCGTGCGGCACCTGTCGAGTGCGCTGCCACGCTCGCGGCAGCAAGGGATTGGGGCTGGGCGCTGCGGGCCAGGAGTCCGCGGCCATACCCGTCACCCACAGCGCATCGAAAGACAGCCCGGAACCCTCGAGCACACCCAGCAACTGGATCGTCGCG
>JBDTLK010000150.1:0-8873 GCA_039934835.1 Edaphobacterium sp. (SeqCode) | reverse complement strand
TCTGCTGGAACGAAGTCGATGTGTGCTTGCCGACATGAGCGACGGCCGCTGTTACATCCCCCTGCGCGCATGCGCTTTGGATCGCATCCGGCCGGGCGGATTCCCTCCCTGGACATGCAAGCTAGTGTGCCTGCTCCCAGTTGCTTCCCATGCCGACATCGACTATGAGCGGTACCTGCAACGCGGCGACGCCCGTCATGAGTTTTGGCAGTTCCCGAGTGACGCGATCGAGCTCGGCATGCGGAACTTCGAGTACAAGCTCGTCATGCACCTGCAACACCAGCTTGGTCCCGAGCCGCTCGTCATCCAGCCAGCCCTGCACGGCGATCATCGCGAGCTTGACGAGGTCCGCGGCCGTGCCCTGCATCGGCGCGTTGATCGCGGCGCGTTCCGCGCCCTGTCGTCGCGGTCCGCCACCGGCGTTGATGTCGGGCAGCCACAACCGGCGCCCGAACACCGTTTCGACATAGCCTTGGGCACGCGCGAGCTCGCGCGTGCGCCGCATATATTCGGCAACGCCGGGATAGCGCGCGAAATACTTGTCGATGAACTGCTGCGCGGCGCCGCGCTCGATGTCGAGCTGAGCGGCGAGTCCGAAGGCGCTCATCCCGTAGATGAGACCGAAATTCACCGCCTTGATATAGCGTCGTTGCTCGGAGGTGACCTCGGTGATCGGGACGCCGAAGATGTCAGCCGCGGTGGCCCTGTGGATGTCCTCGCCCTCAGCGAAGGCATGGAGCAGCGATGCGTCGCTCGACAGGTGCGCCATGATTCGCAGTTCGATCTGCGAATAGTCGGCCGACACCAGCACGTGCCCGGGAGGGGCAATGAACGCCTCGCGGATGCGCCGGCCCTCTGCGGTGCGCACGGGAATGTTCTGCAGGTTCGGATCGGTGCTGGCGAGGCGCCCGGTGACGGCGGTCGCCTGGCCGAAGTTAGTGTGCACCCTGCCGGTGCTTGCGTTCACCATCAGCGGGAGCTTGTCGGTGTACGTCGACTTGAGCTTGGACAGTCCACGGTGCTCGAGCAGCAGCTTCGGCAGCGGATAGTCGGCCGCGAGTTGCTGCAATACATCCTCGTCGGTCGACGGCTGTCCGGTCGCGGTTTTTTTGACGACCGGCAGGTTCATGCGCACGAAAAGAATCTCGCCGAGCTGCTTGGGCGAGCCGAGATTGAACGGCTGTCCCGCCTCCCGATACGCCTGCTGTTCCAGCGTCATGATGCGCTCGCCGAGCTCGCGGCTCTGCGCCGCGAGAACCGCGCGGTCGATGAACACGCCTTCGCGTTCCATGCGGAACAGCACCTCGCGGGTCGGCATCTCGATCTGCGAATAGACGAAAGCGAGTTTGGGGTCCGCAGCGACCTTGGGACCCAGCACGCCATGCAGCTGCAGCGTGAGGTCGGCGTCCTCGGCCGAGTATTCGGTGGCGCGCGCGACATCCACCTGCTCGAAGCCGATCTGGTTCGCTCCCTTGCCGGCTACATCAACGTAGGTCATGGTCTTGACGTCGAGACAACGCCACGCGAGGCTGTCCATGTCGTGCGGACGGTGCGACTCAAGTACATACGACTGCAGCAGCGTGTCGTGCGCGACTCCCGCAAGGCCGATGCCATGGTTGGCGAGAACGTGCTGGTGGTATTTCACGTTGTGGCCGATTTTTTTCGCATTGGCGTCTTCGAACCAGGGCTTGAGGCTCGCTAGTACGCGCTCGAGCGGCAACTGCGCGGGGGCGCCGGCGTAGTTATGGGCCAGAGGTATATAGGCGGCGCGCCCAGGTTCGATCGCGAACGACAAGCCGACGATGCGTGCCAGCAACGGATCGAGGGCGGTGGTTTCGGCGTCGAAGCAGACGAGTTCAGCGCGCTGTAATGCGACCACCCAACGCTCGAATGCGGCTTCGTCGACGATCGTTTCGTAATTGCGCGCGACCTGCACCCGCGGCACGGTCGGGACGACGGCACTGGACGCAGGCGTCGTCGCGGCGGAGGCGGTGCTGGGCGCGGACGACGGCGCAGCGCCGATATCCTTGATCCAGCTCTTGAATTCGAAGCGCTCGTACATCTCCTTCAGTTGCGCAGAATCCCCGGGCGACAGCCGCAGATCCGTCGGCGCGAGCGCAAGCTCGCAGTCGGTCTTCACGGTGAGCAATTTCCTGCCCTGCGGCAGCCATTCCAGTGCCCCACGCAGGTTCTCGCCGACGACGCCGCCGATATCGGCCGCGTGCGCGACCAGATTGTCGAGGGTGCCGTACTGCGCGAGCCACTTCGCCGCGGTCTTCGGGCCGACCTTGGGCACGCCCGGGACATTGTCGACGCTGTCTCCGGTGAGCGTCAGCAGATCGAGCACCTGGTCCGCGCGGACCGCGAACTTGGCGATGACACTGTCGAGATCGAGCGTCTCGTTGCTCATGGTGTTGACCAGCGTTACGCGCGCCGAAATCAGCTGCGCCAGGTCCTTGTCGCCGGTCGACACGATGCTGTCGATCTGCTGCACTTCGGCGAGGCGAGCGAGGGTGCCGATGACGTCATCGGCTTCGACACCGTCGACCATGATGAGCGGCCAGCCATGCGCGCGTATCAGTTCGTGCAGCGGCGCGATCTGGCGCACCAGATCGTCGGGCATCGGCGCGCGATTGGCCTTGTACTCGGGATACCAGTCGTCGCGGAAAGTCTTGCCCGGCGCGTCGAATACGACTGCGAAATAGTCCGGCTTGCCGTCCTCGACCAATCGGCGCAACATCGAAATGACTCCGCGTATCGCACCCGTCGGATCGCCACGCGAGGTGCGCAGGTCCGGCAGTGCGTGGAACGCGCGGTACAGATACGACGACCCATCAACCAACACGAGTTTAGGCATCAGCGATGATTCAGACGAACAAGATTCCCGAGATGATCGACCCGCAGGCGATGTATTCGACCAACGGGCAGGAAGCGTGGCGGGTGCTGGGCATTATGGCAGAGTTCGCAGTCGCGACCGAGCGTCTGCGCGGCATCCGGCCGGCAGTGAGCATGTTCGGAAGTGCGCGCATCGCGACCGATCATCCGTACTATCTGAAGGCCGAGCGCATCGCGCGACTGCTTTCGGACGCGGGCTTCTCGGTGATCTCCGGTGGCGGGCCGGGACTCATGGAAGCGTTCAACCGCGGCGCGCATGGCGGTCACTCGCCCGCCATCGGACTCAACATCCTGCTGCCGCACGAGCAGACCGGCAACCCCTATCAGGATATCGGCATCAACTTCCGCTATTTCTTTGCGCGCAAGATGATGTTCGTGCGTTTTGCTTCGGCCTATGTCGTCATGCCCGGCGGCTTCGGCACCATCGACGAGCTCACCGAATGCCTGACGCTGGTGCAGACCGGAAAGAGTCGCAGGATTCCGATCATCCTAGTCGGCGGCGAATTCTGGAGCGGATTGATCGACTGGATGCGCGACAAACTCGTCGGCGAGGGCATGGTCGGTGCCAACGATCTTGGCCTGATGCGGATTATCGACGAACCCGAAGCCATCGTCGAGGCGATCTTCGACTATTACGAAAGCCGCGGCTTCCAGCCGACGCGCACCGAGCGCGACAAAATGCTCAACCTGTAGTGTCGCGCGGCGCAGACGGTCTGCCGAATCCTGCTAGAATCATTGTCGTGCAAGCCGCAAATTCATCACGGGAGCGCAAGCCGCTGGGTGCGGCGTTGGCGACGCTGTTGCTGATCCTGGCAACGTCGGCGCTCGCCGCCACGGCGCTTCCGCCGCCGCCACTCGACCCACTGCCCGAGCCCGAACCCGCGCCGCCGGAAATCGCCAGCGACGCAGAACTCCAGGCGGAGATCAAGGTTTACCATCGCGACCAGGAAATGATCGAGGAGCATCGCGTGTCCGGGCGTCTTACCTGGATCAAGGTCACTCCGCAGCACGGTCGGCCCTATTTTTTGGTTGCTGACGGCCCGAACGGCGGCTTTGTTCGCCGCGACAGCGTGGACACGGGACTGCGCGTCCCGATGTGGCTATTGTTTTCCTTCTGATTCGACACCGCTAGAGCCCATTCACGCCGTGCCTCCCGGGACCGCGCCGGGGGCTCCGCGAGCCCCCATGTCCGTCTACACGCCCGTCTCCGCCGATGATCTTGCCGCATGGCTGACGCGTTATGCGCTGGGCGAGGTTCGGGCCTTCGAACCGATTGTCGCGGGCATTGAAAATACCAACTACTTCCTGACCGCAGACAAGGGCCGCTTCGTGTTGACGCTTTACGAACGCGTTCCTGCGGAGGAGCTGCCGTTCTACCTCAACTTGATGGCGCACCTCGCGCGCGCCATAGTGCCCGCGCCGGCGCCCGAGCCCGATCGCAGCGGCGCGCTGTGGAGCTTCCTCAACGGCAAGCCTGCGGGACTGGTGACCCGGCTCGACGGCAAGCCGGTGCTCAATCCGAGCGCGGCGCATTGTGCCGCGGTTGGCGAAGCACTCGGTCGCATGCACGTCGCCGTCGGCGGCTATCGAGGCCGGCTTTCCAACCGGCGCGGCCCCGGCTGGTGGCGGCAGGCGGCGCGCGCGGCGCGACCGTTCCTTGCCGCCGAGCAGAATGCGCTGCTCGCCAGCGAGCTCAAATTCCAGACCGGCTTCGCGAAACTGAAGCTGCCGCGCGGCGCAATCCACGGCGATCTGTTCTGCGACAACGTGCTCTTCGAAGATCGCCGAGTCTCGGGCATCATCGACTTCGGTTTCGCCGCGACCGACGCGCTCGCCTACGACCTCGCCATCACGGTCAACGACTGGTGCACCCTTGCCGACGCGGAACAATCCGGTGCGCTCGACTACGAGCGTGTGTCCGCGCTGGTGCGCGCCTACGTGATGCAGCGGCCACTGTCGGTGGAGGAGCGGGCTGTATGGCCGGCGTTGCTGCGCGCCGCTGCGCTGCGCTTCTGGCTCTCGCGCCTCTACGACCTGCATCTTCCGCGTGCCGGCGAGCTCACGCACGCGCACGATCCCGCCGTATTCGAGGCCATCCTGCGTGCGCGCATTGCCGCGTCACCGCGTTTTTTGGACCTGACTGCGCCATGAGCGCTTCGTTCGAACCCGACCCGAGCGCCAGCCGCCCAATGAGCCGAAGCGCGCCGCGCGAAGGTCGCCAATGAGCACGCCGATCGCTTTCGTCCGCGTCGACACCGCGCACGGCATCGCCTGGATGAAGCAGGCGTTTGGGATGTTCCGCCGCGCGCCGCTTGCCTGGCTCCTGCTGATCTTCACCTACTATTTCCTGGTGGCGATCACCGAACTCGGCCCGTGGGCCTACGTGGGACAGATCGTCGCACCGATCATGAAGCCCGTATTCGCAGTCGGCTTTCTCGCCGCCGCGTGGACGCAGGAGCGCGGCGACGCGCCGCGCTTCGAGCATCTATTTCGCGGCTTTCGCAGCAACCTGTTCGCGCTCATTCCGCTGGGCATCGTTTTTCTTGTCGGGATGACACTCGCCATCTGGGCGACGACGCTGGTCGATGGAGGCGTGCTCGTCGGCGCGCTCGCGACGGGCGAGCGGCCGGCGCCGGACGCGCCGGCGTCGGGACGCCTGTTGTTCGCCATGCTGTTCGGCGCGGTCTGCGCGCTGCCGACGCTGTTCGCACTTTGGTTCGCGCCGGCGCTGGTCGTGTTCAATGACGCCAGCGCCGCGAGGGCGCTGGCGACGAGCCTGCGCGCATCGCTGGCTAATTGGCGTCCGCTGTTGATGTTCGCGCTCGCGCTGTTCGGGCTAGGAGTCCTGCTGCCCGGGATGGTCGTAACGATCGCGCGGCTGTTCGGCGACACGCTCGCCGGAGTGGTCGCACTGTTCGTCATCGTGCCGTATTTCTTCGTGTTCATCGCGACGCTGCACATTTCGGACTACGTCAGCTATCGCGATGTCTTTCGGCCCGACGAGCCGCCGCTGGCCGCGCCGCCGGTTGGGTCGTCCCAATCCTGACTAGGCCGGCTGCAGCTTCGCGTACTCCAGCGCCAGCCACTTCACACCGGCTTCGCGAAAGTTGACCTGCACCCGGGCGTCGCTGCCGCGACCCTCGGAATCGATGATGATGCCGAGTCCGAACCGCGTGTGGCGCACGGTCTGGCCGATTCTCCAGCCGGGACCCGTCTGGGCCTCGGTCCGATACGTCGCCGACGTCGTCGTCAGCGTCGCCGTGTCGCGCTCTCTCATCGCACCGGATTTCGGCGATAGCCACTGTACCGATCCCGCCGGCAACTCGCCGAGGAACCGCGAGGCGATGTTGTAGCGCAATTGGCCGTGGAGCATGCGGCTCTGCGCCTGTGTCAGGTAGAGTCGCCGCCGGGCGCGCGTCACCGCCACGTAGGCAAGCCTTCGCTCTTCTTCCAGCCCGTCGTATTCGGACATACTGTTCTCGTGCGGGAACAGGCCTTCCTCGAGCCCGGTGACGAACACGGTATGGAATTCGAGGCCCTTGGCGGAGTGCACCGTCATAAGTTGCAGCGCCGGACGGCCTTCTGCGGCCTGCGTCTCGCCCGCCTCGAGCGCCGCGTGCGTCAGGAACGAGGTGAGCGGATCGAGCGCTTCCTCGCCGATCGTGCGTTCCGCCTCGCGCTCGAAGCTGTTGGCGGCGCTGACCAGCTCCTGCAGGTTCTCGATGCGCTCCTGCCCATCTTTTTCGGCGGCATAGTGCGTCAGCAGCCCGCTGGCATGGATAACATGCTCGATGGTCTCGGACAGCGTCAGGCCTGAGGTCGCGGCGCGCGCCGCGTCGATCAATTTCACGAACGCCGCGACGCTGGTGCCCGCTTTTCCGCCTGCCGGGGCGCTGCATGCTGCCTGCCACAGGCTGGTGCCGGTGGCGCGGGCGCGCTCCTGCAAGGTCTCCAGGGTACGCGCGCCGACGCCGCGCGGCGGAAAATTGATCACCCGCAGGAACGCACCGTCATCCTCGGCATTGGCGACCAAGCGCAGATAGGCCAGCGCGTGCTTGACCTCGGCACGCTCGAAAAAGCGCATGCCGCCGTACACCCGATACGGCATGCCGGCATTGAACAGGGCATGCTCGACAACGCGAGACTGCGCGTTCGACCGGTACAGCACCGCAATCTCGGCCGGCGACACGCCATCGGCGGACAGACCCTTGACGATCTCGACGATGAATGCAGCCTCATCGAGGTCGGTCGGCGCGACGTAGACGCGCACCGGTTCGCCGACACCTTCCGCGGTCCACAAATTCTTGCCGAGGCGTCCCTGGTTGTGCTTGATCAGCGCGTTCGCGGTGTCGAGTATGTTTCCATGCGAGCGGTAGTTCTGCTCGAGCTTGATCAGTTTGAAAGGCCGCTCGACGTTGCCGAAATCGCGCTCGAGCTGCTGCATGTTGGCGACGTTGGCGCCGCGGAAGGCATAGATCGACTGATCGTCGTCGCCGACCGCGAACATCGCAGTGTGCGGCCCGGCGAGCAGCTTAAGCCACTTGTACTGCAGCACGTTGGTGTCCTGGAACTCGTCTACCAGGATGTGCGAGAACCTGCGCCGATAATGTTCGCGCAGGCTGTCGTTGCGCGACAGCAGCTCGTAGTTGCGCAGCAGCAACTCGGGAAAATCGACGACACCTTCGCGCTCGCACGCCTGCTGGTAGAGCGCGTAATGCTCGACTTGGCGGCGGGTGAATTCGTCGTGCGCTTCGACCTGGTTGGCCCGCAGGCCGTCGTCCTTGGCCGCATTGATCATCTGCTGGAGCTGGCGCGCGGGGAAACGCTCGTCGTCGATGGCATGTGCCTTGTACAGCCGCTTGATCAACGCCAGCTGGTCCTGCATGTCCATGATCTGGAACTGCTGCGGCAGCTCGGCGTCGCGGTAGTGCGCGCGCAGCATGCGATTGCACAGTCCGTGGAAGGTGCCGATCCACATGCCGCGCGTGTTGACCGGCGTCAGCGCCGACAGCCGCGTGAGCATTTCCTTGGCCGCCTTGTTGGTGAAGGTCACCGCCAGCACCGACAACGGCGTCGCCTGGCCGGTGGCGAGCAGCCAGGCGATGCGCGTGGTGAGCACCCGCGTCTTGCCGCTGCCGGCTCCTGCCAGGATCAGCGCCGATGCGTGCGGCAGAGTGACCGCCGCGAGTTGCTCCGGGTTGAGGTTTTCGAGAAGTGTACTGGACATGCGATGCGCCGCGCGAGGGAGGCCATTATAGGCGAATCGTCGACCGTCTCGCCGCGACGCGGCAAGGAGCGCTGCCGCGAGCGTTGAACGCTATAATTCGTGCGGCCACCGGCACCGCCCCATCCCATGCCCAATATCCTGCGCATCAATCCCGCGTCCAATTCCGCGACGACGCGTGCCTTCGTGCAGTGGATTCGCTCGGCCGCGCCTTATATCCACGCGCTGCGCGGCAAGACGCTGGTGATCGCTTTCGGCGGCGAAGTCGTCGCCGACGAGACTTTCCTCGGCATCATTCACGATCTGAATCTGCTGCACAGCCTCGGCGTGCGCCTGGTCGTCGTGCACGGCTCGCGTCCGCAGATCGAAGCGATCCTCAAGCAGCAGAACATCCCCAGCCGCTATAACCGTGGGCTGCGCGTCACCGACAGCGAGACGCTCGACTGCGTGCTAGAAGGGACAGGCCACGCCCGCAGCCGTATCGAAGCATTACTCTCGCTCGGAGTCGCCAACTCGCCGATGGCGGGCGCGCGAATTCGGGTCGTCGGCGGAAACTTCATTACCGCCAAGCCGATCGGCGTGCTCGACGGCGTGGACATGCTTTGGACCGGTGAAGTCCGCCGCGTGGATGTCGAGGCGATCCGGCAGCGCCTCGACGACGGTGACATCGTACTGGTTTCGCCGCTGGGCTATTCGCCGACCGGCGAGATCTTCAACCTGGCGCTGGAAGAAGTCGCCACTCAGGTCGCGGTGC
>JBDTLK010000149.1:0-8876 GCA_039934835.1 Edaphobacterium sp. (SeqCode) | reverse complement strand
GAACAGCGTAGCGGGGGAGCGGGCCGGTGGTGACGTCGCCGATATTGGAATACCAGATCATGTCGCCGGCCTACATCGAATACGACCCTCGCGTCGTCGCCGTCGCCCAGCGCGTGATTGCCATAATCGATGCCGCGGCGCCCTGGCTGCAGGCTGAGCACATCGGCAGTACCGCGGTGCCCGACTGCGACGGCAAGGGTATCGTCGACCTCGCCGCGTTCTACGCTCCCGGAACGCTGGCGCCAACGCGTGATGCGCTCGATGGCCTGGGCTTTCAGCGGCAGCGCGCTGGACACATTTTCCCCGAGCAACGGCCGATGCGTGTCGGCGCTTTCGCTTACGACGGCGAAGTGTTTCGGCTGCACGTTCACGTGGTCGAGCAAAATAGCCCCGAGGCAATCGACCTGCGCCGCTTTCGCGACGTCCTGCGTGCCAACCCCGCGCTGTCCGCCGCCTACCAGGCGAAGAAACGCGCCATACTGCAATCGGGGCTCAGTGAGCCCATCGGCTATACCAAAGCCAAAGGCGATTTCATCAACGCCGTTATCAGCGGCGCATCCGGTCAGGCCTGACGCAATGCGCATCGGCGTTCCGCGCGAGCGCAAGGACGGGGAACGACGCGTCGGCCTCGTGCCCGAGGGCGTGGCAGAACTGGCGCGTGCCGGTCACGACGTCGCGGTCGAGCAAGGCGCCGGCGAGCACGCCGGGTTTGCCGACGCCGCCTACGCCGCTGCGGGTGCGCAGATCGTGCGCGACACCGCCACGATTTTTCAGTGCGAACTCGTCGTCAAGGTCAAGGAGCCGCAGCGCGCCGAGTTGGCGCTTCTGGTTTCCGGCACCACGCTTTGCGGGTTCGCGCAGTTCGGCCGCGACAGAGCCTGGCTCGCGGCGGCGCTGGCTGCGCGCATCGGCTACATCGCCTACGAAACTGTCGCCGATACCGACGGCGGGTTGCCGTTGCTCGCGCCAATGTCGCGCATTGCCGGTGCGCTAGCTCCGCTCATTGCTGCCAACCTGCTCACCAACGATCGAGGCGGGAGCGGCGTGCTGTTGCCGGCGATCGCCGATGCTGCGCCCGCAACGGTGCTGGTGCTCGGCGCTGGCAATGTCGGTGCGACAGCCGCGGGTGTTGCGGCACGGCTGGGTTGTCGGGTCACGGTGCTCGGTCGCGGCGAACGTCGCCTGCAGGCGCTGCGGCGGCTGCGGTGCAAGGATCTGGTTGCTGTGCGCTGCGAGCCCGCCGTGCTCGGCGCGGCGCTGATCGAGGCCGACGTCGTCATCGGTGCGGTCCTGGAGCCCGGGGCGCTTTCGCCCAAGCTCATTTCGCGCGCGCAGCTGCGCACCATGCGGCCGGGTTCGGTATTCATCGACGTGGGCATCGATCAGGGTGGCATTGCCGAGACCTCGCGCATGACCTCGCTGTGGGATCCTACCTATGTCGAGGAAGGCGTCGTGCACTACTGCGTGCCGAACATGCCCGCGTTGGTGGCGCGTACCGCGACGCTGGCGTTGACGCGCGCGACGCTGCCGTATGTGCTGGCGCTGGCCGGGCAGGGCATCGACTGCGCGCTTGCGATGGATCCGGGGTTGCGCGCCGGATTGCAAGTCAGGGCGGGGCGCGTGACCCATCGCGGCCTTGCAGCAGATACGGACTTCGCGGTCGATGCGCGGTAGGTAGGCTTGGTCGTGCGCCGCGCATCGCCACGGGCGCTCGCCCCGGAACTGCCTCCCCGATGGCTGATCGCGCGGTCGCCGCGCCGGTGCAGACCGGCGGGGTGACTTGCCGTCGATGCGGAACTCCAGTAGAAGCTTGCCCATCGATTCACGCGGGCGGGAACGTAATGCTGGTCTTCGGATTCGCTGGCTGGTCGGGCAGTGGCAAAACGACGCTCATCGAACGGTTGATCCCGCGCCTGATCGCGCAAGGACTGGTCGTATCGCTAGTCAAGCACGCGCACCACGAGTTCGACATCGACCGCGCAGGCAAGGATTCGGAGCGTCACCGGAAGGCTGGTTGCCAGGAAGTGTTGGTTACGTCGGCGGTGCGCTGGGCACTTATGCACGAACTGCGCGGGGCGCCCGAATTGAGGCTGGACGATGCGCTGGCGCGCCTTTCGCCCTGCGACATCGCGCTGGTCGAAGGCTTCAAGACGGCGCTGATCCCAAAACTCGAGGTATATCGCGCAAGCGTCGGCAAGCCGCCATTGCACCCGCACGATCCGCATATCGTGGCGGTCGCCAGCGACTTGGCCGTCGATACCCGCCTGCCGGTGTTCGACATGGAGGCTGTAGACGACATCGCCGAGTTTGTCCGGGCGCGAGCGTCGCCGGTGTGACCCCTTGCCCCTGTTCCGGGCGACGCTGCTCTCGGAAGTTGTAGCAGGGGAAAGCGATTTCGGCCGAGGGGCTCAAAGCGACCAGCGGCGCCCGATTTTTACGAAATTTCGAGGGCCATCGGGACGCAATACCGGGACCCCGCATCCTGCCGCGCGTAGGAGTGTCGGGACGCTGCAACACTCACGCGACGGAGGGGCGACCATCCGTCCGCGGCAATTGACTTGGTGTGACACGGCGCGTACCTTGAATTCATGCGAATGGCTGCGCGTCCCGACGCCTCCGCGCGCACTAGAGTTCTGCAGAAATTGTGAAAAAACAGGTACTTATCGTCTCACTGACTTTGCTTTCTACAGCCGCAGTTGCGGCAGGACCGGCGTCGTCCGTGGCCGCGACGACAGGCTTCTACGGCGGGGTCACCATGCGCGACGCCGGCGCCGAAATGCCCGGCCTGCAACTTGGTACGTTGCCGCTATCGTGGAACCGATTCAGGGCCCCGGTTGCCGAGGACACTGTGCAGCGTGCGGTGCTGTTTGGAGGGTATCGCTGGAAGAGCGACATCGCGGTCGAGGCGTCGCTGAACACCGGTGACAGATACTCGCTGCAGCCGCGGCTGGGCGGCCCGGGTGGCGGCATGGGCCTGGTCACCACCGATCCCGCGGCGCACACCTGGAACGCCGACGTCTACACCAGCTGGGAGTTCGTGCGCAGCGTGTCGCTGTACGGCCGCTTGGGTTACGCGCAAACCGAAACGCGACCGCTGTTCGCGGGCGCGTCGCTGGTGCCTGGCGACGTCCGCCGCCAGCGCGACGGCGTCAACTACGGTCTGGGCCTGCGCTATGACATGAACCAGTCTCTTGGGCTACGCCTGGAATACTCGCGCTTCGGCCGTTACGCTGTCGACAACGCCGTCGCCGGACCGATGCCCGAGTCCGACCAGGTCATGATCGGCGTGCAGTTCCGGTTCTAGACGACTCTAGCGCATGCCCGTGACGCCGGCCGGCCATGCCCGCCGGTGTTTTTGTTTCGACGCTTCGCGGTTGCGCTACCATGCGCGCATGGTCCGACTCGTCTACTTGGCCCGACTCCGCGAAGCGCTGGGCAGCAGCGGCGAAAGCATCCACCTGCCCGGCGATGTGAGCACCGTGTCGGCCTTGCGCGCATGGCTGTCGCGGCGCGGTGGCGCGTGGACGCACGAACTTGCGCCGGGGCGCGCGCTGCGCGTCGCCGTCAACCACGATCTCGCCACCGCGGATACGCCGGTGCGCGCCGGCGACGAGGTTGCGCTGTTTCCACCCGTCACGGGTGGCTGAGAGTCATGCCGGTTCGCATCCAGACCGAGGACTTCGACGTCGCCAGAGAACTCTCGCAGCTGCGCGTCGGCAATCCTGCGGTGGGGGCGGTCGCCGCTTTCATCGGCGTCGTACGGGATATGAACGACAGCAACGAAGTGCGCAAGCTGACGCTGGAACACTATCCGGGCATGACTGAAAAAGCGGTGGCGGGCATCGTCGCCGAAGCCGCGCAGCGGTGGGACCTCTGTGACACGCTGGTCATTCATCGCATCGGTCGCCTCGAGCCCACGGATCAGATCGTGCTGGTGGCGGTCGCCAGTGCCCATCGCGGCGAGGCCTTTGCAGCCTGCGAATTCATCATGGACTATCTCAAGACCCAAGCGCCGTTCTGGAAGAAGGAAGACACTGACGCAGGCGAGCGCTGGGTCGAGGCGCGCGCCAGCGACGACGATGCCGCAGCACGCTGGTAGCAAGCGCACGTCCGAAGGGGCGTGGCCGCGGCGCAAGCACGCGCGGTGACGGCGTGATTTCGATTGCCGTTGTTCGGTTAACGCCATCCGCATGCACGAATCCATCCGCCTCATCGCCATCGACTGGGGAACGAGCTCGGCACGCGCCTACGCGCTCGACGCGAATGGCGGGCTCGTCAGCGAGCGCAGTGCGCCGCTGGGTATCCAGCGCGTCACCGATGGCAACTTCGCCAATGCGCTGGCGACGTTGTGCGGCGGCGCGATTCCCGACGGCATGCCGCTGCTCGCCAGCGGCATGATCGGCAGCAGGCAGGGCTGGGTCGAGGCGCCTTACTGCGCGTGCCCGGCCGGCTTCGCGGCGATCGCCGCGGGGCTGGTCAGTGTCGCCGGCACGAATCTACGCATCGTTCCCGGTCTGATCTGCCGCGATGGCGACGGTACGCCCGACGTCATGCGCGGCGAGGAGACGCAAATTTTCGGTGCGCTGGCCGAAGGCGACGCCGCACCGCGCGTCATCGTTCTGCCGGGAACCCATAGCAAGTGGGCGATCGTGCGCGACGCGTGCGTTGCTACCTTCGCCACCTTCATGACCGGCGAACTCTATGCGGTGCTGCGCCAGCACAGCATTCTCGGACGATTGGCCACGGACGACGCCGACGCAGCAGCACTGGCCCAAGGTGTGCGCGCGAGCTTGCGTGACGACGCGGCACTGAGCCATGATTTGTTTTCCGCGCGCACGCTGGCGTTGACCGGCGCGCTTGCATCCGAGGGCGTCGCCGATTACCTTTCAGGTCTTCTGCTTGGCGCCGAGATCGCCGCGGGACGCCGGTGGCTGCAGCGACAGCAGCTCGCCGTCGCGCCAGTTACGCTGATCGGCGATGTGAATCTGTGTGCACGCTACGGCCACGCCTTGGAACTGGCAGGCGTCGCCGCGGCGCTCGGTCCGGCGGACGCCGCCGCGCGCGGGTTGTGGAAAATCGCAGTTCATGCGGGAATGCTGAAACGATGATCGCCAATCCGTTGCGCCCCTATCTCACGCCGCTGCCGCTGGTCGCGGTGCTGCGTGGCATCACCCCGTCGGAGATCGCGTCGATTTGCGGCGCACTGGTCGACACCGGTTTTCGCATCCTCGAAGTGCCGCTCAATTCGCCGGAACCCTTCGTCAGCATCAAGTTGCTGGCGCAGGCATTCGGCGAGCGTTGCCTGACGGGCGCCGGTACCGTGCTCAAGGTCGACGACGTCGCGCGCGTGAAGGAGGCCGGTGGCCGCCTCATCGTGATGCCGCACGCCGACGTCGCCATCATTGGCGAAGCCAAGCGCCTGGGCCTGGTGTGCTGTCCGGGTGTAGCGACCATGACCGAAGCCTTCGCTGCGCTCGACGCGGGTGCCGATGGCCTGAAGATGTTTCCGTCGGAATTGCTGTCGCCCGCGGTGTTGCGCGCGTGGCGCGCGGTGCTGCCGAAGGACACGCTGGTGCTCGCGGTGGGCGGCATCCGTCCCGACAATATGGCACCGTACTGGGAGGTCGGCGCCGATGGTTTCGGCAGCGGTTCGAGTCTGTACAAACCCGGAGCGCCGGTCGACCAGGTGCGCACGATCGCTGCGGCCTATGCAGCAGGCTTCGCGGCATTGAAAGCCCGCTAGTGGCCGCTGCGCGCTTCGATCTCGTCGCGCTGGGCGAACCGATGATCGAATTCAACCAGGTGCGACCCGACGACGTCGCGGGCTATCGCCAGGGTTACGGTGGCGACACGTCGAATTGCGCTATCGCTGCGGCGCGACTGGGCGCGCGCACCGCGTATGTCACGCGCCTTGGCGACGATACCCTTGGGCGCCTGTTCATTGACTTGTGGCGCACCGAAGGCGTCGACGTAAGCGGTGTCGGCATCGATGCCAATGCGCCGACCGCCATCTACTTCGTCACGCACGGGCCGCAGGGTCACGAGTTCAGCTACCTGCGCGCCGGATCGGCTGCCTCGCGCATGCGTCCGGGCGATCTGCCACTGGCGCTCATCCGTGAGGCACGTGTGCTGCACGTTTCCGGCATCAGCCAGGGGATCAGCGCCAGTGCGTGCGACACGGTGTTCGCCGCCATTGACTGCGCGCGCGCGGCGGGCGTCAAAGTCTCCTACGACTCGAACCTGCGGCTCAAGCTCTGGCCGCTGCAACGCGCGCGGGCCGTGATCACCGCGACCATCGCACTGTGCGACTGGTTCGTGCCGAGCTTCGAGGAAGCGGCATTGCTTTCCGGCGCCGACGAACCGCAGGCGATTCTCGACTGGTGTCACGCACGCGGTGCGCCGTTGGTCGCGCTGAAAATGGGCGCCGAGGGTTGCTGGATCTCCACCGCAGCCGCGCGCGAGCACGTTCCGGGGAATCGCGTCGACGCGGTGGATGCGACCGGCGCGGGCGACTGTTTCGACGGCGCTTTCGCCACCCGCCTGGTGGCCGGCGACACGCCGCTCGCCGCTGCGCGTTACGCCAACGCCGCGGCGGCGCTGGCGACGACGGGCTATGGCGCGGTGGCGCCGCTGCCGCGCCCCGCCGACGTTGCCACGTTCGTCGGCGAGACGCGATGAGTGACGCGACCTTTCGCGGCGATGTTTTCACCGGCAAGGTGGCGCTGGTATCGGGCGGCACCAGCGGTATCGGCGCGGCCATAGGCAACGCGCTGTCCCGATTCGGCGCGTGCGTGACCGTGACGGGAGCCAGCGCTGCGGAAGCGAACGCGGCGCGCGACGCCAGTGGCTATGCCGCCGCAGAGGCGATCGCGCTTGACGTGCGCGACGCGGGTGCGATCGGTGCGTGCGTGGCAAATTTCCCGCGCCTGGATATCCTGATCAATTGTGCTGGCGTGCTGCGCCGCGGCGCCGAGCACGATCCGCAGACGTTTGCCGAAGTGATCGACATCAATCTCAACGGCACGATGCGGCTGTGCACCGCGGCGCGCGCGCTGCTCAGGCGCAATGCCGGGTGCATCGTCAACACCGCGTCGATGTTTTCGTTCTTCGGCGGGCCGCACGCTCCCGCATATACTGCGAGCAAGGGCGGCGTG
Organism: Edaphobacterium sp. (SeqCode); assembly: GCA_039934835.1. Taxonomy (GTDB): domain Bacteria; phylum Pseudomonadota; class Gammaproteobacteria; order Burkholderiales; family Casimicrobiaceae; genus PALSA-1003. The sequence continues at coordinate 1,722 of JBDTLK010000149.1, read as the reverse complement.
GCGCAGCTTACGAAAGCGCTCGCGGCCGCTTATGCGGGCGATGGCATTCGCGTCAACGCCGTCGCGCCGGGCTGGATTGCCACGCCGCTTACCGACGTCGTGCGCAATGACGCGCAGAAAAGCGCGGCCATTCTAGCGCGCACGCCGCTGGGGCGCTGGGGCGATCCCGCCGACGTCGCGGCGGTTGTCGTATTCTTGTGTTCGCCAGCGGCAGCCTTCATGACCGGAGCGATCGTACCCGTCGACGGAGGCTATCTCGTCGCGTGACTGAAGCAGGGGGAAACATGCCTTTGGGAACGGCAATTCGGCATCTGAAGAATGGCGACTGGGAGACAGCGCACGGCATCGTGCAGCAGGACGAATCGACGCTCGGGTGCTGGGCGCATGGCATCGTGCACCTCGTCGAGGGCGATCTCGGCAACGCGCGTTACTGGTACCGTCGCGCCAGCCGACCTTTCCCGAAGGATCGCGATGTCGACCGCGAGGTCGCGGAGTTGGCCGTCGCGCTCAAGGAAGCGCATTGACGGCGCCGCTGATACTGCCGTCCGCCGGCATCGTCCCGGAAATCGCGCTCACGGCGATTCCCGACGACGAGCGGGTGTGGGTGCCGCAGGCTCCCGACGTGTGGTTTCGGCCGCTGCTGCTAAACACCGTGACCGGCGGCTGGTGCAACTTGTTGCGGGTGCGCAAGTCAGGCGTGCTGAGCCGGCATCGCCATCCCATGGTCGTCGTCGGTTACGTGATCAAGGGCAAGTGGCGCTACCTCGAGCACGACTGGGTCGCCGAGGAAGGCAGCTTCGTCTACGAGCCGCCGGGCGAGATTCACACGCTGGTGGTTCCGGCCGACTGTGCCGAAATGATCACCTTCTTCAATATCAGCGGCGCGATGATCTATGTCGACGATGCCGGGCGACAGATCGGCTACGAAGACGTGTTCACCAAAATCGAAATGTGTCGTACTCATTACACCAGTGCTGGACTCGGGTCTGCCTATGTCGACCAGTTCGTGCGATAGCGTCGCCGCGGTCGGCTAGAATCGGGACATGTTCTGGCAATTCACCGCCGTTGGTTTTGGCGCCGCGCTCGGCGCATGGTTGCGCTGGGGATTTTCGTTCTGGCTCGGGCCGCGATCCGGCACGTGGCCGCTTGGCACCATCGCCTCCAACCTGGTTGGCGGTTATCTGGTTGGCATCGCGGTCGCGTTTTTCGCGATGCGCCCCGGCCTTGCACCGGAATGGCGGCTGTTGGCAGTGACCGGATTTCTTGGCGGCCTGACGACGTTCTCCACCTTTTCCGCCGAAGTGACCGAACTCATGACGCGCGGCGACGTGCTGTCCGCAACCGGTCTCGCCGCGGCGCATCTCTTTGGCTCGCTGCTGCTGACCGCGGCAGGGTTCGCGACAGTGCGGCTGCTGGCGAGCTGACTGGCAATTTTCCTCAAGGAGCAGTTGATGGCCAACGCAATTCGCATCCACCAGATCGGCGGTCCCGAGGTTTTGCAGTTTGAAGCGGTCGGCGTCGGCGATCCTGGTCCGGGCGAGGCGCGCGTACGCCATAACGCGGTCGGGCTCAACTATATCGATACCTACCATCGCAGCGGCCTCTACAAAGTGCCCCTGCCGTCGGGCATCGGCAGCGAGGCGGCGGGCGTGATCGAAGCGGTCGGCGCGGGAGTGAGCGATCTAAAACCGGGCGATCGTGTCGCATACAGCGGCGGGCCGC
>JBDTLK010000148.1:0-8935 GCA_039934835.1 Edaphobacterium sp. (SeqCode) | reverse complement strand
CCGACCTCTTCGTCGATGACCGATTCGGGCAGGCGGAATTTCGGAATCTGGCTGCGGATCATGCCGCCGGCGCGATGGTCGCCATCGTAGACGACGCACTCGTAACCGAGCGGCGCGAGATCCCGCGCGACGGTGAGGGATGCCGGCCCGGCACCGATGAGCGCGACGCGCTTGCCGTTGCGCGGTGCGCACTTCGGCAGCCGATCGCGAATGTCTTCCTTGTGATCCGCGGCGACGCGCTTGAGCCTGCAGATCGCGACCGGCTCCGGCTTGGTGACAGCATTCCTGTTTTCACCGTCTTCGACGCGACCGCGTCGGCACGCGGGTTCGCATGGACGATCGCAAGTGCGGCCGAGAATCCCGGGAAATACATTCGATTCCCAGTTGACCATGTACGCATCGCCGAAGCGACCCGCGGCGATCAACCTGATGTATTCGGGTACGGGTGTGTGGGCCGGGCACGCCCACTGGCAATCGACGACTTTATGAAAGTAATCCGGGACCGCGATATCCGTCGGCTTCAATACTGCTCCTCCGTGGCGAATGCGCCGGGTCCATGTGTTGTCGCTTTCTGAACCCCGGTTCCCTGCCGCTCGCGCCCGGAGTCGCGGACCTGTATCGCACCCTGTAGGTGGCAGCGATACTACGCTTCTGGCTCGACGGTGAAAAGCCCTTTGCTTTCAATTACAAGCAGTGGGGCTATTCATGTGCGATATAAGCAACACCGCCGGCGTCAACACCGCGACATTGTTACAAATTGTTCATCCGATCGCGACGGCGGCGCGATCAACCTTGCGCTCACCTACGTCCCGCGCTCAGGTCCCTGGAAAGCTGTGGGCCACAGGAAAGAAGAACTCCTTCCACGTCGCCGGACGCGTCTTGATCAGGCCGGTCTTTACCATGAAATCGGCGAAGACCATGGTCGCATTCGGTGTCGTCGAATACACGACATTGGGCGCCTTGATCATCGCGACGATTTCGTCGACGGTGAATTTCTCTTTGGTCGCGTCGAGATAGATCTTCGCCGCCAGCGCTGGATCGCTGGCAATAAGCTTGTTGGCCTCTTCCAGCGCCGCGATGAAAGCCGCGATGGTCTTCGGATTGGCTGCGTAGAACTTCTTCGTTCCGAACACGACGGCGTTGCTCGCCGGACCACCAAACACCGTGCTCGAATCGAGGATCAGGCGCACCCCCGGTGTCTTGAGCTCGGTCGCCTGATACGGCGGCGCCGAGAAATGGCTGTTGACCTCGCTGCTGCCGCCGATCACCGCGATCATCGCGTCCGGGTGGCCGAGCTGCACCGTCATCGGGTCAAGCGAGTCGCGCGCCGCGGGGCCGTACATCTTCTCGAGTGCCATTTTCAGCACCATTGCCTGGCTCGACACCTTGATCGTCGGCACCGCGATCTTGTCCTTGTCGGTGAAGTCCTTGAGCGTCTTGACGTTGGGGTCGCGCGTCACCAGCAGCATCGGCAGGCCCCCGACGCTGGTCACGCCGTTGACTTCGCCCTTGGTACGTTCCCACAACAGCAGCAGGTTCGACACGCCACTGGTCACGAGGTCGACGCTGCCGGACAGCAACGCGTCGGTCGCCGTGCCGCCGCTGTTGAAGGTGATCCACTTCGCAGTCGAATCGCCGAGCCCGGCCGCTTTGGCATGCTTTTCGAAGAGCTTGTTCTGCTCCATCACCACCAGCGGCAGGTAAATGATCGAGGGCTGCTTGGTAATGCGCAGTTCGGTCACTTCCGCCTGCGCCGGCGCGGCGAGCGCCAGGGCAACAAGCGTGCAGGTCGCGACGCCGGCGACACTGTCACGCCACGCGTTACGGGTGCGCGCGACGAGCGCGAAAATGCGGGTCGATCTGAACATGGTTTCCTCCGGATTCGGTTTTATGTGATCTTCTTGTCGCGCTGCGTGCGCCAAATCTTGTAGCGCCCGATGGTATCCGCGTTGGGGGGATAGGTACCGACCAGCGGCCGACCGTCCGCCACTTCCTGCAACACGAATTCTTCCAGAATGTCCTGCTCGGCAGCGTCGCGCGCAACTTCATCGGCCAGATGCGCGGGAACGACAACGACACCTTCGGCGTCACCGACGATCACGTCGCCTGGAAACACCGCAACGCCGCCGCAGCCGATCGGCACATTCAGATCGACCGCATGGTGAATCGCCAGATTCAGCGGTGGGCTGCCGCCGGCGCCATACACGGGAAACGCGATGCCGGCGATGGTGTCGCTGTCGCGCATGCCCCCATCGGTGACCACGCCGGCCACGCCGCGCACCCGCAGCCGCGTGAGCAGGATGCTGCCGCCCGAGGCCGCGCGTGCGTCGCGCCGGCAATCCATTACCAGCACCTGCCCGGGCGGCGCCACCTCGATCGCCTTGCGCTGCGGGTGCTCCGGATTCTCGAACACGCCAACATGATCGAGATCCTCGCGCGCCGGAATGTAGCGCAAGGTGAATGCCTCGCCGACCATGTTGCCGCCGGGCAGGCTCATCCGGTGCACGCCCTGGATATAGACGTTGCGCAGGCCGCGCTTGAACAACTGGGTGGTCAGCGTCGCGGAGCTGGCGCGCTTGAAGCGTTGCAGTGTTTCTGCCGAGACGGGCATGGTCGATCCGGTTTGCGTTGTGGGGAGAGTTGGGTGGCCGCTATGATAGCGCGATCGCCCGCCGCAAATGCGGTGCGCACTGTCACGACCGGGGACCAGCATCGTAAGCGACCCGCGACACCTGAAGCGCAACATCGGTGGTGCCCGCTCCGGCGACGCGCTGATCCTCGGCAAACCGCTCGGAGTGGGCATCTACAGCGCGGCGCTGCAGAAGCAGCAGCTCCCCGACGGCGCCTACGCTGCGATGCTCGCGTCGGCGTTGCGCGCGGAAGGCTTCGCCAGCACCAAGGTCATTGGCTCGATCAGCGATGGGCCGCCGCGGGTCGAAGTCGTGTAAGTTCACCCGTTCCACGCTCGACTGTCCGAACGGCAACCTTCGACGCTGCCCGCTGTCACACTGAGCGCAACCAGGCCCGCCCCCTGCCCCGAGGATCCACCAACATGAACGAAAGCCGTCATCTGCACGCCGTCGCCACGTCCCGGCCCGCAATCGGCGCTGCTGTGCCGCCATTGGCGCAGCGCTACACCGAAACGCGCGCTGCAACGCTGGCGCTCAGTGCACCCCTCTCCGACGAGGATTGCGCGCTGCAGTCGATGCCCGACGCCAGCCCGGTGAAATGGCACCTCGCGCACACGAGCTGGTTCTTCGAAACCTTCGTGCTCGAACCGCACGTTCCGGGATATCGGGTATTCAACCCGGCATTCCGGATGTTGTTCAATTCGTACTACAACGCCGTCGGCGACAAGCATCCGCGGCCTGCCCGGGGCATGCTGTCGCGGCCGGCGCGCGCTGAGGTAGCGGCATATCGCCAGCACGTGGACACGGCGATGCGGTCACTGCTGCGGAGCGTTGCAAGCTTGCCGACCGACACCCTCGCGTTGATCGAGCTCGGCGTCAACCACGAACAACAGCACCAGGAACTGATCCTGACCGACGTCCTGCACCTGCTCTCGTGCAACCCCATGCAACCGGCCTACATTGCCAAGGATCGCCCTGCCGGGTCGGGGCAGGCAGCGCACGTCGTGTGGCGCGGTTTCGACGCTGCGCTGGTCGAAATCGGCCACGCCGGACCCGAATTCGCCTTCGACAATGAGACGCCGCGTCATCGCCAGTATCTGCACCGCTTCGAGCTTGCCAGCCGTCCGGTCACCAATGGCGAGTACCTGGCTTTCATTGCCGATGGCGGCTATCGCCGGGCCGAGCTCTGGTTGTCCGAGGGCTGGGACTGGGTCAACGCGCAGCACATCGAAGCGCCGCAATATTGGCAACGCGACGCCGCGGGCACCCGCCAGTTCACCCTGCACGGCATGCATGCGGTCGACCTGGCCGCGCCAGTTTGCCATGTCAGCCTGTATGAAGCCGATGCGTATGCGCGGTGGGCGGCAGCGCGCCTGCCGACCGAGGCCGAGTGGGAGCTGGCCGCCGCCGATGCTCCTCTAATCGGGCGTTTCGCGGAGGATGGCGTCCTGCGGCCGCAGCCTGCGGCCAAGGGCGACGGCTCGCTGGCGCAGCTCTTCGGCGACGTCTGGGAATGGACGCAAAGCCCATACTCGCCGTATCCGGGCTATCGGCCGGCGGCGGGCGCCGTCGGCGAGTACAACGGCAAGTTCATGTCCAACCAGTACGTCCTGCGCGGCGGATCCTTCGCCACGCCGCGCACGCATGTCCGCGCAACCTATCGCAACTTCTTCCCGGCAGCGGCGCGCTGGCAGTTCACCGGATTCCGGCTGGCGCGAGACATTGTGGAGTAGTTCAGGGAGGTCACTCGTTTCACTCTGTTTCACTAACGAAGCCGGTCGAATAAAACCGGTTCGATCCCGGGGTAGAACCGTGAGTCAATCCAGCGCCGCGCCCGACGCGGTGATCGACCTGCGTTCCGACACGGTTACGCGGCCATCGCCGGCGATGCGCGACGCCATCGCCGCGGCTGCGGTTGGTGACGATCAATACGGCGAGGATCCGACCGTCAATCGCCTGCAGGCGCAAGTTGCGGGGTTGCTCGGCAAGGAGGCCGCGCTGTTCATGCCTTCGGGAACGATGGCGAACCAGGTGGCGCTGCGGGTGCTGACGCGTCCGGGCGACGATGTGATCGTGAGCCGCGAGTCGCACGCCGTCTGGCACGAGACAGGAGCCGGCGGAGCGAACGCGGGAGTGCAGTTCACCGAGGTTGGCCGCGGCGGTCTGTTCGGCGTCGCCGATTTCCTCGCCGCGCTCAAGCCACGCGGCCACGTGATCTATCCCCCGACCACTCTGGTCGAAATCGAGAACACGCAAAATCGCAATGGGGGTGTCGTCTTTCCGCAGCAGGACGTGGTACAGATCTGTGCCGCCGCGAGCGAGCGCGGCGTGGGGTCGTTCCTCGACGGAGCACGGCTGTGGAATGCCGCCGTGGCCAGCGGGCGTCCGCTGGCGGAACTCGCCGCACCTTTCGATCTGGTCAGCGTTGCGCTGTCCAAGGGACTGGGGGCACCCGCCGGATCCGTGCTGGCGGCGTCTCGTGAATTAATCCACAGCGCCACGCGCTACCGGCGCATGTTCGGCGGCGCGCTGCGCCAGGCCGGCATCCTCGCGGCAGCGGGCCTCTACGCTCTGGAGCACAACGTGGAACGCCTGACCGAGGATCACGCCAATGCACGGACGCTTGGCGAGCGCCTTGCCCAGCGTGCCGGCGTCGAGCTCGACCTCGCGACGCTGCAGACCAACATTCTGGTGTTCCGGCTGGCGGCCGGCGCGCCTGACGCGGCGAGCGTCGTCAGTCGCGCCAAGGAGCGCGGCGTGCTCATCTTCGCCTTCGGACCGCGCACCTTGCGCGCGGTCACGCACCTCGATGTGAGCGCCGCGCAGTGCGCCCGGGCCGCCGCCATCCTCGTCGACGTCATCGAAGGCCGCTGACGCCAGCGCCGGGCCGTGGGCCGCGCCGCAGCCGCGCTTGCTGAGCGTCCTATTCAGCGTAATAGACCGCGAAATCCTCGTTGGCGTCCTGCCAGACAGCGACGTCGGCGAATCCCGCCTGCCGCAGCAGCGTGCCAAATTCGGTAGGCGCATATTTATACGAACTCTCGGTATGGATGCGCTCGCCGGCGGCGAACACGCGCTCGCCGAACGCCGTCTGTACCACCTGCCGCGAGCGCGCTTCCAGGTGCATCTCGATTCGGCCCAGCGCGTCGTTGTAGAACGCGACGTGGGCGAACGCGGCGGGATCGAAATTGCCCTGTGCAACGGCGTTGACATGGCGGAGGATGTTGCGATTGAACGCCGCGGTTACGCCCACCGCGTCGTCGTACGCCGCGGCCAACCGCAGCCGGTCTTTCTTGGTATCCACCCCGATCAGCAGCCCGCTGCCGGCGGTGCAAAGGTGACGAATGCGTTTGAGCAGATCCAGGGCCTGCAGCGGCGCGCAGTTGCCGATGCTCGAACCGTGAAAGAAGAAGGTCACCGGACCGGCGTCGATGGCGTCGCCAAGATCCAGGCGCCGTGAGAAATCGGTGACCACGCCGATCATCTCGACACCGGGATGCACCGGCGCCAATTGCGCCAGCGCGGGAGCGATCGCGGCCGCCGCAATGTCCACCGCGACGTAGCGGCGTGGCTGCAGCGCCGGCAGCAGCATGGCCGCCTTGGCGCAGTCGCCGGCACCGAGGTCGACGAGCTGCTTGTGCCTGCCGGCGACCGCGGCGATATCGTCGCGCTGCTCGTCGAGGATGCCGCGCTCGGTGCGCGTCGGATAGTACTCGGGCAGCACGCAGATGGCCTCGAACAAGGCACAACCGATGGCGTCGTAGAAGTATTTCGGCGCGATCGATGCGGGGCGCGCGAACAAGCCGGCGCACAACGCGGCGCGTTCGTCGGACAGGTTGGGATCGAGCCGATCGAGCAGCGTGAAGCCCTCTCGCGGGGTACGATCCTTGCTCCAGTGCAGTTTGGTTGCGGGAGGCGACATGACGGGATCCGATTGACTTGCGATGACGTTGGTCGGCTGCGGCGCGCAAAGCTTACGATCGCGCAGTTGAACCACCGCACGTCGACCCGCGGCTGGCTAACCCGCCGGGGTTAACGCACAATGTACGACGAACGTCCGACGCCGTGCGCCTTCGACGACCTTCGCGCACTGGCGCTGCAAGATCGATGCCTGTCGCGCGCCAATCCGTTATCGCTGCCTTGATCGCCTCGCCATCGCAATCCCGATTCAGCCTGTCCGAAGGCTGGGTGGGACCGTTTCCAGAAGCCGATTTTGTAATTTGTTCCGGCAGCGATTGCCATTCGTGGACGCTACCGCAGGCGCGGTGGTATTTCGAGCATGAAATCGTCGCGCTGCCGCGCGCAGACTTAGCCGTCGCCGGTTTCGCTCGCGGCGTCGCCGCGAGCGACGACGTTGCGCAATGGGCGACGCAGCGGAATATCGGCGCCACCGCTGACCATCCGCCGTTGGTATGGGTCGGATCGGCGGCAACCCTCCGCGGCGCTCAGCTCAGTTCCGACGGCACGCGCATCGACGCGGGCGCCGGCAGCTGGCGCTTCTCCACGGTGCCGAAAATTCCTCTGAACCGTTCGTACTTCGATGCGACGTCGGTCGCCTATCTCTGCGCGCGCACATTGAAAGTGCGGGGCACGCACAACGGCGGCACGTTCACGGCCCGAACCACCTGGCCCGAGGAGTTTCGTTTGGATGACGCCGTCTCAACGCAGGCGACACCGCGGACTGCGGATGCGTTGCGCCAGCTCATCCGAACACAACCACATGGCGGTGCAACGAGTCCGTTTGCGGCGACAGTGCTCTGGGAGCGCAACCCCGGCGCGCGCTCATGGCAGGGCCAACCCGTGCTGGCGCTGCTGCTCAACGGGGCGCAGGGCGACGACGACGAGGCGCACGGCGGGCATTTCGCGCTGGTGACCGGACGCGTGGGCGAGGCCGGCGCCATCGGCGACTGGCTGGCCAACAATTTCTACACGCTCGACTCGTTCAGCGAGAAAGACATCATCGCCGCGCCTACGCCACTCGACAACTACCTCGCCGATCTCAACAGCGGTCAGGCATGGTATCGCCCGTCGTACCTGCTGGTGGCGATACTCTCCGACGAGCGAACGACCACACATCTGCAAAGCGCGCTGGGGCGGGTCTACAACCAGTTCTATCGGCACCAACTCGTCTACGAGCATGCCACGATGAACTGCGCCGGCATCAGCATCGACGTCCTGCACGCGCTGGGGTGGAAGGTGCCGACGCGGGGGCCGACGAGCCGCCTGCTTGCCGCACTGAGCCTGCCCTGGAACGCGCTGCGCCAGCGCAGCGTCGACAAGGCGATCCAGGCGTACGACTATCTCACCGAGGACCGCACGCGCCTGTTCCCGGCGGCGGCGTTCGAGGACATCGGGGCGGATATGCTGGGCCTGGCCTCGGGCCGGTGCCAGCGGCCGTTGGGCTCGCTGGAGTCGATGCTCGTGCAGGACATCGAAGCCATCGCCTGGTTGCGTGTTCCACAGCTGCCGTCGTCGCGCGCCTGGGGCGACTATCCCGTCGACACGGCGTGGGAGTACACGCGCCGCGTCCCGCGCAGTCCCGCCGATCGAAAGATCATCCCGGTACCGCCACGCCTATTGCCGACGCTGCTGCGCGATTCCGACTTGCTGCCGGCACCACGGCGCCAGGGTGAGTACGCTATCGTCGCCTGGGCGGTGCTCAGTGTCGTGGGCATCCCCTGGCTGCTCTGGCGGGCGTGGCGCCGACGCCGCGCCCGCGCGACGTGACGGCTGCGCGTACGCGTATAAGAACAAACAATATTATATTCAATATCTTATATCGTTCGCGCCGCTAAATGTGGGGGTTGCCACTCGACACCCGAGTGCGCCGCCGTTAACGCCACTGAAGAATCCTTGCGTTGTCGAGTTCGTTAGAGATAAAATGCGAACCATTCTCATTCACGTTCGCGTCAGCGCGGGCTGACGCACCAAACGCCATGCTGCAGATTCTGGTCATCACCTTGCGCGAAGGCATCGAAGCGTTCCTGATCGTGGCAATCACGGCGGGCATCTTGCGCCAAACCGGGCGCGCCGCTCTGCTACCGGCGCTTTACTGGGGAACGGGCTGTGCCGTCGTGGTCAGCATGATCGCCAGCGTGTTCTTCGCGCAGGCGGAAAACAAGCCGCTCTGGGAAGGCATTCTCGCCGGCGCGGCAACAATCATGGTCGCGTCGATGACCATCTACATGTGGCGCACCGCGCGCACCATGCGCGCGCAGATCGGCGCGAAGATCGCGCAGGCAACCGACAACAAGCCGTCGCGCACCGCGTGGTGGGCGCTGTTCTTCTTCGTTATGCTAATGATC
>JBDTLK010000147.1:0-9062 GCA_039934835.1 Edaphobacterium sp. (SeqCode) | reverse complement strand
CATGCAGCGGCCTGCAAAGCCGTGTACGCCGGTTCGATTCCGACTCCCGCCTCCAATCTTCTAACTCCCGCGCGACTTTCGCCAACGACTGGCCAAAAGGGAGCGCGACGATCGGCCACCTCCTACCCGAGAGCGGGACGTGAACCCGCCGACCAGTTGCCGGACTCGCCGTCGACTTGCGTCTAGGCGGGTATTGGGCCTCAGCGAATCACCTTACAAGCATCGGACGCGAACTTCATACAATAAGCCTTTGTTTAATCACAGGGGTCGGGTCGCAGTCGGATTTTCTCAGTTGGCCATCGCCGCTCTGTCCATCGTTCTGGGTGTCGAATCACCTTACAAGCCATCATCGGCCACCCGAACTTCTGAAACATAACTATCTGTTTATTAAGCCGGATGTCCGCTTGGCATACCGTGTGCTTATATTTCCATGCGCTTTCCATGAACTGAATGTAACTTCCCGTTGACACGTTTTAGGAGTGATGAAATGCTGAAATTTTCCAAGAATACGTTGGCCTCGACGATCGTGGCAACGGGTTTGGCGATTGCGTCCGCAGCCGTTGCGCCAGAGTCGAATGCGACCCAAATCATTGGCTTTGGCCAGACCTCTACGGCCAATACCGTCGTCGTTACAAACACGACCGCGACGACGTCGACGATCGCGATCAATAATGCAAGTGCCTTAATCACTAACTTCTTGGCCGGCGGATTTGTAGGAACAATGGCATTCGTTAACCTGTCCGCGACCAGTACCCCCCCGGGCATAATTCTTGGCGCTGGTGGTTTATTTGACCAACACTTTACCGGCAGCTTTTGCGTCTCGTCGCTTGCCAATTGCACCGGAACTAGACTCCTCTATGGAAGCTTTATTGACGATCTGAGCGGTGTGATCGGTGGGTCCAGCGAGACGTTGTCGGCAACGACTCCCCCGCCCGGCAGCTTGCTATTCTTTTCAGATGTTCTCACTGCTGCCCAACTAGGTTTAGAGCGCGGGCTTGCATTTTCGTTTTCGAACGTTACTCCTGTAAATGCCGTATGCGGGGCCACCATTTGCTCCAATACGTCTAGTTTCACGGGGACAGCGTCGGCCAACAACAACGTGATCCTGGTTCCGGAACCAGGGACGCTGGCGCTGATGGGCATCGCGCTTGCCGGACTCGGTTTCGCACGCCGTAAGCAAGTCTGACCCGCGACAGTAATTCAATTTAAAAAACCCCGCCCGTGTGGCGGGGTTTTTTCGTGGTCGATTCGCCGAACGCTTGGGCGCTCATGCGGACGAAATTCATTATCCATTGCAGCGGATGCAGAGGCGTGTACGCCGGTTCGATTCCGACTCCCACCTTCAAAAATCTACGGGTTATTTAGAGTCCGATCCGTATTGAATCTGAGCTTGCGTGCGAGTCGGCGCCACCCAGCCACTCGCAATTCTTCCTCACAGTGCCCACCCCAAACGATCTTGCGTCGTACCCACGACACTGGAGGAGCGGACCATCGATGCCTCACATCTTTCCACTCAATCTGAGTGGACCGCCCTTGCGTCTTGGGTTTTAGAGCTAATAGTCCAAGAGTTGGTCGTCGGCGGCCCTGCCCGAAGACGCAAGGGCTGGTATTTGCAACGTGTGGGGAAGCACACATCCACCGGTCGCGAAAGCCAGTGCGACGCCGGGCGCGCTTGCGATTCTTGAGAAGGCGAAAGTCAAGTGTCGGAGCCTGATCATCACTGCTCCCAGAGAGTACGCGGAGTGAGTAGGTGGGGCACCCAGCAGCAGTCGTCCATGGCGGCGCTGTACGCAATCAGCAGTGCCCTCACGCCATCGCCGACCGCGATTGCGAACAGCATTCTCCGCGTCGACAAACTTTACATTTTCAGTCCGTTGGCATGAGCGAAATGCGTGAGTGGCGTGTGAACTGCCAATTACTTCAACGCGTTGTAACCGACAAGGTGTAGTGGTACGTATCTTGCTGACTTTCACAAAGTCGCGGCAACCTTGGAGATTGGTATTCTCAAATCGCCCATCGCCCGCCATCCCTCTGCATTCGAAGTCCAGGAGAACGACAGTGAAAAACAGAACTTTCAGGAGTCTCCTATGCGCCGCGGCCGCAACCGTCTGCAGCGTATTGGGCGGCCCCGCGCAGGCGACTATTTACGACATCGGATTCGATCCCCTCTTCACCTTCGGGGGCACTATCAGGATCGATGTGCCCTTGACACCACCGTGCCGGATGGGTGGTATTGTGTTCTGCCCCTTCGCCGTTCTCAGTGCCGATTTTTTCGACAGCTTAGGGAACCAGTGGAGACTGTCTGATCCCGACACCGGCATTTTGGTTGATTACAGCGCAGGGAACCTTATTGGTATTGGAGCTGTCATCACGAATCTTCTCCTAGTCCAAGGGCCGGGCTGCGGTAGCGACGAACCGAGGCTGATGTTTGGAAACGGGGATAATACTGTGGCTATCCTCGGAAATACAGGTGGAGTGAGCTTCAGATGTGGCACCTTGAACACCGGGGGCATTATTTCAATAACGGAAGTAAGGCAGGTGCCGGAGCCCGCGACGCTCGCACTGCTCGGCCTCGGCCTCATCGGGCTCGCAGCAACCCGCCCCCGCAAGCTGAGCTGATGCACGACGCTTTTCCAGAACCCCGCCCGCGTGGCGGGGTTTTTGTTTGTATTACCCTCGACGAACCCAGCACGGTGCCGCAACGGTACAGTGCTATCACACCATCACAGGTGCGTTTGCGAGCGGTGCGAGCGCATGTTTGATCGCCTCGTCCAGTGTCCAAGTACGGCCAACCGACAAGGCCGCCTCGAACGCGGCGTTGCCAAGCGCGCCGCGCGCTGCCTCGAGATTCCTTTGCCGCCTCGCGTCACGGCGCGGTGAACGCAGGGCAAGCGTCACACGAATGGCCGCCGCCGCCGCGTGCAGCCGTGCAGCGTCGTCGGTACGGCCAGCAGTGTGCAGAACCTCGGCACAATCCTCTAGGCAGTCAAGTGCCTCTGAGCTCATTTCGAACGCCTTGAAGGCGGGCAGCGCCTCGGCGAACCTCTTTAGCGCCGAATTGTGGTCGCCATTTACCGCGTCCGTTTTTCCCCACCACCACAGAGCGATCGCCTCGCCTCGCTTGTCCTCGGCGTCCTGGCAAATCTTGAGCGAACGTGCAAACCGCGCTACCGCAGTTTCTAGATTGCCTGCGCGGAGCGCGAGCTCTCCCAAATTGCGCTCGCAGTCGAATTCCAGCTCGTGGTGCTCAATGCTTCGCGCGATCGCCAAACCTTGTTCAAAGAGTTTCTCGGCGCCGCCATAATCGGCCTGTCGCACGGAAATTTCGCCGAGATTCAGCAGCCCGATTCCTTCTCCTTGCCGGTCTCCGAGTTCACGAAAAATCCCAAGGGCTTGCTCGTCGTATTCGTGCGCCTGCGCTGTGTCATCCTGCTGCAGGTGGAGCGTCGCCAAGGTAGTCAATGTCGCCGCGATCTCGCGCGGATTCGCCAAGACCCGGCGAATCGCGAGGCATTCCGAAAGCATTTTCGTCGCTTCCTCGTGGTCGCTCTGGTTCATCGCTAGCACGCCGCCCACGTAGAGGGCGTGGGCGCGAGCTGCGTTTGGCTCCTGCATGCTCGAAAGCGCCAGCGCGGCGCGCACGTTATTGCGACCTTCAGTAGAGTAACCGCGCAGAGTCCGGAAGCGCATCAACGCAACTTCGAGCTTGACCGCGATCACCGGCTCGATTCCGCCTGCAAGCGCCAATGCAATCGCAGCGCGCAAGTTGTCGAGCTCGACTTCCACGCGTCGCGTCCATTCCGCCTGCTCGGGTCCCTGAAGAAGCTTCACTCGCGCCGTCTTGGCGAACCCAAGGTAATAGTCGCAGTGCCGCGTAGCCGTCGCTGCGAGGTCCTCGCGCTTGACCAGATTTTCCCGGGCAAAATCCCGAATGGTCGCCTGCATTCCAAAGCGCGTCCCGCCATTGTCCGGCCGGACCAGATGCTCCAGGGCAAACTCGCGGATCGTCTCCAGCATCCCGTAACGCGATCCGCCGTCTTCCTGTTGGACCATGACCAATGATTTCTCGACGAGCGAGGTCACCAGGTCGAAGACGTCCTCGGGCATGAGCGGTTCCGCTCCGCACACTGCCTCCGCACTTTCGAGCTCGAAGCCGCCGACGAACACGCTCAGCCGGTCAAGCAGTATCTGTTCGTTTTGCTGCAGCAGATCGTAAGACCAGCTCACCAGCGCGTGAAGTGTCTGTTGGCGCTCAAGCGCGACGCGACTACCGCCCGTGAGCAGCTTGAAGCGATCGTTCAAGCGCTTGTTGATTTCGGCGACCGACAGCGAGCGTACCCGGGCGGCGGCCAGCTCCAATGCTAGCGGAATGCCTTCGAGGCGGGCGCAGAGCTCGGCGATCGCCGGGGCTTCTTGCTCGGTCAGCGTAAATCCCGGTTTTTGCAGCCGCGCGCGCTCGACGAACAGCTGCACCGCCTCCGACCGCAGCAGGCTCTCCACGTCGGCATTGCGACCCGGCACCGCCAGTGGCAGCACCGGCAGCGTCTGTTCGCCGCGGATATGCAGCGCCTCGCGACTGGTCGCGAGTATCCGGACTTCCGGTGTGTTGCGCAGGAAAGCATCGGCGAGACTCGCGCACGCACTTACCAGATGCTCGCAGTTGTCGACGACCAGCAGCACCTTGTGCTCCTTGAGGTGCGCGCACAGCGTCTGCATCAGCGGCTTGCCTGGCTCTTCGTGCACGCCAAGCACTTGGGCCACGGCATTGGGAACCAGCGACGCATCCTTGATCGGGGCGAGGTCGATGAACCAGACGCCATCCGGATGTTTTTCGAGCACGTCGGCGGCGATCTGCAGCGACAGGCGGGTCTTGCCCAATCCGCCCATGCCGAGCAGGGTTAGGAGCCGGGTACCTTCGAGCAAGGTCTTCGCCTCGCCAAGTTCGCGCTGGCGGCCGATGAACGACGTAACCTGTTGCGGGAGGTTATTGGGCGTCGCCTCGAGCGAGCGTAGCGCGGGAAAATCCTGCCGCAGCTTCGGGTGGACGAGCTGATAGACATGTTCGGGGGTCGCCAGGTCGCGCAGCCGGACGCTGCCGAGGTCGAGCAGCGTCACCGACGGCGGCAGCCCCCCCGCGACGCTGTCGACGACCGCTTGCGACAGCAGCACCTGGCCGCCATGCGCCGCCTTCATGATCCGGGCGGCGCGATTGACCGGGCTGCCAAACAGATCTTCATTGCGCCGCTCGACGGGCCCCAGGTGCATGCCATAGCGCAGCCGGAGCGATATGCCGCCCGTTGCGTCCGGGTCACTCAGCGCCTGTTGCAGGGCAACGGTGGCGTTGAGCGCGTCCACCGGCGCGCCGAACGCGGCGTACATGCCGTCACCGGTCATCTTCACCACCACGCCGTGGTTATCCTCGACGGCTGACCGCGAAAGCGCGTCGTGGAGCGCCAGCGCTCGCGACATCTTCTGGCCGTCCTCCTCCCAGAGCCGGGTGCTGGCCTCGATGTCGGTGAAGAGAAGGGTCGTGTCGCCGGATGTCGCCTGCACCGCAAAAAACTCCTGCGCTGGTTGGACGAGACATACTCTACCGCCGTCCCCACCGCGTGCCAATCGTTAAAAGTCGCACCGGCGGGGCGGAATTTTACCGGTGGCATGGGTCGAAGTGCCTTGGGGCCTAGCACAATCGCATGCCGCCGACCACCTCGAACGCGCTGGATGCGACGCGCTTTGTGACCGCCGGCACGATCATCCAGTTCAATGGCGAGGCGCACGAAGCCACCCCCTGCGCTGCGACTGGGCTCGCGCAGTTAGACATAATCCTGGCAACACGAGACAGATGCCGGACATTGATCGAGGCCCGGTCGCGCCAAACGTCAGCCGCGCACCCGGACTATAATGGCCATCGATTCAGCATCAACACTCTTGACGGACCATGATGTCGGAACCGAGCGCAAAGAAACTGTCCGAGCTGGCGCGTCTGTTTTCGGCGGAGCTGGTCGGCGCGGATGCCGTGATTCATGGCGTGGCCACGCTCAACTCGGCTGGCCCCGGCCAAATCACGTTCATGAACCACCTAAAGCGCATTCCCGAACTGAAAAACAGCGGGGCGACGGCCGCAGTGGTTCGTCAGTGCGCGGGGTTGCCCGACCGTATGTCATACCTGGCTGCCGATGATCCCGGCCTGTTGTTCGCGCGCATCGCCCAGTACTTCAACCCGCTCCCTGCGGCGAAGGCAGCCATTCATCCGTCGGCGGTGATTGCCGCCTCGGCGCTACTCGCGCCGGACGTGGAAATCGGCGCCCACGTGGTGATCGAGGAGGGAGCGAAGATCGGTGCGGGGGCGCAGCTCAAAGCGGGCGTCTTCGTTGGCGCGTATTCGACCATCGGCGCGGGCACGGTGCTGATGCCGCGCGTCGTCGTATACGCCAATTGTGTCGTGGGCGATCGGTGCCGAATTCACTCGGGCACCATTGTCGGTGCCGACGGATTTGGCAACGCGTGGGCAGGCGATCACTGGGAGCGGATACCGCAGATCGGCCGCGTCATCATCGGCGACGACGTCGAAATCGGTGCCAACACGACCATCGATCGCGGCTCGCTAGAAGACACCGTGATCGAGTCGGGAGTGCGCCTGGACAATCTCATTCAGATTGCCCACGGCGTGAAGATTGGGCGCAACACCGCCATCGCAGCGTGCACCGGCATCGCGGGTTCCGCCACCATCGGCGCGCACTGTCTGATTGGCGGCGGCGTGATGATCGCGGGGCACACCAAGATGACTGACAGAGTCAGCATCCTCGCCGGGAGTGGTGTGCCCTTCGACATTCACGAGAGCGGCGTTTACGCCTCGGGCGTGCCCGTCGTGCCTCAGCACACCTGGTTGCGCAACATCGTCCAGTTCAAGAAACTGAACGAACTGGCGAGCAGGATAAAGACTCTCGAAAAGGCGCAATCGAGCAGCAATCCGGACCACGCCAAGCCGGGTGAGGGGCGCTGACAAGTTCGCGATGCGACGTCGGCTGCTGCGCGCGGCGGCAATGCTCGTGGCCGGCGCAAGCGGCGTGACCCGCGCCCAAACTGCGTCGCCGATGTGGATGGATGCAGAAGGCGCACAGGCGACGCCGACGACTCCGCAAGCGTTTGTACCTTGATCGGGAACGAGATCTCGCGCTGGAAGCCGGTCGTCGACAGGGCACGCATCAAGCCGAAATGAAAAACCCAGCGTCCGGCGAGCCGCCGTTGCTTTGTTCGAACGTGGGCGTGAAACGGTCAACCGGTCACGCGCGAAACCCGAACAGCGCACGCGGCGTTTCCCAGAACAGCTTCTGTCGACTGGCGCGATCGGGAAACAGTATTTCGACGAGCTTGAGCAACGGCCCATAATCGAGACGTTCGATCGCCCGCAGGAAAGGCCAATCCGAACGCCACACGCAGGCGTCGAGCGAGTACGCATCGACCAGTGCGTGGACATAACGATGGGTATCGAGATACGGCCAACGCTGCTGCGAGAACTTCGCGTAACCCGAAACCTTGACGCTGGCGCGCCCGGTGCGCGCGAGGTCCAGCACCGCCGTGAATCCTGGCTGATCGAGTCCGGCGGCCGGGGTGGGGCGACCGCAGTGGTCGATGACAATCCTCGCGCCGGAGTCAATGAGCATCGGCGCGAGTGCGACCATCTGTTCACCCTCCACCTGAACCTGAATGAACAGGCCGAGCGCCGCGAGCTTCGCCAGCAAGGGGCCGGCATTCGCGTAATAACCTGAGGGGTGATACGTGGCGTTCATGGTGACGCCTACGATACCCAGGGCCTTGAGACGCTCCAGTTCCGCGCTGTCGACGTCGTGGCGCACGACGGCAACACCTTTGTGCCTACCTTGACCGCGAGCTACGGCATCGAGCAGGCAGCGATTGTCGGTGCCGTATCCGGAGTTCGGTCCGACGATCAAGGCGTGGCGCGCGCCGTAGACGGCGAGCACTGCATCGAGTTGCGCTGCCGTTCCGATCTCCTGTCCGGCCGGGCGGTAAACCGCGTCCGCCGCATACGGAAAATTCAGCGGGTCCAGGACGTGGTTGTGGCAGTCGATCTTGGGTTCATCGAAGATGCTCATCGACGCAAAGTCAGCTTGGCTTAGTGTGGAGCCCCAGCGCAGCTCGACGCGAGCACGACCGCCTAGAAAGTCGCGGCAACCGCCTGCAGCAGGCCAGGCGAAATGTCCGGCAGCGTGCCGAACCACGCCTGGAACGCCGGGCGCGCCTGGTTGAGCAGCAAACCGAGTCCGTTGACCGTGAGGTTTCCCCGCGCACGGGCGGCGGCCAGCAACGGCGTCTCGAGCGGCGTATAGATGAGGTCGCCGACAATCGCCCCTGGCGCAAGTCGGTCGAGGTTGATCTCCAGCGCCGGCTTGCCAGCCATGCCCTGGTTGGTGCAGTTGGCCAGCAGCGCGACGTCGGCGAGAATCTCGCTGCGTTGCTCCCATGCGTACGCGGTGACGGGCGGCCCGTATTCGCTGACGATGGCCTGCGCGCGATCGGCGGTGCGATTGACGATGCGGATTTCGCGCGCGCCCTGATCCGCAAGGCTGGCCACGACGGCGCGCGCCGCGCCGCCGGCGCCGAGCACCACGATCGGGCCGGTGTCGGGCCGCCATGTCGGTCTGGCATCGCGCAGGCTCTGGATGAAACCGTTGCCGTCGTTGTTGAAGCCCTTGAGCGACCCGTCTTTCTCGACCACGATGGTGTTGACCGCGCCGATGCGGCGCGCGAGTGGCTCGATGCTGTGGATCATCGACATGACCGCCTGCTTGTGCGGCGTGGTGACGTTGCAGCCGCGCAGGCCCAGCGCCGCGAGTCCGGGCAGCGCGATCGACAATTTCTCGGGCGGAACCGCAAACAGCACGTAGCGGCCAGCCAGCCCGTGCTCCTTCAGCCAGTAATTGTGGATGGTAGGCGAGCGCGAATGCGCCACCGGCCAGCCGAGCAGTCCGGCGATGCCGAACGCGTTTGTCTCCGCCATGTTTCCGACCACCCCCCCCCCCGCGCGATCCCTTGCGTGCTCT
>JBDTLK010000146.1:0-9064 GCA_039934835.1 Edaphobacterium sp. (SeqCode) | reverse complement strand
GTTCCCTGAAGCTGGGTTGTGCCGGAGCCTTGCGCGGTCGCTTTGCCAGTGCCGGTCGCCGTGGCCATGCGGGTGAAGCTCGAAACGCGCAAGACATTGCCGTTGAGCGAGCCACTGGCGGCAATCCTGTCCCCGCGGTTGACGCTGTCGAGTCCGGTTCCGACCAGCGCGATGCTGTGTCCGTCGTCCTGCCGCAGTCCGAGGTAGCGCAGCGTGAGGCCCGTGACCGTGTTGTCAACGATCAGCTGGTTGATCGTGCCCGTCGCGGTCGCGGCGGTGGCTGCGGCCGGGTTGGCGCTGCCAGGTCCGACGTTGTGCGCAACAGCAGGCAGGGCGACCACTAACAGCACGAGCACGGCGCCGGACAGGTAAGACAGAAAGCGCTGAATTGTAGTTGACATGGCTTTTCGAAATTTGGTTTCAGTATTCCTGAATGACGTAAAGCGACGGCAGTTGACGCGCAGCGGCTATGCTAATGGCATAGTCCTAGAAGCGCCAGTGCTTTTTGGCGTTCTCGGTAGTTTATCAAGCAATAATCGGGCAAATCGCACACGCTGAATTGTTTGCAGGGGCTGACAGGGGCGCTGGATTGCAGTGTCGCCTACAGATGCGTCAGCAGACTTATGAGCAAGGTCGACGCTATAACCACTCGAAACGACTTGCGAAGTGTGAGAGCGTCTGCCGAACGATTGCGCAAGCAATGATACCACAGCGTCATGTACAGGCTGTCCACCACGTTTGACAGGGTCGCGGCTGGCAACCGTCGTCTTGCCGGGGCTGGCATCGGACACCCTGGCAGCCTTTTCAGTTGGATTTCATCCTGACTCGCAGCACACGCCGGTCGTATTCGGCTTCGGTCTGGAGCGTGATTTCCACGCCTGCGGCGGTCACGACCTTGCCGCCCTGGCGCCGGCAGGCATCGCGCTCGTACTGGCAGGGTCCCATCTCCGGCGCCTTCCGGCACAGCGCGTTTACCGACGGAGCGAACGCGATCGGGGTGCGCTGCGGGTCGCTAGCGGAGCCTGTGACGCAATAGTAGAAAGGACTGCTGGTATCGGCGACCGGCGCCGCGGCGGGCGCTGCGGGTGCTTCCGCGACCAATGCGGGCGATTCGGGTGGCGGTGGAGGCGGCGCCGGGATGACCACTGGATTCGGCCGAGGCGACGCGACGACGGTGACCGGTTTGTCGGCGTCCGGCACGCCACACGCAGCGAGCGTAAGGCTGAAGGCAAGCACGTGAATGTGAATGCGACGTTGCGTCATCGGCGGGCGGGTGTGACAACGATTGGCAAATGCGCCGTTCGTCGCAATATACCGCAGTGGGCAAAGCGGTTCGTGCGCAATGCCTGGTACGGCCTGGCGGCGTCATACGGCGCTTCAAATCCGGGTCCGTTTTTGCTATGATTACGGGTGTTATGCAACTGAAATGGGCTCGACAGCCCATTTTTTTTTCGATTTTTTGCACTTTTGCAACGCTAGATCTTTGAACCTGGATGAGATTCTGGAGCGCACGCTGCCTGCGATGGGTTACGAGCTGGTCGACTGGGATTCGCCGTCGCGGGGCGGTCTGGTGCGCGTGTTGATCGACAAGCCTGCGGGCATCGACGTCGAGGACTGCGCGCGCGTTTCGAATCACCTGACCCATTTGTTCGCCGTCGAACAGGTTGCCTACGAGCGCCTCGAAGTTTCGTCGCCGGGTCTCGACCGTCCGCTGAAAAAGGCCGCCGATTTCGTCCGTTTCGCCGGCAGCGAAGTCAAGCTCTCGCTGCGCGAAAGCATCGGCAACGCTAAACGGATCAAGGGCGTCCTGCGCGGCATGGACGGCGAGAACGTGCTCGTCGAAACCGACGGCGTCGCGCGCACGATCACGCTTGCGAACATCGAGAAGGCGCGGCTCGTGCCTTCAATCGAGTGGAGAAAGACCAAATGAATCGCGAATTGCTGCTGCTGGTGGATGCGCTGGCGCGAGAAAAGAACGTGCCGAAGGACATCGTCTTCACCGCGCTGGAATCGGCGCTGGCGTCGGCGACCAAGAAGCGCTTTACCCAGGATGTCGACGCACGCGTCGAAATCGACCGCGAAACCGGCGACTACGACGCGTTCCGTCGCTGGACGGTTGTGCCCGACGAAGACCATGAGGAGCCTGCCTACCAGATCGCCATCACCGATGCTGCCGAGCGTGAGCCTGCGCTCGAGCTCGGCGATGTGGTCGAGGAACCGCTCGAGCCGGTCGAGTTCGGCCGCATCGGCGCGCAGGCTGCGAAGCAGGTGATCCTGCAGAAGATCCGCGACGCCGAGCGCGAGCAGATCCTCAACGACTTCCTGGAGCGCGACGACAACCTGCTCACCGGCACCGTCAAGCGCATCGAGCGTGGCGCGTCGATCGTGGAATCCGGCCGCATCGAGGGCGTCATTCCGCGCGACCAGCTCATCCCCAAGGAAAACCTGCGCGTGGGCGACCGCGTGCGCGCGTACGTGGTCAAGATCGACCCGCAGGCGAGAGGGCCCCAGCTGGTGCTGTCGCGCATCACTCCCGACCTGGTGGTGCGGCTGTTCGAACTTGAAGTGCCCGAGATCGAGGAGGGCCTCATTGAGATCAAGGCCGCCGCGCGTGACCCCGGCGTACGCGCCAAGATCGCGGTGAAATCCAACGATCCGCGACTCGATCCGCAAGGCACCTGCATCGGCATGCGCGGCTCGCGCGTGACGGCGGTGACCAACGAGCTCGCGGGCGAGCGCGTCGATATCGTGCTGTTCTCGGAAGACCCCGCGAAGTTCGTCATCAACGCGCTGGCGCCGGCGGAAATCTCGAGCATCGTCGTGGATGAAGAGCGCCACGCGATGGATGTCGTCGTCGACGAGGAAAATCTGGCGATGGCGATCGGCCGCAGCGGCCAGAACGTGCGCCTCGCGTCCGAGCTTACCGGCTGGGAAATCAACCTGATGGGCGTCGAGGAGTCGCAGCAGAAGACGCAGGTCGAAAGCGAGAAGATCCGCGCGCTGTTCATCGCCAAGCTCGACGTCGACCAGGAGGTGGCCGACATCCTGATCGCCGAGGGCTTTTCGACGCTTGAGGAAATCGCCTACGTTCCACTCAGCGAAATGCTCGAGATCGAATCCTTCGACGAGGATACCGTGAACGAGCTGCGCAGCCGCGCGCGCAATGCGCTGCTGACCGAAGCCATCGTGCGCGAGGAGTCGGTCGAGAACGTTGCCGAAGACCTTCTCAACCTGGATGGAATGGACACTGAAACCGCGGGCTTGCTGGCCGAGAAGGGCATCATCAATCGCGATGCGCTTGCCGATCTGGCGGTGGACGAACTGGTCGAACTGACCGGATTGCCCGATGCGCGGGCGCAGGATCTGATCATGAAGGCGCGCGCGCACTGGTTCGAAAGCGCCGAGAGCGCCGAAGGCGCCACCAACGCGCCACAGGGTCACTGAAAGACCCCGAGCGCAGTAGCGGAGAACACAGCATGGCCCTGACCACGATCGAGAAATTCGCGACCGAGCTGAAAATGCCTCCGGGCATCCTGCTCGAGCAACTTACGGCTGCAGGCGTCGGTGGCAAGAAAGAAGGCGACAAGCTCTCCGAGCTGGATAAGACGCGCCTTCTCGATTACCTGCGCAAGCAGCACGGTGGGATGGAGCAGAAGAAGAAGATCACGCTCACCCGCAAGCAGACCACCGAAATCAAGGCGGCTGACAGCACTGGCCGCGCGCGCACCATTCAGGTTGAGGTGCGCAAGAAGCGCGTGTTTATCAAGCGCGACGGCCCCGAAGGTGCCCCTGCGCCGGAAGAAGCCGCGCCACCCCCACAGCCGCTGCTCAGCGCGGCCGACCTCGCCTCGCGCGAAGAGGAAGCGCGCAAAGGCGCAGCGCTGATCGCCAAGCAGCAGGAAGACGTCCAGCAAAAGCAGGATCAGGCCAAGAAGCGCCAGACCAAGAAGGAAAAGGAAGCCGAAGACGCCGCCGCCAAGCTAGCCGCCGACGCACTCGCGATCGCCGCGGCGGAAAAGGCCGCCGCGCCGCCGGTTGCGGACGCCAAGCCCGCGGTCGTCGCCAAGACCGAGGGCACACTGCACAAGCCCACGGTCAAGCCCGGCGCCAAGAAGGACAAGGGCGCGCGCAAACCTTCCGCCACCGCGTTCCAGGAAGAAGTCGCCCGCCGCCGCGCGCTTAAGTTGCGCGGCGACACTGGTGGAGCGTCAGCCACGGGCTGGAAGGGTCCAAAGACCGGCAAGCACCGCCATGAAGACGGCGAAGAGCACGTCGACGCTGCTGCGCCAGAGCCAGTCACGCGCGAAATCGCCGTGCCCGAAACGATCACCGTCGCCGACCTGGCGCACAAGATGTCGGTCAAGGCCGCCGAGATCATCAAGACGATGATGAAGCTCGGCACCATGGTGACTATCAACCAGATGCTCGACCAGGAAACGGCGATGATCGTGGTCCAGGAAATGGGCCACAAGGCAATCGCCGCCAAACTCGACGATCCGGATTCGCTGCTGGTGGAAAGCGCGCAGGCGCACTCGGCCGAAGTGCTGCCGCGGCCGCCGGTGGTCACCGTCATGGGCCACGTTGATCACGGCAAGACGTCGCTGCTCGACATGATCCGCCGCGCTCGCGTTGCCAGCGGGGAGGCCGGTGGCATCACGCAGCACATCGGCGCGTACCACGTCGAAACCGCCAAGGGTGTGATCACGTTTCTCGACACGCCCGGTCACGAGGCGTTCACCGCGATGCGCGCGCGCGGCGCCAAGGTCACCGACATCGTCATTCTGGTGGTGGCCGCCGACGATGGGGTAATGCCGCAGACCAAGGAAGCGATTGCGCACGCGAAGGCGGGCAATGTGCCCATCGTTGTCGCGATCAACAAGATCGACAAGCCGGAAGCCAACCCGGACCGCGTGAAGCAGGAACTGGTCGCGGAGAGCGTGCTGCCGGAGGAATACGGCGGCGATGCGCAGTTCATCGAAGTGTCGGCGAAGACCGGCAAGGGCATCGACAACCTGCTCGACGCCATCCTGCTGCAAGCCGAGGTGCTCGAGCTCAAGGCGCCGCGCGACGCGCCCGCCAAGGGCATCGTCATCGAATCGCGGCTGGACAAGGGCAAGGGTCCGGTGGCAACGATTCTCGTCCAATCCGGAACGCTCAAGCGCGGCGACATCGTGCTGGCAGGCGCCGTGTTCGGCCGCGTCCGAGCGATGACCGACGAAACCGGCAAGGCGGTCGCATCGGCCGGTCCGGCAATTCCCGTGGAGATCCAGGGCCTGTCCGACGTGCCGCTCGCCGGCGAAGAGGTGATGGCGCTGGGCGACGAGCGCAAGGCGCGCGAAATCGCGCTCTTCCGCCAGGGCAAGTTCCGCGACGTCAAACTTGCCAAGCAACAGACGGTCAAACTCGAGACGATGTTCGACCAGATCGGCGAGAACGAGGTCAAGCCGCTGACGATCATCATTAAGGCCGACGTGCAAGGCAGTTACGAAGCGCTGGCCAACGCGCTGACCAAGCTGTCGACCGACGAGGTCAAGGTCAACATCGTGCATTCGGCCGTAGGCGGCATCACCGAGTCCGACGTCAATCTGGCGCTCGCGTCCAAGGCGGTGATCATCGGCTTCAACGTGCGCGCTGACGTCGCCGCGCGCAAGCTCGCCGAGCACGCCAATGTCGACATCCGCTACTACAACATCATTTACGAAGCGGTTGACGAAGTGAAGGCCGCACTGTCCGGGATGCTGGCGCCGGAAAAAAAGGAAAACCGCCTTGGCCTGATCGAGGTGCGCGAGGTCTACAAGATTTCGAAGGTCGGCACCGTGGCCGGTTGCTATGTGCTCGAAGGGCTGGTGCGGCGCGGCGCGAAGGTGCGTCTATTGCGCGACAATGTCGTCATCTTCGACGGCGAGCTCGATTCGCTCAAGCGCTTCAAGGACGATGTGCGCGAGGTCAAGGGCGGGTTCGAGTGCGGCCTGTCGCTGAAGAACTTCAACGACGTGGAAAAAGCCGACCAGCTCGAGGCTTACGAGATCGTCGAGGTTTCGCGAACGCTGTAGAACTGCGGGAGTTGCATCCGTGAAGAAGCACTCTCAACGCGCGCAGCGCGTCGGCGACCAGATCCAGCGCGAACTCGCGGACCTGTTGCGCCTGCACTTGAAGGATCCGCGCATCGGCATGGTGACGATCACGGCGGTCGAGGTGACACCCGATCTGTCGCACGCGAAGATCTTCTTCACCCACCTCGCCGGAGTCGAGGACGCGCCGACCGCCGTCGAAGCGTTGCAGCATACCGCCGGCTACCTGCGCACCGAGCTGTCGCACCGCTTGCAGCTCTACTCGGTGCCGCAGTTGCATTTCGTCTACGACGATTCGACCGAATCCGGCCTGAAAATTTCCAAACTGATCGACGCCGCCATCGCCGACGACCGCAAGCATCCCTCGAGTTGACGAAGCAAGCGCAATACCGCCGCCCGCCGCGGCGCAAGGTCGACGGCATCCTTCTCCTCGACAAGCCCGTCGGCGTCTCGTCAAACACCGCCCTGCAGCACGTTAAGCGTCTCTACAACGCCGACAAGGCGGGCCATACCGGAACGCTCGATCCGCTGGCGAGCGGCCTGCTGCCGATATGTTTCGGCGAAGCGACCAAATTCGCGCACCTGCTGCTCGACGCCGACAAGGCGTATGTGGCGACGCTGCGCTTCGGGATCACGACCACTACTGGCGACGCCGAAGGTGACGTGGTCCTCGAGCGTCCGATGAACGCTTCGCGAGAGGACCTCGAGGCGCTGCTGCCGCGCTTCACCGGCCATATCGCGCAGCGCCCGCCGCGGCACGCCGCGCTCAAGTACCATGGCCGCAATTATTACGAGTACGCGCGCGAGGGGATCGAGATCCCGCGCGCCGAGCGCCCGATCGTGGTTCACGACATGGTCGTCGTGTCATGGTCGCCGCCTCACGCAACGCTGGCGATTCGCTGCGGCAAGGGCACCTATGTGCGGGTTTTGGCCGAGGACCTGGGCGAGGCGCTGGGTTGCGGCGCGCAGCTGTCGGCGTTGCGCCGAACCGCGACCGGCGCGTTCGAGCTTGCGGGCGCGGTCGCCTTCGACAGTCTCGGCGAAATGGACAGTGCCGAACGGGATCGGCAGCTGCTGCCGGTGGACGCCGGCTGCGCGACGTTGCCGCGCGTCGACCTGGCGCCGCACGAGAGTGCCGGATTCCGCGATGGGCAGGCCATTGCACGCGCAGGCCTCGCCGATGGCGCCTACAGGACCTACACCGACGGTGTTTTCGCAGGTGTCGCCAAGGCGGCATCGGGGATGCTGCAGCCGCGCCGGCTGGTAGCCGCTCAAGTCTGCAGCGCGGCTATTGAATCGCTTGAATCCTAAGCACTTTTCGAGTTAGAATCTCGGTCTTTCGCGAAGTTTGGAGCAACACAGAATGGCTGTTACGGTACAGGAAAAAGCTCAGGTCATCGCGTCGCATCAGCGCATGGCCGGGGATACGGGTTCGCCCGAGGTCCAGGTCGCGCTGCTCACCGCGCGCATCAATGGACTCAACGATCACTTCAAGGCCAACGTCAAGGACCATCATTCGCGCCGCGGTTTGCTGCGCATGGTCTCGCGTCGGCGCAAGTTGCTCGACTACCTCAAGACGCGCAATTCGGAAAGCTATCGCGTCCTGATCGACAAGCTGGGCCTGCGCAAATAAGCACCGCCTTGCGGGCGACTTAAGCTTCGTTTCCATGGACGCCCTTTTCGCCCGCGCCACCTGAACAACCCGACAATGGTCGCGCCTGACGCGGCCATTGCTGCTTTCGATCCCGAGGAAAACCGTGTCCACACCCATCAAGAAATCGATTCCCTACGGCCGCAACACGCTGACGCTGGAGACGGGCGAAATCGCCCGGCAGGCCGGCGGCGCGGTGCTCGCCAGCTTGGGCGACAGCGTCGTCCTGGTTACCGTCGTCGCCGCCAAGAGTGCGAAGCCGGGACAGGACTTCTTCCCGCTGACCGTCGACTACCAGGAAAAAACCTACGCCGCCGGCCGTATTCCCGGCGGCTTTTTCAAGCGCGAAGGGCGTCCGTCGGAAAAGGAAATCCTGACCTGCCGGCTGATTGACCGTCCGCTGCGCCCGCTCTTTCCGGACGCTTTCTACAACGAAGTGCAGATCATTGCGACGGTCATGTCGGTCGATCCGGAAATCGATCCCGACATTCCGGCGCTGATCGGCGCATCGGCTGCCGTGGCGCTTGCCGGCATCCCGTTCAACGGTCCCATCGCCGCCGCGCGCGTCGGTTACGTCGATGGCCAGTACGTGCTCAATCCGAGCAAGACCGAGCTGGTGAGTTCGAAGCTCGACCTGGTCGTCGCCGGCACCGAAGCCGCCGTGCTCATGGTTGAATCCGAAGCCAAGGAGCTGACCGAGGAAATCATGCTCGGCGCCGTCGTCTTCGGTCACCAGCAGCAGCAGGCCGTCATCGAAATGATCCATCAGCTCGTCGAAGAGGGCGGCAAGCCGCTCTGGGACTGGAAAGCACCGGCCAAGGACGAGGCACTGGTCGCCAGCGTCGCGGCGGCCGCCGAAGCCGACCTGCGCGCCGCGTACGCGATGCGCCAGAAACAGGCGCGCCAGCAGCGTCTCAAGGAAATATCCGCCGCGGTCGAGGCCAAGTGCCTTGGCCCCGACTCGACGCCGACGCAGAAGAACGACGTCTCGAACCTGATGTTCGAACTCGAATCGAAGATCGTGCGCAATCAGGTGCTCGCGGGCGAGCCGCGCATCGATGGCCGTGACACCCGCACCGTGCGTCCGATCACCATCCGCACCGGCTTGCTGCCGCGTACCCACGGCTCCGCACTGTTCACGCGCGGCGAGACGCAGGCGATGGTCGTTGCCACGCTGGGCACCGCCCGCGACGAGCAGATCATCGACGCGTTGATGGGCGAATACCGCGATCGGTTCATGTTCCACTACAACATGCCTCCGTACGCGACCGGCGAGACCGGTCGTGTCGGCTCGCCCAAGCGCCGCGAAATCGGTCACGGCCGCCTGGCCAAGCGTGCTTTG
>JBDTLK010000145.1:0-9159 GCA_039934835.1 Edaphobacterium sp. (SeqCode) | reverse complement strand
CGCTTGATCGAGCCGATGCGGCGGATGTCGAGCCGCACCGATGCGTAGAACTTGAGCGCATTGCCGCCGCTGGTCGTCTCGGGACTGCCGAACATGACCCCGATCTTCATCCGGATCTGGTTGATGAAGATGACCAGCACGTTGGCCCGCTTGATGTTCGAGGTAAGCTTGCGCAGCGCCTGGCTCATCAGTCGCGCCTGCAGGCCCGGAAGCTGATCGCCCATTTCGCCTTCGATTTCGGCCTTCGGCACCAGCGCGGCGACCGAATCGATGACGATGATGTCGACGCCCCCGGAGCGCACCAGCATGTCGGCGATCTCGAGTCCCTGCTCGCCGGTGTCGGGTTGCGAAATCAGCATGTCGCCCACCTTGACGCCTAGTTTGCCGGCGTAGACGGGGTCGAGCGCATTCTCGGCATCGATGTACGCGGCGATGCCGCCCGCTTTCTGGACCTGCGCGACGACCTGCAGACACAGCGTGGTCTTGCCCGACGACTCGGGACCGTAGATTTCGACGACCCGCCCTCGCGGCAATCCTCCCACGCCGAGCGCGATGTCCAGGCCCAGCGAACCCGTCGAGACCACCGTCAGGTCGCTCTGCACCTGGGCCTCGCCCATTTTCATGATCGAGCCCTTGCCGAACTGCTTTTCGATCTGCGCCAGCGCGGCGGTCAGTGCCTTGGCCTTGTTGTCGTCCATCGCGTTCATTCCGCTGCTCTTGCCGAGTCCGTTGCCGAGTACGTTGCTCATGATGCGCCTGTGTGTGGGGGTCGAGACAAATCCATTATTGCATAGAACGATCGTTCGATATACTAGTCTTTTGGCCTAAATGAGCGTCTCGACAAGGCCCGCCAAGGCGATCCGGACCGACTCCCGTCGCACCTCTGCCCGGTCCCCGCCCAGGAGTCGCCGTTCGGAGCGCACGCCGAATGGGCCGGACCAGGCCAAGCAGACCGTTCCGACGGGTTTTTCGGGCGAACCACCTCCCGGGCCGGCAACACCCGTCACGGCCACCGCCCACTGCGCCCGGCTGAAGGCGAGCGCACCCTGGGACATCCCCTCGGCGGTTTGAATGCTCACCGCACCGAAGGTTTCCAGAGTCGCCTTGGGTACCCCCAGCATTTCGGTTTTGGCGTCGTTGGTGTAGGTCACGAAGCCCCGCTCGAACCACGCCGAGCTGCCGGCGACCGCGGTAATCGCGCCGGCAACCAATCCTCCGGTGCACGATTCTGCCGTCGCCAGCAGTTGCCGCCGCGCGAGCAACGCCCTGCCCAGCCGCTCCGCGAGTTCGTACAGATGATCGTCGCTGCGCATCGCCACTTTAGCCTTGCTCGCCCGGTCGTGCCCGATACCAGTAATCGTAAGCCGAGACGAACCCGAAGTGCTGGTACAACGCAATTGCGGCAACGTTATCGGCGGTGACCTGAAGGTACACCGCTCTCGCACC
This sequence comes from Edaphobacterium sp. (SeqCode), assembly GCA_039934835.1. Lineage (GTDB taxonomy): Bacteria > Pseudomonadota > Gammaproteobacteria > Burkholderiales > Casimicrobiaceae > PALSA-1003. Next base: position 7,713 of record JBDTLK010000145.1, on the reverse strand, counting down.
CCGCCGCACCGCTTCGCCGAGAAGCGCCGCGACAATCGCGCGCCCGAAGCCCTGCCCGCGATGCTGCTCGGCGGTGTTGACCACGAACAGTCCGGCGTGATCGCCTTCGAGCTTGAGCATGCCGCACGCGACGACCTCGCCGTCGCGTTCAAGCACGGCTCCCGCGTGCGGCAGCGGATAGCTGCGCGCCCGCGCGACCTGCTGCGCCAATGCTTCAGCCGGCACGGTGAACAGGCCCGCGGTCGCGGCGTGCCACTCGGTGACCGGCAGCAGCGTGATGCTGCCAGGCACCGCTGCGGGCACAGGCGGCGCATGCAGGCGCGCATGCTGCACCAACGTGCGCTCGAAGCTGACCCAACCCGCGCGCTGCAGCCACGCCTCCAACTCCGGCGGATGTGAGAAAGGCAGCATGCGAAAAATCGCCGGCAGTCCGATCGACGCGTAGAAGCGGATGCAGTGCTCAACTTTCTGCTCGAGCGGCAGCGTCGACGCATAGAACGCATTGACGCAGCGTAGGCGTTTGGTAGGTCCGGGCCGATAGCCGAGCAGCCAGCCGTCGTAGAGCAGCGATTGAAACGCACCCGATGCATTAAGCAACAACTCCTCGAGCCGCCGGGCGATGGATGCCGCGGCACCGCGGTCAATCATCCGAACGCTCTCTGCCATAGCGCCATTACGAGCAAGGCGTAGAACGCGGCGACGATATCGTCGGCCATGACACCGAAGCCACCGTGCCAATGGCGGTCGATGTAGTTCGCGGGTGGGGGTTTGACGATATCGAACATGCGAAACAGCAGAAACGCGAAGGCTTCGCGAACCGGATCCGCGCCAACGAAGAAGAGTATAAGCAGGAAGGCGACGACTTCGTCCCAGACGATCGCACCATGGTCGCCTACACCCAGATCGCGGCCGGTGCGGTCCGCGGCCCATACCCCGACCGCAAAGGCCACCACAACCGCGACCAGATACATCGGGTCGGACGTGTAGGCGCGCAGCAACGCCGCCAGCGGCAGCGCCACCAGCGTGCCGAAGGTTCCGGGCGCAACGGGCGCCAGGCCCGCCCCCAAACCCAGCGCAATGAAATGCGCCGGGTGCGCGACGAGAAAGCGCAGGGTCGGAATTTTGGTGCCGGTCATGGCGTGCTCATCAGGCCTTGGTCACAAGCGGTCGCCGCGGCGTTGCATCGCATTGGCATCAGTCCGCAAAATGATCAAAGGCAGTCGGCATGTTCGGCAGCGGCCGGCCTGTTTCGTCGCGCACGACCAGCCCGCGCTGCGCGCAGATCGATCCGACGCACGATACCGGAACGCCCAGTTCTTCGGCTATGACGCGCAACGCGGGTGCGTGGTGGTTCCGCGCCGTGAAGCAGAGCTCGTAATCGTCGCCACCGGCGAGCAGGCAGCGCAGCGCAGTCTCGCGCGCCGCTCCGCTCAGCTGCCTGCGCATGGCGTTGCTGCACGGCAATGCTTCCAGCCCGAGCAGCGCACCCACGCCCGATGCCTGCAGCACGTGGCCGAGATCACCAGTCAGCCCATCGGAAACATCGATCGCCGCGCTCGCCATCCCCAGCAGTCTTCGCCCAAGGACAACTCGCGGTTCCGGCCACAGCAGCGCGCGTTCGCAAGACCTGAAATCCGCGGCGTCGAGCTCAATGTGGCCTTGCAGGTGGGCGAGCGCCAGCGCGGCGTCACCCAGGCTGCCCGAGACCCAGATCGAGTCGCCAGGTCGGGCCCCGCTACGGCGCAGCGCATGCCCAGCGGCAACCTCGCCGACGATGGTCACGCACAGCGTCAACGGCCCCTGCGTGGTGTCGCCACCGATGAGGTCGACATGATGCGCGTCGGCGAGCGCGAACAGCCCTTGCGCGAATGCGCCAAGCCAGACCGGATCGGCAACAGGCAGGGCGCCCGCCAGCAGCGCCCAGCGCGGCGTCGCGCCCATTGCGGCCAGATCGGACAGATTCACCGCCAGCGTCTTATGACCGAGCGCCGTTGGATCGACGTCGGCGAAGAAGTGGCGTCCAGACACGAGCATGTCGACCGACATAGCCAGTTCGCAGCCCGGACTCGGCGCGATCAACGCGGCGTCGTCACCGATGCCCAGCACAGCACTACGCGCCGGACGCCGGAAAAAACGTTCGATGAGTTCGAATTCGCCCAGCGCCGCCATTGCCGCAGGAATGCTGGTGCAGTGAAGGCTGGCGACAGAACGCTGCGCGCTAGACGCGGGCCGCGCTGATTTCCGGCGCGCGCGTCTGCGCTGCGAGCTTGTCGAGCACGCCGTTGACGTACTTGTGGCCATCGGTTCCGCCGTAGGACTTCGCCAGCTCGACCGCCTCGTTGATTGCCACGCGGTAGGGCACTTGGGGCTGATGCAGCAATTCCCAGGCCCCGATCACCAGCACGCCGCGTTCGACGGGCGAGAGCTGCGCCGCGGCGCGCTCGCTGTGCGGCGCGAACGCCGAGACCAGCGCATCGAATTCGGTCGTAATGCCCGTCCACATGCGCTCGAACAGATGCGTATCGCACTTGCTGAAATCATCGGCCTCGGCAAGTTGCGCGCGAATGGTCGCGGGATCGGTCTTCGACAGCTGCCATTGATAGAGGCCCTGCAGCGCGAACTCGCGCGCGCGATGGCGGTTATGCTTCATCGATCGCGTTCATCAGGTTGGCCATTTCCAGCGCCGCGAGCGCAGCGTCGCGGCCTTTTTCGGAGGCGCGGATGCGCGCCTGTTCGTCGGTGTCGGTGGTAAGGATCCCATTGCCGATCGGAATGCCGAATTCCAGCTGCACGCTGGCAACGCCGGCGGCGGACTCGTTGGCGACAATCTCGAAATGATACGTCTCGCCACGGACGACCGCACCAAGCGCGACCAGCGCATCGTAGTCGCCGGTCTGCGCCATGCGCTGCAGCGCGAGCGGCACTTCCAGCGCTCCAGGGACCGACGCGACCGTGATTGCGTCCGGCGCAACGCGCGCCGTTTCCAGAGCCTGCAAGGCGCCCGCCAGGAGAGCGTCGCCGATCTCCGGATTGAAGCGCGCAGCGACAATGCCGACGCGCATGCGATCGGCGCGGGTATTCGAAGGAAGTTTTCGCACGGGCATGATTTGACGGACACGCACTATCCGCCGCAGGAGAGTTGGAGAATATGCGTGCCAGCGCCCTAGGCGCGCGGCGAACGTAAATCCGGCGGCAGCGCCTCGTGTCCAGTGACTTCGAGGCCGAAGCCGGCCATGCTCGGCATCTTGCGCGGGCGCGCCAGCAGGCGCATCTTGCCAACGTTGAGGTCGCGCAGCACCTGCGCGCCGATGCCGTAGTTGCGCAGATCCATCTTGACGTCGGCGCGCGCCTGGTCGGAGACCGCCCGTTGCCGCAGTTCGAGCGCCGACTCGGAACGGTGCAGCAGCACCAGCACCCCGCGCTCGGCCCGCGCCAGCGTCGCCAGCGCGGCGGGAATCGTCCAAGAGTGGGCGCGGCTCGAGGTATCGAGCAGGTCGATCACCGACAGCGGCTCATGCACGCGCACCAGCGTCTCGCACTGGGGCTCGATCGTGCCGCGCACCAGCGCCAGATGGGTCGCGTCGTTGAGCTTGTCGCGGAAAATGACGAGTCGGAATTCGCCTTCGGCGGTATGGATCGGGCGTTCACCGACCCGCTCGATGAGCCGCTCGGTTTGGCTGCGATAGTGGATGAGGTCGGCGATCGCGCCAATCTTCAGGCCGTGGACCTTGGCGAACTCTACCAGGTCGGGCAGTCGCGCCATGGTGCCGTCGTCGTTCATGATTTCGCAGAGCACCGCCGCCGACGAGCATCCCGCCAGCTGTGCGAGATCGCAGCAGGCCTCGGTGTGTCCGGCGCGGGCGAGCACACCGCCGGCCTGCGCGATCAACGGAAAGACGTGCCCGGGCTGAACAATGTCTTCGGGGCGCGCACCCGGAGCGCACGCAGCGCGGATGGTACGGGCGCGATCAGCGGCGGAAATACCGGTGCTGACGCCTTCCGCGGCTTCGATGGACACGGTGAAATTGGTTCCGTGCACCGAGCGGTTCACCGCTGTCATTGGCGCCAGGTCGAGTTGCCGCGCGCGTTGTTCGGTAATCGGCATGCAGATCAGGCCGCGTCCGTAGCGCGCCATGAAATTGACGATCTCCGGAGTGATGGCGTCGGCGGCCAGCACCAGATCGCCCTCGTTCTCGCGATCCTCTTCGTCGACCAGAATGACCATCCGGCCGGCTTTGAGCTCGGCGATTATTTCCGGAATCGTGGCGACTGCCGGCGTAGCGCCGGACTTCGCAGGCTCGGAAGGATCGACTGCGTGCAGCCTTGGCGATTTCATGGTGGCGACTACATCGGTGGGTGACGGCGGAGTCACATTATACCGGCGCGACTGCACAGTGCGCCGAGGGATATCCTGCGCGCGCCGATGTCAAATCTCGCCGTGACGAGAAACGTCATTGGCCAACCGCGCAATGGAGATGACAACCACCAGCCCCGTACGCAGCCCAGATCCGACCAGGCTCGCGAGGAGCGTCGCCGAAGCGCACGATGCGGCCATCGGCACGGGTCGAGATGTCGCGGATGGCTTCGGGCCGCGTGTCAGCGCGGGTTGCCGCCGCGCGCGACGCGCGCCAGTGTGCCTTCCCACAAAGCGCCCAACGCAGCAGCCAAATCGTCGGCATAGCCCCAGCCGAACACCTTCGACTCGGGCGCAGTTGCCGCACCAGCGCCGCGGTTGGAGGCCTCGCCGGCCATTTGCCACAGCCCGAGGATGAGCGCGTAGCTGTGGCGCAGCAGCACGACGCCGCCACCTGCGGGCAATTTCGGAAAGTGCCGCTCCAGTCCGGTCCCGGCGCGCTCGAGGCGTTCGGCCATGCGTTGCTTGAAGGCGCGGGCCGCGTCGACTGGAACGTTCTTGTCCATCACTGCGAAACACCGCGATGCCAGCGGCAGGAACAAGGGCGGCGCGACGATGTGCGTGCGCGTGAGAGCGTTTACGTCAGCGATGGTTACTCCGGATTTGCGCTCCAGCAGCGCCAACAAGGCCTGGAAAAAACCGTCCACATTGCGCTCGTGCAACGCTAGCAGCAACTCTTCCTTGCTTGGGAAATAGAGGTAGACGGTGCCTTTGGCGAGCCCGGCCTGATCGGCCACTTCGGCCATGTTGGCGATACGCTCGGGCGAGCGCAGCAGGAGCTGCTCCGCAGCATCGAGGATGGCGTGGTGGCGCTCCTGTTTGTCTCCGGCCTGGACGGCGCGCTGGCGGACTATCATGGAACGCTCAAATGACTGTGGGTCAGTGCGAGAGAGTAAATGACCGTTGGTCAGTTGTCAATGGTACAGCGTGGGAGAGCCAACCGCGATCCCGCCGATCGTAAGGCGGCTTAGCCAGCGAATTGGGCGCGAATTCTCGCAGACAGCTCGCTTTTCGCATCGCCCAGATCGCTCACGATGCTGAAATGATGCCGATCAGGGACTTCGCATGGGTCCGTCCAGCCCTGGGGACGTGCGTCCCGCCAGCCATCCCACATCATCTGCGTTTGCCGCCTGAACTCGCTTGTTTCGTTGGCACCTACGGCGAGCAACAGCGGTGCGCGCACCTTCGGCGCCAGACGAATCGGGCTCAACGTTCGCGCTGCCGCGATGTCGAGTGCCAAATCAGTGTTCAACGACGTCTGCAGCAAAGGTTCCAGGTCGAAAACGCCGCTGATCGCCAACGCCGCAATGATGGAATCGGGATCGACATTGTGGACCGACCAGTCGGTCGCCAACATCATCGCCGCCAAATGTCCGCCGGCGGAGTTTCCGGCGATGACCAGCCGGTCGCATGACACACCGTGTTGCGCCCCCTCACGCGTGAGCCACGCCACCGCCTCGCGGCACTCGTCGACGATGCGCGCGATGCCAACCTGAGGGCAGAGGTCGTAATTGAGCACGGCAACGCCAATGCCTTCGTCGACCAGCGGCACAGCGACGAACGAGTGGAACGACTTGTCCAGCGCCCGCCAATAGCCACCGTGGATGAACAACAGCGCGCCGCGAGGGCGCGTCGCGGGAAACAGATCGAGCGTCTGGCGCGCCCCGCTGCCGTAGCGCAGGTCCAAGTGCGCAACCAATCGCGTGCGCGCGGCCGCGCTTTCCGCGGCCCAGCGCGCAAACCATTGCGGGTGGTCCGGACACGCCGCCCGGTTGTTGTACTCGCGCTCGATGAATTCCGCGGCAGGCCCCGTCATCAGGCGAACTGTGGTGCGAGAACCTTCACCTTCAGCTCGCCCAGCGATTCTATGCGCCCAATCAAAGTATCGCCGGCGACCACCGCGGCGACTCCCGCCGGCGTCCCGGTAAAAATCAGGTCACCGGGTAGCAGTTCGTAGTATTGCGACAGGAAATGCAGCATGTGCGGAACGTCCCAGATCATGTCGGCAAGTTCGCCCTGCTGCTTGACTATGCCGTTGACCTCGACGGATATGCGGCCGCGCGCGAGGTAGCCGACTTCATCGACGCGATGAATCGGTCCGATTGGCGCCGCCTGCGCGAATGACTTGCCGATATCCCACGGCCGCTTGATTTCGCGCATGGCGTTCTGCAGGTCGCGCCGCGTCATGTCGAGGCCCACCGCGTAACCGTAGATCAAGGCGTTGGCCTGCTCCGGCGCGACCTTCGCGCCGCTCTTGCCGATGGCGACGACGAGCTCGATCTCGTGGTGGTAGTTCTTGGTGGCAAGCGGATAGAAGACTTCGCCGGTCGCGGGTGGCACGATCGGCACGACAGCGTCCGCCGGCTTGGTGAAAAAGAACGGCGGCTCCTTGGTGGCGTCGCCGCCCATCTCCTTGGCGTGTTCGGCGTAGTTGCGGCCGACGCAGTAGATATGGCGGACAGGATAGTGCAGGTCGGTACCGGCCACCGGCACCGTGGGCGTTTCCCAGGATGGAATCGCGTGTTTCATGAGCGTGCTCCTGTGTTTTTCGAATTCAAATTCGGCGTGCGCACGACGCAGCGAGGTCGAGCGCATCGGCTTCGGTACGCATGACCTTCACGCCGCATCCGGTTGCGCATCGGGCGCTGCTGCCGCGAAGGCTGCCAGCTGACTGCAATTCGCGTCGATGCGCAGCAATGTCGGATAGGCGTCGAGGGCAATCCCATAGCGCCGCGCGTTGGCGAGCTGCGGCACCAGGCAGATATCGGCGAGCGTCGGCGTGTCGCCGTGGCAATACGCGGCGGCCGAGGCGTTGTTCGCCAGTTGAACTTCGAGCGCGCCGAGGCCGGTGTCGACCCAGTGGCGATACCACGCGTTCTTGGCCTCTTCGCTCACGGAGAGAGTGCGTGTCAGGTAATGCAGCACGCGCAAGTTGTTCAGCGGATGAATGTCGCAGGCGATCGCCAAGGCGATCGCTCGCACCCGCGCACGCTCGACGGGCGTCGCGGGCAACAGCGGCGGACGCGGATAACGTTCATCGAGGTATTCGATGATCGCCAGCGACTGTGAAACGGTGAGCGCATCGTCCACGAGGGTCGGCACCAGGGCCTGGGCGTTGACCGCGACATATGCGTCGCTGCGCTGCTCGCCCTTGGTAAGGTGAACCGGGATGTATTCGTACGCGAGGCCCTTCAGGTTGAGCGCAATGCGCACCCGGTAGGCGGCCGACGAACGAAAGTAATTGTAGAGTTTCATCACGTTGAATGTCCGCGCACCCGTCGCCCCGCCGTCCGCTACCG
>JBDTLK010000144.1:0-9186 GCA_039934835.1 Edaphobacterium sp. (SeqCode) | reverse complement strand
CGCGGTGACGAACGCGATGATCACCAGCACGATCAGAAGTTCGAGCATCGTCACACCGGCCGCGCGGCCGCCGCGCGAGAGCGCGCCGGTCAGGGTGCGCTTCATTCCCAACTGGTGATGTCCTTGGCGGATGCGTCGCCGCCTTCCTTGCCGTCGGAACCGAGCGAAATGATGTCGTAGGCACCGTGCTGCCCAGGCGCGGAGTACTTGTACTCGTTGCCCCACGGATCCTTGGGCAGCGTAGCCTTCTTCCAGTACGGGCCGTTCCAGTTGTTGACGCCGGTAGGCGCGGTGAGCAGCGCCTGCAGCCCTTCCTGTGATGTCGGGTAGCGCCCGATCTCGAGCTTGAACAGGTCGAGTGTCTGCCCTATCTGCTCGATCTCGATCTTCGCCGCCTTGCGTTTGGCATTCTCGCCCTGGCCGATGAAATTGCCGCCGACGATGCCCATCACCACGCCGATGAGTACCAGCACGACCAGAATTTCGATGAGCGTCATGCCGCGGCTGTTTCGCCGCGGAGACGCGCGATGTTGCAGGGATTGGCTTTGCATGATTTTTCTTTCAGGTGGGGCCGGAGCGAGGAGCTTAGAGCTCGCGCCTAGCCGACAAGTTCGCTCATGCCCATCACGCCGAGCAGGATCGAGAACACGATGCCGCCGATCAGCACCGCCAGCCCCAGGATCAGCACCGGTTCGAGCACCGACAGAAAACGTTTGACCGCCATCTGCACTTCGCGATCGTAAACTTCGGCGACGCGGGTGAGCATCTCCTCGAGCCGGCCGGATTCCTCGCCGACCAGTATCATTTGTGTCGCCAGCCGGGGATAGAGGCCAGTGTCGGCGAGCGGCCGGCCGAAACCCTTGCCTTCGCGTAGCTTGGTAATGACGCCGTCGAGCGCCTGCGCGAGCACGCTGTTGGTCATCGTCTCCTTGACGATGGCAAGTCCCGAAAGCAGCGTGACACCGTTGCCGAGCAGTGTGGAGAGCGTGCGCGAAAAGCGCGCGATTTCGACTTTGCCAAGGAGGTCGCCGAGCAGCGGCAGGCGCAGCAGCCGGCCGTCCCAGCGGAAACGCACTGCAGGCACCCGCAAACGGCGGCGGACCAACCAGACGAGCACCACGACCACGGCGATCATCACCCACCAGTATTTGCGCAATGCGGTGCCAAAGACGATCACCAGCTGGGTCGGTAGCGGCAGCGCCTTGCCCGACTGGGCGAAGGTCTGCTGGAATTGCGGCACCACGAAGATCAGCAGCACGACGACCGACGTGCAGGCGACGCCGATGAGGATGGTCGGGTAGATCAGCGCCGACTTGACGCTCTCGCGCAGATCCTTGTTGCGCTCCATCGTATCGGACAGGCGCGCGAGCACGACGCCAAGCGCGCCGCCGGCTTCTCCGGCGCGCACGATGTTCACGTAGAAGCGGGAGAAGACGGTGCGATGCATGTCCAGCGCCTGCGACAGCGACTTGCCGCCGCGCACCTCGTCGCGCACCGTTTGCAGCAGCCGCGCCACAGGCAGCGTCGGCGCCAGGCTGATCAGGACTTCGAGCGCGCGATCAAGCGGCAGCCCGGCGCGCAGCAGCGTCGCCAGCTCGCGGGTGAGTGCCAGCAAGTGGTCGCGGGTGACGCTCTTCGAGGTGAACCAGCCCTGGCGCGGACCCACGTCGCCGACCGCGCCGGCCTGTGCCCTGCCGCCGGTTGCGGCCTCGACCTGCATCGGCATCAGGCCCTGATCGCGGAGGCGATCGACGATCTCGGCTTCGTTGGCGGCCTCGAGCTCGCCCGCGGCGACGGTGCCGGCGGCGTTTACCGCCTTGTATCTGTAGAGTGCCATCGGGACAACGGCGCTAGTTTTCGCGCGTGACGCGAAGCACTTCCTCGATCGTCGTCACGCCGGCAAGCGACTTGCGGATGCCATCCTCGTACATCGTCAACATGCCTTCCTTGATCGCCGCGGCGCGCAATTCGGTCGAGGTGGCGTGGCGCATGATGAGGCTGCGCAGCGGATCGCTCATCGGCAGCATTTCCATGATGCTGATGCGGCCCAGGAAGCCGGTGGTGCCGCATTCCTTGCAGCCCTTGGCATGATAGAGCGTGACTTTGCCCGCCTTCGCGAACTTGGCGAGGCCAAGCTCGGCGACGAGTTCAGGCAGCGCGGTGTACGACTCCTTGCAGTGCTGGCAGAGCGTGCGCACGAGGCGCTGCGCGAGGATGCCGACGATCGTCGACGTCAGAAGGTAATCTTCGACGCCCATGTCGAGCAGGCGGTTCACCGTCGACGCGGCATCGTTGGTGTGCACCGTCGAGAGCACCATGTGACCGGTGAGCGCCGACTGCACCGCAATCTGCGCGGTTTCCAGGTCGCGGATTTCGCCGATCATGATCACGTCCGGATCCTGGCGCACGATCGAGCGCAATGCATTGGCGAAGGTCAGGTCGATCTGCGGCTTGACCTGTATCTGGTTGATTCCCGGCATCTGATATTCGACCGGGTCTTCGACGGTGAGGATCTTGACGTCGGGCTTGTTGAGACGATCGAGCGCAGTGTAGAGCGTGGTCGTCTTGCCGCTGCCGGTGGGGCCGGTGACGAGCAGAATGCCGTGCGGCTCGAACAGCACGTCGAGGAACGCCTTGAGCGTATCCGCCTCGAAGCCGAGCTTGTCGAAGTCGAGCGCGACGCCGCCCTTGTCCAGAATCCGCATCACCACCGATTCGCCGTGCATCGTCGGCACGGTCGACACACGCAGGTCGATCTCCTTCCCCTGCACGCGCAGCCGGATGCGGCCGTCCTGCGGCAGGCGGCGCTCGGCGATGTCGAGATTGGCCATGATCTTGACCCGCGAAATCACCGCCGAGCTGAGCCGCCGTGGCGGCGACTCGATTTCGTGCAGCACGCCGTCGACGCGGTAACGCACGATCAGGCGGTTCTCGAACGGCTCGATGTGGATGTCCGACGCGCGCATTTCGAGCGCGTTGGTGATGATCAGCGATACCAGCCGGATGACCGGCGCCTCGGAGGCCAGATCCTTCAGCTGCTGGATGTCGGCATCGAAGGCGATGTCGTCGCGCTGCTCGACGTCGCCGACGATCTGGCCCAGCGCCGACTTGCCGGCGCCGTACAGCCGTTCCAGCGCGGCGTCGAGTTCGTTGGGTATCGCCACCAGCGGTCGCACCGTTCGGCCGGTGACCATCTCGAAGGCGTTCATGGTGTACGCGTCGGTGGGATCGGCCATCGCCAGCGCCAGTTCGCTATCGTCTTCGTGCAGCGGCAGGGCGCGCGATTCGCGCAGGAAGCGCGCCGAAACGCGCTCTTCGAGAATGGGCATTTCCGGATAGCCGGCAGCTTCGACCAGCGGCAAACCGAGCTGCGCGGCAAGGGCCTCGGAGACGTCGCGTTGCGCGACAACGCCGAGCGTGACCAGCAGCGCACCCAGGCGATCGCCGGATTCCTGCTGCAGGCGCAGCGCCCGTTCCAGATTGGCGGTGTCGAGCTTGCCGCGCTCGATCAGGATTTCGCCGAGACGTTTTCGTGCTGGTGCGTTCACATGCAATCTGCACAAAATTTGGTCGGGCAATCATAGCATGGCACCCGAGTGAAAAATTACCGACAATCCGCATGGATCAATGCGTTGCAAACGATTCTTCATCAAAACTGTCGCCGTCGGACGACGCTGCGTGAAAATAATGTCGCCTTCTCCCGACGCTTTGCGCGATTCTGGTCTCGGCCGGCGGTTTGCTCGCGCAAAACCGGCGTGGAGTGTCGCGGCAACGCAGTCGTCGCGACGCAACCATCGCGGCCACCGCCGCTCCAACGCGGTCAACGCGCCTTGGCAAGTGCCAGGTGCGCCGCGAGTCCCGGAAACAGGCGGTGCTCGAGTCCAGGCGGCAGACGATATTGCGGAAATGCCATCGACGTCGTGCGCCCATGCAGAAGATGCACAGCGCTCACGGCGCTGTCCTGCACGTGCACTATCCTGCGGCCCGCACGGCGCAGTGCGTTCGCAAACGCCCGGTCTTCGCCCAAAGTCAGGTCGGGGAAACGCACTTCGCCGAACGCACTGCGACGGAACACGTAGGAAAAGCCGTAGCCGTTGCAATTCTGCGCGACGAAGTCGGGGCCAAATTGATTCACCGACACCATTGCCATCGGACCGTTACCGACCTTGAAGTGCATAGCGTGGTTGACCGAGGTGTCCCAGTAGAACAGCGCCTGCTCTGGCACCGAGTACGCGTACCAGCCGGCCAGCTTGACCAGGTCGGCGTCGCCCAGCGCGTGCACCATCGTCGCGACGTAGTGCGGCGCATAGTAATCGTCGTCGTCGAAGGCAACGACGACCTCGCCGGTCGCCTCGGCGATCAGCCGGTTGCGCTTTTCGCCGATCGACATCCGCGCCGGCCAGTGCGTGTAGCGCACGCGCTCGTCGCGGACACCGGCGAAGAATGCGGACGGCGTCGGCGAATCGTCGCCGACGAGCAATTCCAGCTCAGGATGCGTCTGCGCGCCGAACGTTGCATAGAACGCGGGCAGGAAGCGCTCGCGCTGGTAGGTCGGGGTGACGATGCTGACTTTCATCAGGGTGCGATTCTACAGTGGGTCGCGACCCAGCTCCTCCCACGCTGCCCAGAGCCTCTGCTCCAGTGCGTGCGTGTATGCAGGAACATCGAACAACGGTGAGCTCGATCGATTCGCGAGCAGACGCTCGCGATAGCTCCCCAGCAGCCCGGGCTCGCGCGCCAGTGTCAGGGCCAGCGCTTCATACGCCTCCAGGCTGTCGGTAACCAACTCCGGCAGGCCGATCGCGCGCAGATGGCTGCCGGATACGCGGCTCGCAAAGGTTTCGCCGGCGAAGGTCAGCACCGGCAAGCCGGCGAAGAGCGCGTCGTTGGTGGTCGTGTGCGCGTTGCAGGGATGCGTGTCGAGGAAGACGTCGGCCAGCGCATGGCGCGCCAGATGCTCGGCGAGCGGCAGCATCGGCGCAAACACCAGCCGATCGGGCGCGACTCCTCGCTGCTCTGCCTCGCGCCGTAGGTTGTCGCGGCCCGCGGCATTGGAGTCGAGCAGCCACAGCACGCTGCCGGGTGTGGCCGCGAGCAGGCGCATCCACACGTCGAACACTCGCGGATGGATCTTCCACGCGGCGTTGAAGCAGCAGAACACGAAGGCATCCGCGGGCAGCTGGCATTGCCCGCGCGTGGGCACCGCGCCGATCACCCGCTTGGTGTCGCCGGGCATGTAGCAATACGGCATGAGCATGAAACGCTCGGTGAAATTCTCCTGCTGCTCCGGCGGCGTCACAAAGGCGTCGGTAATGGTGTAGTCGTAGTATTCGGCGCCCAGCGTTCCCGGGAAGAAGCAGTTGATCTGCAGCGGCGCCGGGCGCAACGCGAAGATTTCGCTGCGCGCGTTCATGACATAGCCGCCGGTGTCGAACAGGATCGCGATTCCATCGTCGCGGATCCGCTGCGCCGTCTGCTCGACCGTCTCGGCGCGAATGTCGACGAAGTGATCGAACGCCCGCGCGAAGCGCGCGCGAGCGGGACTACGGTCATCCGGCCCGTGCGAGTAGCCGTAGACTTCGAAGCGTGAGCGGTCATGCGTTTCCAGCACTTCGGTGATCAGATTGGCAAACGCATGGGCGCGAAAGTCCGCGCCGAGGTAGGCAATCTTGATCTTGCCGCCGATGGCCGCCGGACGTGGCGGCCGCGCCGCCGACTTCGGCGCGATCCGTTGCTGCACCCAGTTCTGCGCCACCGCGAGCAACTCGGCGGGCGTGTAAGGCAACGCCAGCAAGTTGTGCGGCACGATCGGCGGCGCGTCGGGCCAGCGCAGCACGGCGCGCTGGCGCTCGAACAGCGACTCCAGATCGCGCCAGTCGCAGGTGCGCTGGTTGGCGTAGAGCAGCATGCTCAGCGCCTCGAAATCGTCGGGCTTGATCGCCAGCGCCTTGTGCAGCCACGGCAATGCTTCCGCGTCGCGCTGCTCGGCGAGCAGCGACGCCGCCATCGTCGCCGGCGCCCTGGCATCGCGCGGATCGAGGTCGATCGCGCGCTTGAGCACGGTCTGGGCTTTCGCCTGCGCGCCAAGTCGATACTGCGCCAGCCCGAGATTCAACCACAACGCGGCGACGCCGGAATTCTGCGCCAGCGCCTGTTCGTAGAGTGGCACCGCTTCGCCGAATCTCAGGCGCCGGCTCAGCAGATCGGCGAGATTGGCCAGCGCCTCGACCATACCCGGCTGCAGCGAGAGCGCGCGGCGGTAGCAGCGCTCGGCCTCGTGCTGATCGTCCTGGTCCTGCAGCGCGAGGCCGAGATTGTTCAGCAGTACCGGATGCTGCAGGCCGGCGGCCAGCGCGGCGCGATACGCCGTCACGGCGACCGTGCTGTTCCTGCGGCGGCGCTGGAAATTGCCGATGCGAAAATGCGCTTCGGGTTCGTGCGGGGCGAGCGCGACCGCGCGCTCCCATGCCGAGAGAGCGCCTTCGGGGTCGGTTGCCTCGAGGCTCAGGCCGAGCACGATCCATGCGGGCGCGCTGGCGGCGTTTTGCGCGATCGCGCGGCGCGCGCTGGCCGCTGCCGCGACGCTGTCGCCGGTAGCGAACAGCGCTCGGGCGAGAGACTGGTGGTACTCGGTTTGGGTGGCGTCGAGCGCGACCGCGCGCGCAAGCTTCTGCGCCGCGTCCGCGTGCTCGCCGCGTTCCATGTCGATGATTCCCGCGAGGTGCCATCCCGCTGCGTGTTCGGGTGCCTGCGACAACAGCTGTCGGCAGGCTGCGGCCGCGCCGGCGGGATCCTTGCGCCGATATGCCGCGGCCGCCTGCTCGAACAGCACCGTCGCGCGATCTGCGCCGCCAGCAAGGTGCGCCGTGCCCACACCGGACTCCGTCAGGCCGTGGCACTTCTTGAATTTCTTGCCGCTGCCGCAAGGGCACGGAGCATTCCTGCCCGGAGTGGTGGCATTCATGCGAGTTGGCTCGACGACTGCTGCCGGTGCGCGCGCGGCGAACGCCGTGCCGGCCACTGTCGCAATTCCTGCGCGACTCGTTCCACCACGCTCGCCCAATCGCCGAACGCAGGCTGGCGGAAGATGCGCAGGGTCGGATACCAGGGCGCATCCTCGCGCTGCGGGCCCCAGCGCCAGCAGGAATCGAAGCGATTGAGCATCCATACCGGCTTGCCGAGAGCGCCGGCCAGGTGCGCGACCGACGTGTCGACCGTGATCGTGAGGTCGAGCTGCTCGATAAGCGCCGCGGTGTCCGCGAAATCGCCAAGCTCCGCGGTGCGGTCGACCAGGCGCGAGGCGAGCGGCGAGCCTTGCAGCTGTTCCGCGGCGATCCCTTTCTGCAGGCAATAGAAGCTCACCGCGGGCGTCGCCAGCAGCGGCTCCAGCATCGACAACGGTACCGAGCGCCGGCGATCGAGGACGCTGATTCTCGCCTGCGCGAGGCGGGGATTGCCACCCCACACCAGACCGACCCGCGGGCGATGGTCGTCGTCGCGAAGGCACTCCGCCCAGTGCGCGGAGAGCGCCGCGTCGGCGCGCAGGTAGGGTGCCGGGTCTGCCGCATCGCACAGCGACACATTGAACAGGTATGGCAGGCTCAATAGCGACAGGCACGCGTCGCCGCGGTGGAGGCTTTCGGCGTCCGCCGTGATCTGGTCGACACCGTCGAGCGTGGCGAGCAGGCGCGCCAGCGGCAGGTAGTACGGCTGCAGATAGAGCACGACTCTGCCCACGCGGCCCTTCAGGCGCGGGACAAGGCGGCAAAACTGCAAGACGTCGCCCAGCCCCGCTTCGCAAAATAGCGTCAGCGTGCCTGTCGGCATCGGCGTTCCATCCCAGAGCACCGGTTCCTTGCGCGTGTATGCGAGCACCCCGAGCGGTCGCGAGCGTTCGTGCTGCGCCCAGCCCTGCTCGAACTCGCCCTGCGCCAGCAACGCATACGCCAGCCCGGACTGCGCGTCATGGATCTCCGGCCGCAATTCGAGCGCGTGCCGATAGTCGGCCACCGATTGCGTGTAGTCCCGCCGCCACATCGCGATCGCGCCGAGATTGCTGTACGCGCCCGCATGCGTGGGGTCGAAGGCGAGCGCCGCGCGCGTCACAGCTTCGGCGTCGTCGATCCGGCCCGAAAGTCCGAGCAACCCGCCCTTGACGTAGAGGGCGTTGGCGTTGCCCGGAGCGCGCTGGACAACGCTGTCCGCCGCGGCCAGTGCGGACTGCCAGTCGAAGCGAAGCAGATGGACGTCGCACAGTCCGATCAACGCGTCGGAGGACTCGGGACGCAGCCGCAATGCGTCTCCATACGCGGCGATAGCGCCGTCGTGGTCCGCGTGGCGCAGCTTCGCCTGCGCGAGGCTCAAGTGCGCCTCGAAGAAGTTGGGCTTGAGCGCGACCGCGCGCTGCAGCGCCACCAGCGCCTCGGCACCGCGGTTCTGCTGGAGCAGGGCGTTGGCCGCGTGATATTGGGCGAGCGCGTCATTCGGCCGCAGCCGCTGCACGCGCAGCAGCGCATCGAGTGCGAGTTCGGGCCGTCCCAGCTCGGAGCGCACCGCAGCAAGGCTGCGCAGCGCCTCGACCGCGTCCGGCGAAAGCGCGAGCGCTGCCACGTACGCCTGTTCGGCAGCCGCGCGCTGACCGGTGCGATGCAGCTGTGTCGCCTCCGTCAGCAGTTGTTGCGCGCGCGCTTCGGTACGTCGATTCATCGGCGGCTCATCCCTCGCTGCCACAGACGCATTGCGCGTCCATTATCGTCCAGCCGCGAACGCCTCGGCCGCCACCGCGATGGTGCGCTCGATATCGTGCGCCGAATGCGCCGCCGACACGAACCCCGCTTCGTATGCCGACGGCGCCAGGTACACGCCTGCCTCGAGCATGCGATGGAAGAACCGGTTGAACGCGTCCTTATCGCAAGCCATCACTTCGGCGAAGGTTGCCGGCGGCCGCGACGCGAAGTACAGGCCGAACATGCCGCCGATCGACTGCGCCGAAAACGCGACGCCGGCGTGTTGCGCGGCGTTGGCGAGGCCAGTAGTTAACTGCTGCGTGCGCTGCGCTAGCCGATCGTAGAAACCGGGCACCTGGATCGCGGAGAGCGTTGCCAGGCCCGCCGCGACCGCCACCGGATTGCCGGAGAGTGTGCCCGCCTGGTACACCGGACCCAGCGGCGCGATTTTTTCCATGAT
>JBDTLK010000143.1:0-9402 GCA_039934835.1 Edaphobacterium sp. (SeqCode) | reverse complement strand
ACGCAGGTGTGCGGCGTCGAAGTGCAAGGGCCGCACCACGCCGAGCCGCTGCCGGTCGCGCAGGTTGCGCAAGGCGTTGAGCACGGCAACAGGCAGTAACTTCGCGACCAGTTGTTTCACGGATTTTCCTTGCCGCGGCGACGCCGCCAATGGCGTTGCGCGTGCATCCTGCGAGCGTACCACCGACGGGAACCGCGTCGGAAACGCGGGCTTTGGATCGGCGGCAGGGCTGGTCCCGAAGGGGTCGATCGACTACAATCCGGCCTTCCCTACGCGCCCGCGTTCGAGCCTCGCTGGTTGGCCTTGGATTCCTCCCACACCCCTGATCACTTGCGCGCCGACGCCGAGCACGAACTGACCTTGACCGATGTGGCCGAGGTCATGTTCGTGCGCTGGAAAATGATCGTCGCGATCGTTATCGCCATAACCGCGATTGCCCTCGCGTGGTCATGGCGGGTGGCGCTGTACCGCGGCGAAGGCGTGCTGCAAACGCAGTCGGTATCGCTTGCCGACTACAAGCGCTACACCATTCCCCTGCTCGACGGCCCGGCATTCCTGGCCTACCTCGGCGCGCGCAAGGATTTCGCGCCGGACGATATCGAGCGGGTTCGCGCGCGGATGCCTACCGGGGATGGTCCCTCGCCGTGGGTGCGGCCTGCGTTCGGATTCACCAAGGGCGACGTCAAAGACCTGCCGGAGAGCGCAAGGCTGGAAAGTGTCAAGCTCGACGGCGCCAAAGCCGAATCCTTGTTTGTCGGCGCGGACATTCAGGTCGAAGCCCGTAGCGAAGAGCTGGTTCGGAAACTGGCGGTGGCCGTGGGTGATTACGTTTCCGACCTCATCATTCGCGGCCGTGTCGTCGATTACGTCGGCCTCAATATCAACGACACGCGCGTAGCGCTGGGCAGGCTGGAGAACGAAACGCTGCAGAACAGGTTCCTGCTGACGCAGCAGCAGACGCGGTTGGCCGAAATGCGCGATATCAGTCGCCGCTACCCGGACGCGTCCAGGGACAATCAGCGCCAGGTCGTTTCGCTGGAAAAAGGCGGCGCCCGCTTTTTCTCGCCAGTGGCACAGGTCGTCGGCGCGGAATCATACATCGCCGAAATCAACGAAACGCTGCGCAAGCTCAATCGCGATCGCGAGAAACTCCAGGCCGACCTGGCGTTTCTCGAACTCGCTCGCCCCGCAATTGACAAGGCGCCGACCGGGCGTGAAAAACTCGACTTGATCGAGGCGACTCTGGCGACGTCGCTGCGCGCCATGGACACCAAGAACGAGGCGATCCGCGAAAGCTACAACACCGCCAAGCTCAATATCGGGCAGATCCGCTATCTGGCCAGCGATGGCATTCGCTTCGTTTCGCCACCGGTTGTGCGCGACCCGTCGTACAAGCAGATTGCCGCGGTCACGGCCGCGGCGGCGATTGCGGGACTGCTGGTCGGAATGATGGTGGCGCTGGTGCTGGCGTGGAGCGCCAACCTGCAGGCATCCCGAAGGGGCGCTTGAGCCGCACCCATCCCCGCGCGCAGCTCGCGGGCGCTCGCGCCGTGAATCAGAGCTTTGTCTCCTCCGCCGCGCTGATCGCCGCGCTGTCGGCTGTCACCGGGCTGGCGATGCTCGGGCGCGAAAGCCTTACGGCGGACTATTTCGGCCGCAGCGATCCGATCGAGGCGTACCTGGTCGCTGCGCTGATTCCGATATTCCTGATCAATGCCACGGGCAATTCGATCGGCGCCGGATTCGTCCCGACGCTGCTGCGCGTGCGCCACGACCAGGATCAGCAAACCGCGTCCGATCTCATCGCGGCGATGCTGCTGCTGGCGTTGGGACTCGTGGCCGCGGCGATGCTGGTTGCGGCGGTCGTGTTCCCATTCGTGCTGCCGCTGATCGCCCGCGGTTTCGCGCCGCTCAAGCTCGAGCTGGCATTGCACGTGTTCTATTGGCTGCTGCCGGTCGTGGCGATCGGCGCCATTGGCAAATTCTGGCTCGCCATTCTCAACGGCTACGAGCGCTTCGTCGCTGGCAGTCTCATCCCGATCGTCGTACCCCTGACGGTAATCGGCTGCCTTCTGGTCGCCCCCGTTCCGGCACGTCTGGATTATCTGATCTACGGCGTCGTCGCGGGATTCACGCTGCAACTATTGGTCGCGTTGATCATCGCCGGTAACGCCGGGTTGCTGCGCCTGCCGAGCCTGCCGCAGCGGATCAAGCCGCTGCTCGCCAAGGCGGCCTCGCAGTATTTTTCGATGCTGGCCGGGACGCTCACCCTGATGCTCCTGGAGGTGGTCGACACAGTCTTTGCGGCGATGCAGGGTGCGGGTACTGTGGCTGCGATCAACTATGCCAGCAAATTGTCGTTGCTCGTCCTCGGTTTCGCCGGCACCGCGCTGGCGACCGCTGTGGTGCCGCATTACGCCCGGCTGCGTGCAGCGAGAACCTTCGCGGAGCAGGCGCACTTCATCCGCTTTGTCGAGCTGATCACGCTCGCTGGCGCGACCGTACTGGCGGTGTTGCTGGTGCTAGCCTCGACCGAGCTGGTTCAACTCATATTCGGCCGCGGTCATTTCGGAGCGCAGGACGTCACCGTGGTCGCAAAGCTGAACGCGTTGTACGTGCTGCAGGCGCCGGCGTTTCTCGCCGGTGTGGTGTACGGCAGGTTGCTGCTGGTCGAGGGGCACAGTCGCGATCTGTTCATCGGCGCGCTGCTCAGCGTCGGTTGCGCCGTGGCAGCGAACCTGATCTTGGGACCACTCATCCACGGCGCGGCGATTCCCATTGCTGCGGTGATCGCCTATGCGGTGTCGGCGGTGTGGCTGCGCATCCGCCTTGGCGCCGTGATGCGCGCGCGCCAGACTGCCGAGCCGGTCGATGGCTGAGCGGGTTCAAAAGCAATACTGGGATCAGAGCTGGGAGGCGGAAGTCCAGCTTCCGGACACCTTCGATCCAAAAGTCGCCGGGCTCCGCGGACTGTTCCGTCGTCCGTTTCATGCCTTCTTTGCCGCACACCTGCCGGCGGTCGCGCCGCCGGGCGCGTCGCTGATCGAAATCGGCTGTGGTCGCTCGCAGCTATTGCCTTACTTTGCCAGGCAATTCGGATTGCGCGTCGCGGGTCTCGACTATTCGGAAGTCGGTTGCGAAAAGGCAAAGCGGATTCTCCAGCGGGATGGTGTCGACGGTGACGTCCACTGTGCCGATCTGTTTGACGCCGCGGCAGTTCCTGCCACCGGCTACGACGTAGTGTTCTCATTCGGGCTGGTCGAGCATTTCGAGGACAGCGTAGGTGTCGTTCGCGCGCTCGCCCGTTACGCCCGCCCGGGTGGCAGCGTCCTGACCCTGATTCCGAACATGCGCGGCGCGGTCGGCGCGCTGCAAAAGGCCCTCTCGCGCGGGATCTTCGACATCCATGTGCCGCTGTCTGCCGCAGCGCTGACGCAGGCGCATCGCGATGCCGGCCTAAACGTTGGCGCCGGTGGCTATTTGCTGCCTGCGCACTTTGGCGTATGCAATCCTGGGACAGGCTCCGACCCGCGCGGCATGGCTCAGCAAATTCGCAGCGCCGCCTACCGCGCCGCGATCGCTATGTCGACCGGATTGCTCTGGATCGATGAGCGCGTGGTGCATCTGCCGGCCAGCGAGTTGCTGTCGCCCTATGCCTTTACGCTCGCCACCCGGCCGGCTCTGGTAGCGCCTGTGGGCGCGGGTATCGACTCCATAACGGCGTCCTGACGGCGATGTCGGAACTGCTCACCCGCGTGCGTCGGCATGAGCTCGAATCGGTTCGAGCGTTTTTCGCGCCCGGCGCCATGGTGCTCGAGCTCGGTGGCGGCAACGGCTTCCAGGCGTCGATCATCGACGGATGGGGCTGCACGGTACATAGCTTCGATTTGGCCGGTCGCCGGCCGACCGCGCATGCGTATCATGCAGTTGCCGACTACGACGGCGTTCACCTGCCGCTGCCCGATGCGAGCATCGACGTCGCATTCTCGTCCAACGTGCTAGAGCACGTGCGGGAGCTGCCGGCACTTCTGACCGAGACAAGACGCGTGCTCAAGCCGGGCGGTATCGGCGTGCACATTCTGCCGACACCGACCTGGCGCTTGTGGTCGATCATCGCGCACTATCCGTTCCTGGTCTTCACCGCGCTGCATATGCGTACCGGATTCGTCGACTGGAGCGACAAAAAAGCGCGCCAGGCGCGCACCAGCGAGCGTGGCGTGGCGTACCTGATCAAGCGCATCCTGTGGCCCGGGCCGCACGGTGAATTTCCAGGAGCGCTGACCGAGTTGAGCGCTTTTCGCGCGGCGCACTGGACCCGGGCCCTCGCAAGTGCCGGCTTCGCTGTCGAAAGCGTCACTCCTACCGGCATCTACTATTCCGGCTACGGCCTGTTTCCGCACTTGGCGACCACGACACGGTGCGCCATGGCGCGGATCCTGGGATCATCCACGCAGACTTTCGTGGTACGCAACCCGCTGCCTACGGGCCTGCACCGACCGCAACCGCAACCCGATGTATAGCTTGTCGATTCTTACCGGCATCGCGCTGTTCCTGCTGACCCTTCCCGGGTTCGTGCTGCTGGCGCGGCGCGAGTGGGTCCGCTCCGGCGCCGGGCTGTTCCTGCTCTCGCCACCGTGCGTGTTCTATATCGCCTACCTCGCTTCGTTCGCGTTGCGCCCGCCCTTCCAGGTCGCAGGCCTGCTGCAGTACGACTTCACTTCGATACCCGACGGCAATCTGTTCCTGGCGCAAGCGTCGTCGATGCTCACCTGGTACGGATTCGTGATCACCTATTGCCTGACTCCCGCACAAGGTGTTCCCCAACTGTTGCCGCAACGTCAGCCGGCGCCAAACGACATGCGTCTGCGCGCGAGCGCAGCTTACGGGTTGTCGATCGTTGCCAGCATCGCGTTCGTGTACTCGCTGCCGGCCCTCGGCAGCATGTCGCTCGAGAATTTCGGCAACATCCGGGTGACCTACCTCAATTCGCTCGCCGGCGCCGGGCACATCTACCTTTTCAACCTGCTCGCCGGAACCCTGCTGCTGATGGGGCTGGTGTTCTCCAGCTTCTGCAAGCGCTCTCCGCGCATATTGGCCATCATCGCCTGGACGGCGTACCTGTTGCCCAATGCGCTCGTGACCAACCGTTTCCTGGTCTCAGCGGTGCTGTTCGCATTGCTTTTCGTGCTGGCATTGAAGCGCATCCGGCGCGGCAAGCACATCTCGCTGACGATGGTGCTGGGCGGATTGGCGGTGCTCGCCGCGATCGGCGCGGTGCTGGGTCTCGTGCGCGGCCTGTCGGAGGGCCTGGAGTACGCCGAAGAGCACCGCGATCCGCTGGTGTTTTTTCTCTGGTCCTTCGACATGTCTGAGTATTTCCAGACGGCGCTGCAGAATGTGCGCACCTTCGACCTGGGACGATCGTGGTTCGAGGATATGTTCCTGCAGTTCCTGCCGCGTGCGGTGTTCGCGTGGAAGCCGCAGATCTATGGTGCCACACGGCTCGAGGCCGAGGTGATGCCGGGGAGCATCCCGGCCGATGGCATCATGAACGCGACGTATCCGATCAGCATGTTCGGCGAAGCGTATGCCAACTTCGGCATTCCTGGACTGTTGCTGGTCGGACTGGCGAGCGGCGTGCTGCTCAAGATCGTCTTTGCCGGTGCGCTCAAGGCGGGTATCGTTTCACGGCGCCAGTTCTGGCCGCTGCTGTATTTCTGCCTGTTCGTCCTGGCCTGCGCCAACGCGCTGGGCTATCTGCGGTCGTTCGGCTGGTTCCTATCGATGCTGATGTTCCACGGCGTGGTCGCCGCTTTTTGCTATGGGGTCGTCTGGACGATCGCGCAACTTGGCAGCGCGGCGATCAAGGGCGCCGGGCGTTCTGCCCCAGCCGGGGTTACGCATGCCTGACAGCATGCGGGTGCTGCACGTCACCACGGGTCTGGATATTGGCGGCGCCGAGATGATGTTGCTCAAAGTGATTAGCGCATCGGACCGCGAGCGCTTTACGCACGCGGTCGTGAGCCTCGGGCCGGAAGGCACGCTGGCCCCGCGCTTTCGCGAGGCCGGGCTGGAAGTGCAGTCGCTGGGCGCGTCGCCGCTGCGACCGCGGCTGGGGGCGCTGCGGGCGCGCATTCGCGCTTTCGATCCGGCGCTGATCCAGGGCTGGATGTATCACGGCAACGTCGCCGCGACGCTCGGGCGCGGTCTCGCGCGCAGCCGCGCCGCGCTGGCCTGGAACATCCGCCAGACGCTCTACGATCTGCGCAACGAAAAACGCTTCACCGCCGGCGTGATCCGCACCGGCGCCCTGCTCTCGCGCCTTCCCGATGCGATCATCTACAATTCGGCGACCAGCGCGACGCAGCATGAAAAACTTGGCTACGATCCGCGCCGACGCAAGCTGCTCCCCAACGGTTTCGACTGTGCTGCGTTTGCGCCCGATGCGGAAGCCCGTGCACGCGTGCGTTTGCAGCTCGGCATGTTTGAGAGCGACGTCGTGATCGGCCTGGTGACGCGCTATCACCCGATGAAGGACCACATGACATTTGTCGCGGCCGCGGCCCACGTAGCAGCCACGCATCCGCAAGCGCGCTTCCTGCTCGTAGGGCGTGACGTCAGCGCGCCCGATGCCGGTATTGTCGCAGCGCTCGACCGCGCCGGTTTGCGCGAGAAGGCGCTCGTGCTGGACGAGCGCGACGACATGCCCGACGTCTACAATGCACTCGACATCGCCTGCTCGAGCTCGGCGTGGGGCGAGGGATTTTCCAACGCCATCGGCGAGGCCATGGCGTGCGGGGTACCGTGCGTGGTCACCGATGTCGGCGACTCCGCGGCGATCGTCGCCGAGACCGGCGTGGCTGTTCCAGCACGCGATCCGAAGGCCTTGGCAGCGGCAATCGGGCAATTCGTCGCGGCCGGTCCCGAACGTCGGCAGGCACTAGGCTCCGCCGCCCGCCAACGCATCGTAGAACACTACGCCTTGCCGGCCATCGTCGCCGATTACGAAGCGTTGTACGAAGCGTTGATCCGATGCGACGCATCGACGCCGCGCAGTCCGTCGCCGTTGCCGACGACGGACCGCTAAACCAAGTATGGGCTGACCAACATGTGCGGCATCACCGGATTTGTTCTCAATTCACCGTCGCAGTCGGAAGCAGCGCTGACCGCGACCGTGCTCGCCCAGGCAGCGACGATTGTCCATCGCGGGCCCGACGACGACGGCAGCTGGGTCGATGCTGCGTCCGGCGTCGCGCTCGGTTTTCGCCGGCTGTCGATCGTCGACCTGTCGCCCGCGGGGCACCAGCCGATGCGCTCGCACAACGGCCGGTACGTGATGGTCTTCAACGGCGAGATCTACAACTACGGCGAATTTCGCAGCGCGATCGAACGCGAAGCGAGCGCTGCTCAGGGGGCAATTGCCTGGCGCGGACACTCCGACACCGAAGCACTGCTCGAGGCGATCGTTCGCTATGGCATCACGGGCGCGCTGCAACGCTGCGTCGGCATGTTCGCGCTGGCAGTCTGGGATCGCGAGCTGCGCCAGCTGACGCTTGGCCGCGACCGCTTTGGCGAGAAGCCGCTCTACTATGGTTTCGTCGGCGGCGACCTGGCCTTCGGCTCGGAGCTCAAGACGCTGGTCGCGCATCCTGGCTGGAAAGGCGAGATCGATCGCGAAGCGCTGACCGCCTACCTGCGCTTCGCCTACGTCCCGCACGCGCGCTCGATCTATCGCGGCATCCACAAGCTGCCTCCCGGAACGACGCTGACCTTCCGGCTCGATGACGCCGCCAAAGGGCGATTGCCGGAACCGCAGAGTTACTGGTCGGCGACCGATGCGATCAACGCCGCGAAACGCGATCCATTTCGCGGCAGCGATGTCGAAGCCGTCGATGAACTCGAACGCCTCCTGCGCCAAAGCGTCCGCGGGCAGATGGTGGCCGATGTGCCACTGGGCGCGTTCCTGTCCGGCGGCGTCGACTCGTCGACCATCGTCGCGCTGATGCAGGCGCAAAGCAGCCAGCCGGTGCGCACGTTCTCGATCGGATTTCGCGAGGATGCGTACAACGAGGCCGAATACGCCAAGGCCGTCGCGCGGCATCTGGGTACCGACCACACCGAACTGTACGTGACCTCAAAGCAGGCGCTCGACGTTATTCCGCGCCTGCCGGCGATCTATGACGAGCCCTTCGCGGACTCGTCGCAGATTCCGACTTTTCTGGTCTCGCAGCTGGCGCGCCGGCATGTCACGGTCAGCCTGTCCGGCGACGCCGGCGACGAACTGTTCGGAGGATACAACCGCTATCTGTTCGGCCGACGCAACTGGGACCGCATTTCGAGCTGGCCACGCGGGCTGCGCAGCGCTGCGGCGATGGCGCTGCGCGCGCCCTCGCCTGGCGCGTGGAATCGCGTGTTCGCGATCCTCGACCCGATATTGCCGCAGGCAGCAAGGGTGCAGCTTCCCGGTGACAAGCTTCACAAACTGGCCCGCTGGATTACCGCGCCAACGCCGGAAGCGCTCTACGCTGGCTTGGTCGCCCAGATCGACGAGCCGGACAGCGTCGCAGTACATCCCGGCGAAGCTCCAAACATGCTCGGCGCGCGCGACGCCTGGCCGCAACTCGATGACCTGACCGAGCGGATGATGTATCTCGACGCGGTGAGCTATTTGCCGGACGACATCCTGGTCAAGGTCGATCGCGCGGCGATGGCGGTGAGCCTGGAGACGCGGGTGCCGATGCTCGATCACCGGGTCGCAGAATTCGCCTGGAGTCTGCCGCTGCACATGAAGATTCGCGACGGTCGCGGCAAGCATGTGCTCAGGCAGGTGCTCGACCGGCACATACCTGCGGCGCTGGTCGATCGCCCGAAAATGGGTTTCAGCGTGCCGGTCGACGAGTGGCTGCGCGGCCCGCTGCGCGACTGGGCGGAGGCGTTGCTGGATCCAGCGCGACTTACCCGGGAGGGTTACTTGCGTGCTGCCCCAGTGCGAAAGAAGTGGGACGAGCATCAGTCAGGGCGGCGGAACTGGTCGTACTGGTTGTGGACTGTGCTTATGTTTCAGGCTTGGCTGGAGGCACAACGGGTCGGCGAGGCCGCCGCCTTGTAATGTACATTTAACCAAGAAACGTGAATATTCGCGATTGTTTCGATTGCACAGACCCTCACCGCAGAGCATACTTTTATGAGCATTGCATAAGTGGCGGCATGGTGGGGTGCCCCGAAAAAACCGGCTGTTCTTGTGGCGCAAGGCGTCGGATCATCGCGATTTGGATAGTCTTGGACGTCCTGCGGACACGAGTATGCAGTAGTGTTCAAGTTACGAAATCAGTGGGTCATTGAGCCCGGCAGCCCGCCGGATACTCAGGTGCAGTCCTTCAACAGGGGATTCAAATATGAACC
>JBDTLK010000142.1:0-9431 GCA_039934835.1 Edaphobacterium sp. (SeqCode) | reverse complement strand
ACGTGATGATCATCGGCTACGCGGGCGGCGGCACGCGCAACATCATCGCCAACAAACCGGTCCGCAACATGGCCGAGCTGCGTGGACTAACCATGCGGGTGATGGGCGCGCCGATCCAGACGCAGATGTTCAGCGCGATCGGCGCCAAGCCGTCGGTGATTGCGTACAACGAGGTATACAACGCGATCCAGACCGGCGTGATCCAGGGAGCCGAGAACGAGGCGGCGGGACTGGCAGCGATGAAGTTCTACGAGGTGGGTCCCAACATCTCGCAGACGCAGCATGCGATCACCGTGCGGCCTATCTGCTTCTCGGCCAAGACCTATCGCAAGCTTCCGCCCGATCTGCAGACGGCGATACTCAAGGCCGGCCTCGAAGCCGGCAAGCTGGGTCGCCAGATCGAGTCCTCCGAAGATGCCGCCTTGCTGGCCACGCTTGCGAAGGAGGGCAAGCTGAAACTGTGGACGTTCACCGAGCGGCCCAAGCTTCTCGAACTCGCCGAACCAGTGAAGCAGGAATATGCCAAGGAAATCGACGCAACTGCGATTCTGAACAAGGTGAACGCGATCAAGTGACGCATCCGTCCAGCAGCAAGACGCGAAGCGTCGCGGCGAGTGGCAACGGATGCGTCATCCCCGCGTATGCGGGGATCCGATTTGGACGGCACATGAACGTGGATTCCCGTTTTCGCGGGAATGACGCTTTGATGTGTGTTCTTGACCTGAGCCTCGGCGACGCCGGGGCGACAGCCTGCCCGATCGACTGATCCCTCAATGCGCCCGCTCAACGACCTGATCTACCGCGGCCTGCAGACAATCATCACCGTGCTGATCGCGGTGATGATTGTTCCCGTCACGCTGCAAATCTTCTCGCGCTTTTTCGACTTCATCCCGCGCTACATCTGGACCGAGGAAGTCGCCCGGTTCTGTCTGATGTGGCTGATCATGCTCGGCGCGACCATCGCCGTTCGCGACGGCACGCATTTCGACGTTGACGTGCTGCCTGCGCCCAAGACCGCGCAGGGTAAAGCCGTCGCCCGCCTCATCGTCCACGTGTCGATGCTGCTGGTGGCGCTTATCTTCGTCGCCTTTGGCTGGCGCTTCGCGATGTTCGGATACGACCAGAGTTCGGAGATGACCGGCATCAACATGCTGTCGATCCACATCGCGTGGCCACTCGCCGGCATCTGCTGGACTCTGTTCCTGCTGGAGAAGATCATCGACGACGTGAGGCTCTACCAGGACGGGCGCCATGGGTCCGGGTGAAGTCGCGGCGATCCTGTTCGGTGTCTTCGCGACGCTGATCGTTCTGCGCGTGCCAGTGGCCTTCGCGCTCGGACTTGCCTGCGTGCCGGTGTTCTTCATCGACGACCGGCTGACGCCGTTCCTGCTGCTCAACGAGATGCTCAAGTCGTACAACTCGTTCCTGCTGCTGGCGATCCCGTTCTTCATGCTGGCGGCAAACCTGATGAACACCGCGGGCATCACCGAGAAGCTCATCAACCTGTCGCGCGCGCTGGTGGGTCATCTACCCGGCGGCCTCGGGCATGTCAGTGTGCTGGTATCGATGCTGTTCGCCGGCATCTCCGGCTCATCGACCGCCGAAGCCGCGGGCGTGGGCGGCGTGCTGATTCCGGCGATGAAAAAACAGGGCTACGACACGCCGTTCACCGTTTCGCTGGTCGCCTGTGCCGCGGTAATGGGCGTGATCATTCCGCCATCGATACTGATGGTTGTCTGGGGTGGAGTGATCTCGGTGTCGATCGGCGGACTGTTCCTGGCGGGTGTTCTGCCGGGTGTGCTTATGGCCCTGTCGTTGATGGTCACGGTGTATATCTACGCCAAGCGCCGCAATTACCCCGTGTATCGGCGCGCGACGCTCAAGGAGTTCGGGTCGGCGTGCGCTCAGGCGGTGCTGCCGATCCTCACGCCCGGCATCATCGTCGGCGGCATCGTGTTCGGGTTCTTTACGCCGACCGAGGCGTCGGTGATCGCGGTGCTCTATGCGATGCTCCTCGGCGGGCTGATCTACCGCTCGATCTCCTTCAAGGAACTGCGACACACGCTCTACGACTCGGCGCGGTTCGCGGCGATCGCACTGTTCTGCATCGGCACTGCGTCCGCGTTTGGCTGGATACTCGCCTATTTCCATATTCCGCAACTCGTGGTCGACGCGGTCTCGAGCTGGGGCGGCGGGATCACCAGCGTCGGCTTCATCACTGCGGCGGCTTTCATATTCATCGGCTGTTTCATCGATGCGATTCCGGCGATCATCATCGTCGGGACGATCCTGGCGCCGCTCGCCGCCAAGGTGGGCATGCACCCGATCCATTTCGCGATCATCGGCGTGATCTCGATCGCATACGGACTGGTCACGCCTCCGTACGGGTTGTGCCTGATGATCGCGTGCTCGATCGGCGGCATCAAGATCAAGGAGGCCGTGCGGGACACCGCGATCCTGTTCATCCCCATGCTGCTGGTGTTGCTGATCGTGATATTGTTTCCGGACCTGATGCTGTGGCTGCCGAGAAATGTGATGCCGCAGTTCGTGAAATAGCGACCCGAGGACCGCCATGAGGAGACCGCCGCGATGAGAATCACGCCGCTGTCGTCCGGATTCGGACTGGAAGTGAACGATGTAGACGTCTCGCGCGCAATGTCGGACGATGCTTTTGCTGACGTCGAGCGCGCTTTTTTTCGCGGCCAGGTGCTGGTCTTGCGCCGCCAGCGTTTGGCGCCCGTCCAGTACGCGGCGTTCGCGCGTCGCTTTGGTCCTCCGGAGCCGCACGTCATTGACCAGTTCCACCACCCCGAAGACTCAAACATCCTGATACTCTCGAATCGCCGGCAAAATGGACAGCCGGTGGGACTGGCCGACGCGGGCTCATACTTCCACACCGACTATTCGTATCTGCAGGTACCAGCGCGCGCGACGATGCTCTACTCGATCGAAGTGCCCAAGGTCGGCGGCAACACGTTGTTCGCGAACCAGTATGCCGCCTATGACGACCTGTCGGTGGCGATGAAAAGACGCATCGAGCCGCTGATCGGGATCCATCACTATGGCAATCGCAAGGTCGCCGACGAGATGAGCCGCACCGCGGCCTCGCCGCTGACCGACGAGCAAAAAGCGAAGATGCCGCTGATCACGCATCCGATCGTGCGATCGCATCCAGTCACGGGGCGCAAGGCCCTGTATGCCGTGTCGGGCAGCTCGTACGGCATCGTCGGCATGCCCTACGACGAAGCGCTGGCGCTGCTCGACGAACTCGCCGCGCACGCGACGCAGCCGAAATACGTGCACAGCTATCCCTACCAGCGAGGCGACGTCGTGATCTGGGACAACGCATCGCTGCTGCATTCGGCGACGCTGACCGACCCGGACGACCCCCGCACGCTGTGGCGCATCACCATCAAGGAACCGTCGACCATGTTGGACGCGCTGGAAGTGCTGGCGCCCACGTTTGCGTCACTTGCCATGTAGCTCGGCGGTTTTGCGGCGCGCCGGTTTCGGGTTAGACTGACTCGTCAGTCCGCCACTGCCCATCGATCACGTGATCGCCGCCAAGCACCGCCGTTTCGTCACACTGCTCTTCGCGCTGCTGCTGCTCGGCATGCAGCACCAGTTGCAGGTGCATGCGCTGCAGCACCTTGACAGCGTGCTGCACGCCCGGCACGACACGGGACTGCAGGCGCCGGTCGCGGATGCGTCGTGCCTGGAATGCGCGCTACTGGCCGCCGGCACGTCGGCCATCCCCGGTGGCCACAGCTCCACTCCAGCGCTTGCCCCTGTCGGCGAGCGCCAGCACGTTGCGACCGCAGCGCGCCGCCTCGCCGCACCGTCCTACTACTCCAGCCGCGCCCCTCCCTCGCTCCTCTGAGTCCGCATCGCGTGTCGTCACTGCTGACGACACTTGGTATGACATGACCCGAGGAGCATCAAGGTGTCCAATTCGTTCTGGGCGTCCGGCGCACTGGCGCTGGCGCTGCTCACGCCGACCATTGCCGTGGCAGCAAGCGATGCCGATCTGGCGGATATCCGCGACCAGATCCGGCAGCTGAAGGAGAACTACGAAGCGCGCATCCAGGCGCTTGAACAGCGGTTGAAGGACGCCGAGGCGAGAACGGCGCCGTCGGCTGACGCGGCCGCATCCGCACCGCTCGCAGTACCACCAGCCGCGCCAGTCGCGGCCACACCTTCGCCCGCGACTGCGGCGGCGGCCGGCATCGCCGCTTTCAATCCGGCGATCTCGGCGGTACTGCAGGGCACCTACAGCAATTTCTCGCAGGATCCCAACACGTATGCCCTGAGCGGCTTCGCGCCCAGCGGCGATATCGCGCCGGGCAAGCGCGGCCTCAGCCTGAGTGAATCCGAACTGGCGATCTCCGCCAGCGTCGATGACAAGTTCTACGGCAACCTCATCGTCTCGCTCACGCCGGAAAACACGCTTTCGGTCGAAGAGGCCTACGGGTTGTACACGGGTGCCGGCAACGGCCTGGCACCAAAATTCGGACGCTTCTTCTCCGGGCTCGGTTACCTCAACGATCAGCATCAGCACGTCTGGGACTTCGTCGACGCACCGCTGGCGTACCAGGCCTTTCTCGGCGGCCAGTACGATGTCGATGGCGTGCAGCTCAAATGGCTTGCTCCGACCGATCAGTTCCTGGAATTCGGCGGCGAACTCGGCAGCGGCGAGGGCTTTCCCGGTACGTCGCAGAACAAGAACGGCATCGGCTCGGGCATCGTGTATGTCCACACGGGGGGCGACATCAACGCGAGCAACAGCTGGCGGGCGGGGCTGTCGTACCTGCAAACGCGCGCCCGCAATCGCGACTATGCGCAGTCCGACATCCGCGGCAACGACGCGCAGGTCGGCTTTTCCGGCAACAGCAGGCTTGCGGTGGCCGACTTCGTCTGGAAGTACGCACCCAATGGCAACGCGCAGGACACCAATTTCAAGTTGCAGGTCGAGTACTTCTGGCGCCGGGAGAGCGGCAATTTCACCTACGACCGCGATGGCTCGCTAGGCCTTACCACCACCTCGAACTACGGCGCGAGGCAAACTGGTTTCTACGTCCAGGGCGTGTACCAGTTCATGCCGGCGTGGCGGGTCGGCGCGCGCTACGACTATCTCATTCCGGGAAATGTCGACTACGGAACAAACGCGGTGTACCTGCTCAATCCATCGTTCCGTCCGCAACGCTCGACCGTCATGCTCGACTGGACGCCGTCCGAATTCAGCCGCTTCCGCCTGCAGTTCGCGCAGGCCAAGCTTCGCGAAGGCATCACCGACAACGAATTCTTCCTGCAGTACATCCTGACGCTGGGCGCGCACGGCGCCCACAAATACTAGGAGCCACTCATGAAATCGCATCTGCAATGGCTGTGCGTGGTTCTGGTGACGGGGTGGATGGTGCCCGCGAGCGCCGCACTGAGCGTGTTCGCGACCGTGCCTGAATGGGGCGCGCTGGTAGAAGAACTCGGTGGTGACAAGGTGAAGATCTACACCGCGACCAACGCGCTGCAGGATCCCCATCACGTCGAAGCCAAGCCCAGCCTGATCGCGCGCGCGCGCGGCGCCGACCTGGTCGTCGCGACCGGCGCCGAGCTCGAGATCGGCTGGCTGCCGCTGGTGCTGCAACAGGCCGGCAATCCAAAAGTGCAACCCGGCAAGCGCGGCTACTTCGAGACGGCCCAGTACGTAACGCTCCTCGACAAGCCGACACGGCTCGATCGCGCCGACGGCGACGTACATGCCGCCGGCGACCCGCATATCCAGACCGACCCGCGCAACATCGCCAAGGTCGCCGCGCCACTGGCGCTGCGCCTGGCCGAACTCGATCCCGAAAATGCCGCGTTCTATCAGGCGCGCTATAAGACTTTTGCCGAGCGCTGGACGGGAGCAATGGCCAATTGGGAGAAACAGGCCGCGCCACTCAAGGGTGTGCCCATCGTCGTGCAGCACAAGGCCTTTACCTACCTGATCGCGTGGGTCGGTCTCAAGGAGGTCGCGACGCTCGAACCCAAACCCGGCGTCGAACCGACCACGTCGCACCTGGGGGAAGTACTCGCAACATTGCAACGAACGCCGGCGAAAATGGTCCTGCGCGCTGCGTATCAGAGCGACCGCGCGTCGCAGTGGATCGCTGAACGCGCGAAGATCAACGCGGTGACACTGCCATTCACGGTGGGCGGCAATGACCAGTCCAAGGATCTCTACGGGCTGTTCGACGACACCATCGCCCGGCTGGTGAAAGGTGCGCAGTGAACATCAACGCCCTGGAATTTTCCATCCTGCTGCCGGCGTTCATCGCGGGATTGCTGGTTACCGCGACGCATGTTCCCCTGGGCATGCAGGTGCTGGCCCGCGGCATAGTCTTCATCGACCTGGCGATCGCACAGATTGCGGGTTGTGGAGTGTTGCTGGCGGATCGCGTCGGCTTCGAGGCCCAGGGCATCGCGGTCCAGGTCGCCGCACTCGCCGCGGCGCTCGGTGGCGCGCTGCTGCTGACCTGGACCGAGCGCGTCTGGCCCGACGTGCAGGAAGCGGTCATCGGCGTGGTATTCGTCCTCGGCGCGACGGGCAGCGTCCTGCTGCTCGCCAGTAACGTGCATGGCAGCGAACATCTGCGCGACCTGCTGGTCGGGCAGATACTGTGGGCGCAGCCGTCGCGGCTGATCTGGGCGGCAGTACTTTACGCGGCGATTCTCGCGTTGTGGTTCGGCGTGCGCGAGCGTCTGGGCAGAACCGGCTTCTACGCGCTGTTCGCGCTTGCGGTGACGATTTCGGTGCAGCTGGTCGGGCTGTATCTGGTATTCGCGACGCTGATCGTGCCGCCGCTGGCGACGCGCGCGATGCACCACCGCCGTCTCGCCGCCGCGTGGACACTCAGCGCGCTGGGCTATGCGACCGGCCTGGTCGTGTCGACTGCGCTCGACCTGCCGAGCGGGCCTGTGATCGTGTGGATGCTGGTGCTGCTCGGCCTCGCGTGGCATTTTGCGACGGTGCGAATTGGCAGCGACAGTATCGCAGGAGGCTAGATCGCAAGCGCTCGTTCACCTGGTTAGCGCAGCGTCGTGGGCGCGCCGACTCTGTTCAACCGCATTCCGAGTCGTACGTGGTCTGCGGCTAGGTCACTTTCTCAGGGCAGCGATGGCGCGCTGCAATCCATCGAGCGTCAGCGGGAACATGCGCGGGCCCAGCATTTCGAGGACCATTTGTGTCGAGCGCGTGTAAGTCCAGGTCCGTTCCGGTTCGGGATTGAGCCAGATGGCATGCCGATACGTGTCGAACAGGCGCTGGAGCCACAGGATTCCCGGCTCGTCGTTGATGTACTCGACACTGCCGCCGGCCTGCACCAATTCATAAGGGCTCATCGCGGCGTCGCCGACGAAGATGAGCCGCCAGTCGGGGCCGTACTTGTGCAGGATGTCGAACGTGGCGAAGCGCTCGTTGCGACGTCGGCGGTTGTCGCGCCAGACGTAGTCGTAGACGCAGTTGTGGAAGTAGAAATATTCGAGGTGGCGAAACTCGCTCTTGGCCGCCGAGAACAGTTCCTCGCAGGTGCGAACGTGCGGGTCCATCGAACCGCCGACGTCCAGGAACAGCAGGACCTTCACCCGATTGCGGCGCTCCGGGACCAAGTGCAGATCCAGCCACCCCGCGTTCCTGGCGGTGCCTTCGATCGTGCCGGGCATGTCGAGCTCTTCTGGAACGCCTTCGCGCGCGAACCGGCGCAGGCGGCGCAGCGCGATCTTGATGTTGCGCGTATTGAGCTCGACCGAATCGTCGAGATTGCGGAAGGTGCGTTCATCCCACACCTTGACCGCGCTGCGATTGCCGCCGGCTTCCTGGCCGATGCGGATACCTTCCGGATTGAAGCCGTACGCGCCGAACGGGCTGGTGCCGGCGGTGCCGATCCACTTCGAGCCGCCCTGGTGACGACCGCGCTGCTCCTCCAGCCGCTGCTGCAGCGTTTCCATCAGCTTGTCCCAGCCGCCGAGCGCCTCGACCAGCGCCTTGTCCTCTTCGGAGAGGTTGCCTTCGATGAGTTTTCTGATCCACTCCTCGGGAATTTCGCGGCGGGGGTCGAAGACACCTTCGACGCCCTTGAAGTAGCTGCCGAAGGCAAGGTTGAAGCGGTCATAAAGTGCTTCATCCTTCACCAGGCAGGTGCGCGCGAGCACGTAGAAATCGTCGATGTCGTTGCTGACCACCCCACGCTGCAGCGCTTCGAGCAGCGTCAGGAATTCGCGCGTGGAAACCGGCAGCTTGGCGGCCTTGAGATGCAGGAAGAAGTCGACCAGCACGGCGATGTCTTCCTTAGCGTGGGCGCTCCAGCTGGTAGCGCAGGTGCTGCTTCACCGCCGGCCATTCGCTTTCGATAATGCTGAATACCACCGTGTCGCGATAGCTCCCGTCGGCTGAAATCTGGTGGTTGCGCAGCACCGCGTCCTGCTTGGCACCCAGTCGCACGATAGCCGCGCGCGAGGCGTGATTGAACCAGTGCGTACGGAACTCGACTGCGATGCAGCGCAGCTTTTCGAAGGCATGCGTGAGCAGCAATAGCTTACACTCGGTATTGATCGCGCTGCGCTGCGCGCGCCTGGCGTACCAGGTGTGCCCTATTTCCAGCCGTCGATGGGTCGCGTCGACGTTGAAGTACCGAGTGCATCCGACGATGTCGCCGGAGACGTTGTCACGCACCACGAAGGGCATCGCGCCCAGGCGCTCGCGCATGTCCAGCGCCGTTCCAACGTAGCCCGCCATCTTCTCCGGCGTCGCGACCGACGTGTACCACAGCCGCCAGATTTCGCCATCGTCGGCAGCCAGGGCAAGTGCGGCCTCGTGCTCGCGCGTAAGCGGTTCAAGCGTCGCGTGCGCGCCTTTGAGAGTTACAGGTTCGACGAAGGCCATGGCAGCCGCGCTCATCGACCCGAGCGCGCCATGAACGCGACTTTCTCGAACAGGTGCACATCCTGCTCGTTTTTGAGCAGCGCCCCATGCAGAGGCGGAATGAGCACTTTCTTGTCGGTGCTGCGCAGCGCTTCGGGCGGAATGTCCTCCGCCAGCAACAGCTTGAGCCAGTCGAGCAATTCCGACGTCGACGGCTTTTTCTTCAGTCCAGGCACTTCGCGCAGGGCAAAGAAGACTTCCAGCGCTTCCTGCAGCAAGGCCTTCTTGAGTCCCGGGAAATGCACATCGACGATGCGCGTCATCGTCTCCTTGTCCGGAAAGCGGATGTAGTGGAAGAAGCAGCGACGCAGGAACGCGTCAGGCAGCTCTTTTTCGTTGTTCGACGTGATAACCACCAGCGGCCGGCGCGTCGCGCGGATCGTCTGCTGCGTCTCGTAGACGTAGAACTCCATGCGGTCGAGCTCGCGCAGCAGGTCGTTGGGGAACTCGATGTCCGCCTTGTCGATCTCGTCGA